>VBCM01000286.1 GCA_005883675.1 Betaproteobacteria bacterium
CTTCTGGATGATGGTGTTCGTGCCCACCGTGGTGCCGTGCGAAAGGAACGCGATGTCGCGGCAGAACTCGTCCAAAGAGAGCCCGAGCGCCTCAGCGCCCGCGCCGAGCGCGTCCATCATGCCGCGCGCGAAATCCGGCGGCGTCGAGGGCACCTTGGCGGTGAGGAGCTTGCCCGCGCGATCGACGATGGCGCAGTCGGTGAAGGTGCCGCCGATATCGATGCCGACGAGATAGCTCATGCGCGAAGCCGCAAATGCTAACGCATTTCGTTTTTCCCAATTTCCTGTAGTACATTCGCCGCAACCCACAGGAGGGGGAGTTATGAAACTCGCAAGCAGGCTGGCGCTTGCCGCCGCCATCGTTCTCGCATCAGCGGCCGCGGCGGCGCAGGAGCGCGTCGTGCGCATCGGCGTCGCGATGCCGATCTCGGGTCCCGGCTCGTATTTCGGCGTGATGGACAAGGAAGGCATCGAGCTCGCGCTCGAGCAGCTGAAGGGCACCGTAAACGGCTACAAGCTGCAGGTGCAGTACGAGGACTCGGCGTGCAGCCCGCTGCAGGCCACGAACGTCGTCAAGCGCCTGCTCGACCAGTTCAAGCCACACATCGTGATCG
This sequence comes from Betaproteobacteria bacterium, assembly GCA_005883675.1. GTDB lineage: Bacteria > Pseudomonadota > Gammaproteobacteria > Burkholderiales > SG8-39 > SCGC-AG-212-J23. Next base: position 615 of record VBCM01000286.1, read on the forward strand.
GCGAGGAATGCTCCGATGCGTCGCTCGCCATCGCGCCGATCCTGAACGACGCCAAGGTGGTGCAGCTCAACGTCGGCTCGGTGACGATGAAGCTCACCGAGTCGGGCTACAAGTACACGTTCCGCATCTTCCCGAACGCCGAGCAGCAGAGCGCGCCGCTCGTAAAGGTCGCGCACGATGTTCTTAAGGCGCGCACCGCGGTGATCCTGCACGAGAAGACCAATGCGGGGAACGACAACGCCGAGGGATTCAAGAAGCCTTTCGAAGCCTCCGGCGGCAAGGTGCTCGCCACCATCGACTTCGGCCGCGACGTGAACGACTTCACCGCCATCGCGACGCGCATCGCCTCGCTTGGCAAGGTGGACGTGCTGCCCACGTTCGCGCTCGAAGGCCAGCAGGTGCGGCTCTCGCAGGCGCTCGCGCAGGCGAAGGTCGTGAAGGGCGGCGGCGGCAGCGGCGTGCAGATGGGCTCGATCTGGCTGCCCTACGGCTACGACCAGAAGGCGGGCGAGGCCTCCGTCGGCTACGTGCGCATCGTGCAGTTCGATCCGACCGAGAGGCGCAAGATGGTCCAGGACTTCGTAAGCGCGTTCAAGGCGAAGTACGGCCAGGACAAGGTGCCGACGCATATCAATGCGCACGCCTACGACGCGATCCTGCTCATCGCCGAGGCCGTGAGGCGCGGCGCGCACGACTCCGAGTCGATCCGCGACGCGTTCTCCAAGTTCAAGGATGTCGAGGTCACGACCGGGCGCATCACGTTCGACCCGAAAGGCCAGAACGCCGACCTCTCGGTCGTGCATTTCGTGGAGACGCAGAAGGACCTCTCGTGGAAGGCGCTGAGCTGGCAATAGCAATAGCGCGCCGGTAGATGAGCGACCTGGCGGCGCTCGTCGTTCAGCAGTCGCTGAACGGCGTGTACCTGGGCTGCCTGTACGTGATGGTGGCCCTCGGCCTCACGCTCATCTACGGCGTGCTGAACCAGATCAACTTCGCGCACGCCGACTTCGTCACCGTCGGCGCGTTCACCGCCTTCTTCACCGTCACGCGCCTCGCGACCAAGCTGCTCGGGCTGCCGGACACCGCGGCCTATCTCCTCTCGATCGTCGCCGCGTTCGGCATGGGTGCATTGCTCGGCCTGGCGATCAACGCAGCGGTGTTCGCGCCGCTGCGCGAACGCGGCGACGAGCTGCGGCCCCTCATCGCGACGATCGGCGTCTCCGTGCTTTTGGAAAATGCCCAGCTCGCGCTCTTCGGCCCAATTCCGTACCAGTTCGACTCGCCGTTCGCGCGCGAGACACTGCGCTTCGGGCGCATCTTCTTCAGCGCGCAGAGCGCGCTCGTCGTGTGCGTGTCGGCCGCGGCGATCGCCGCTCTCTACGCCTTTCTTCGCTTCACTTTCCTCGGCAAGGCGCTGCGCGCGGTCGCGCAGGACCGTGAGACCGCCGGGCTGATGGGCATCAATCCGGGACTGTTGATCGGGCTCACGATCGTCATCGCCTCGGCGCTTGCCGGCATGGCCGGCGCGCTGCTTGGGCCCGTGCTCGTGCTCTCACCCTTCGCCGGCGCGTCCGTCATCGTCAAGGCGTTCGCCATCGTCATCATTGGCGGCTTCGGCAACCTGCAGGGCACGATCATCGCCGGCATCCTCGTCGGCATCATCGAGGCGTTCACGGTGCAGTACCTCGGCTCCGGGCTCATCGACCTCGTCGTCTTCATCCTGCTGCTCGCCATGCTCGTCGCGCGCCCGACCGGCCTGATCGCGGAGCGCAAGGAGGAGAACGTCTGAAGCGCGCGCTCTGGTTCGGCGCGGCCATCGTGCTCGTCGCGGCGTTGCCGTGGCTGATCAGCACGGCGTACTGGCGCGGCATCCTCGTGCTCTGCGCGATGAACGTGCTGCTCGCGCTCGCGCTCAACCTGGT
>VBCM01000055.1 GCA_005883675.1 Betaproteobacteria bacterium
GCCCACCATCTGGCCGATGAGAAAGCGCGCCAGCACGCCCTGGCGCTGCGCGTAGGGGAACGTATCGCCGATCCAGGCGAGCGACAACGGGATGAACGCGCCGATCGTGGCGCCCGAGACAAAGCGCGCGAGCACGAGCGAGCGCAGGTCGGGTGCGGCCGCGCAGGCGAGCGAGCCCAGCGCCGAGACGGACGCCGCGGCGGCGATGGTGCGATAGCGGCCGTAGCGGTCGCCAAGCGGCCCGCAGACGATCTGCAGCAGGCCGTAGGCGAGCGCGAACGAGGTGACCGCGGCCGCGGCGGCGCCGGTGCTGACCGCATAGTCCTCCGCGATGAGCGGCAGCAACGGATCGGTGGCGCGCAGGCTCGCCGAGCTCGTGAAGGCGGCGAGCGAAAGGAGGAAGACGTCGCGCCGCAACTACAGGCGCTTGGCCGTGATCGTGCGCACGCCGGCGGGCCCGGCCAGCAGCAGCACATCCGCCGGCCGCCGCGCGAAGATGCCGTTTGTCACCAGGCCGGCGATGTTGTCGAGCTCCGCTTCCATGGCCGGCGGATCGAGCAGCGTCAGGCCGTGGCAGTCGAGGATCAGGTTGCCGTTATCCGTCTTGTAGTTCTCACGCAGCACGGGCTGCGCGCCGCGCTTGAGCATCTCGCGGCCGACGTAGCTGCGCGCCATCGGAATCACCTCCACGGGCACGGGAAACTTGCCGAGCACCGGCACCAGCTTGGAAGCATCGCAGATGCAGACGAACTTCTTCGCCACCGCCGCGACGATCTTCTCGCGCGTAAGCGCGCCGCCGCCGCCCTTGATCATGTACAGGTGCTCGGTCACTTCGTCGGCGCCGTCGACATAAACAAGCAGCTCGTTGACCGCATTCAAGTCGTAGACGCGGATGCCATGGCTCCTCAGCCGCTCGGCGCTCGTCTCCGATGCCGCCACGGCGCCGTCGATGCGCCCTTTCATCGTAGCGAGCGCGTCGATGAACATGTTGACGGTGGAGCCCGAACCGACGCCGATCACGCCCTCCTGCGCGTACTTGAGCGCCGCCTGTGCCACGGCGCGCTTCTGCTCGTCCTGCGTCATCGCTTCTTCTGCGGCGGCAGGTCGGTGCACACGCCTTCGAAAAGCTCCGCGGCCATGCCGACCGATTCGCTCGTCGTCGGATGCGGATGGATGGTCTTGCCGATGTCGGTGGCATCGGCGCCCATCTCGACGGCGAGCGCGAGCTCGCTGATCAGGTCGCCCGCGCCCAAGCCGACGATGCCGCCGCCGAGGACACGGTGGCTGTCGGCATCGAAGATGAGCTTGGTGAAGCCCTCGTCGCGCGCGTTGGCGATCGCACGGCCGGATGCGGACCATGGAAATTTGGCGATGCCCACCTTGGTGCCGGCGTTCTTCGCCTCGTCCTCCGTGAGGCCGACCCAGGCGATCTCCGGATCGGTGTAGGCGACCGAGGGAATGACGCGCGCATCGAAATACGCGCGCTGCCCTGCGGCCGCTTCGGCGGCGACATGCGCCTCATGCACTGCCTTGTGCGCAAGCATCGGATTCTTCGCCACATCGCCGATCGCATAGATGTGCGGCACGTTAGTGCGCATCTGCGCATCGGTGTCGATGAAGCCGCGCTCGGTGACGGCCAGGCCCGCCTTTTCGGCGCCAATCTTCTTGCCGTTGGGCACGCGGCCGACCGAGGCGAGGATCAGGTCGTAGGTCTGGGCCTCTTTGCCGTCGAAGGAGGCGCGCAGCCCCTTCGGCGTCGTCTCGACCTTCGTCGTCTTGGTGTTGAGCATCACCTGGTCGAAGCGCTTCGCATTGAATTTCTGCCAGACGGCGACGAGATCGCGATCGGCGCCGAGCATCAGGCCGTCCATCATCTCGACGACGTCGAGGCGCGTGCCGAGCGTGGAGTACACCGTGCCCATCTCGAGGCCGATGATGCCGCCGCCGATGATGAGCATCTTCTTCGGCACGCTCGGCAGCTCGAGCGCGCTGGTCGAATCGAGGATGCGCGGATCCTCGGGCAGGAACGGTAGCTTCGCCGCCTGCGAGCCCACCGCGATGATCGCGTTCGCGAACCGCAGCGAGCGTTTGTCGCCCTTCGCCTCGATGGCTAGCTCGTGCGGACCGGTGAACGTGGCGACGCCCTGCAGCACCGTCACTTTGCGCATCTTCGCCATCGCCGCGAGGCCGCCGGTGAGCTTCCCCACGACCTTGTTCTTGAACGTGCGGAGCTTCGCAAGATCGAGCTTGGGCTCGCCGTAGCTCACGCCGTGGTCGGCGAGGGCACGCGCGGCATCCATGATGGCCGCGGTGTGGAGCAGCGCCTTCGAGGGGATGCAGCCGACATTGAGGCACACGCCGCCAAGCGTCGGATAGCGCTCCACCAGCACCGTGCGCAGCCCGAGGTCCGCGGCGCGGAAAGCGGCGGAGTAGCCGCCGGGGCCCGAGCCGATCACGACCACGTCGCAATCGACATCGCCTTTCGCCGCAGTTGCCGGCGGCGCGGTGGGCGCTACCGCCGGGCGCGAGGATGCCGGCGCCGATTTCGGTGCCTCCTTCGCCGCGGGCTGCTGCCCTTCCGCGGCGTCCAGCAGCAGGATCGGCGAGCCCTGCGACACCTTGTCGCCCGTTTTCACCTTCAGCTCTTTCACTATGCCCGCGGCCGGCGAAGGAATCTCCATGGTCGCCTTGTCCGACTCGAGCGTGACGAGCGACTGCTCCTTGGCGATCGTGTCACCCGGCTTGACCAGCACCTCGATGACTTCGACGTTCTTGAAGTCCCCGATGTCGGGGACCTTCACTTCGTTGCTGGCCACTAGAGGATCAGCTTGCGGATATCAGAGAGCACAGAAACCAGGTAGCTCGAGAAGCGCGCGGCCGTGGCACCGTCGATGACGCGATGATCGTACGACAACGCGAGCGGCAGCATCAGCCGCGGCGCGAAGCTCTTGCCATCCCAGACCGGCCGGATCACCGAGCGAGACACGCCGAGGATCGCCACCTCGGGCGCGTTGATGATCGGCGTGAAGTAATTGCCGCCGATGCCGCCCAGGCTCGAGATCGAGAAGGTGCCCCCCTGCAGATCGGCGGGCTTGAGCTTGCCGTCGCGCGCCACCTTCGAGATGTCGCCGAGCTCGTGCGCGAGATCGAACACGCCCTTGCGATCGGCGTCGCGCACCACCGGCACGACCAGCCCGCCCGGCGTGTCGACCGCCACACCGATGTGATAGTAGTGCTTGACGATGATGTTCTCGCCGCTCTTGTCGAGCGAGGCGTTGAACTGCGGGAACTGCTTCAGCGCTGTCACACACGCCTTGATCATGAACGCGAGCATGGTGAGCTTGAAGCCGCGCTTCTCGGTCTCGGCGGTCTGCGCCTTGCGGAACGCTTCGAGGTCGGTGATGTCCGCATCGTCGCACTGCGTGACGTGCGGAATCGAGATCCAATTGCGATGTAGGTAAGGCCCGGAGAGCTTCTGGATGCGCGCGAGCGGCTTCGTCTCGATGGGGCCGAACTTCGCGAAATCGACGTCGGGCCATGCCGGCAGGTTGAACGGCAACCCCCCCATCCCCCCCTTGACAGCGGGGGCGGCCCGACCTGCGGCGCCACCCGCGAGCGCGCCTTTGACGAATCCCTGCACATCGCTGTGCAGGATGCGTCCCTTGGGGCCGCTGCCCTGCACTTGCGCGAGATCGACGCCGAGCTCGCGCGCGAACTTGCGCACCGACGGGCTGGCATGCGGCTTGGCCCCGCCCTCCTCGCGTGGCGCGGGCGGCACCGGTTGCGGCGCGGGTGACGCCGACGGCCGCGTCGCCGCGGTCGCGGACGCCGGCGCGGGCGCGGCCTTGGGTGCTTCGGCCTGCGGCGCGGGCCGCGGCTCGGCGCGCTGCTCGGTGGCTTCCAGCACGAGGATCGGCGAGCCCTGCGACACCTTGTCGCCGCTCTTGATCTTCATCTCCTTCACCACGCCGGCGACCGGCGACGGAATCTCCATCGTCGCCTTGTCCGACTCGAGCGTGACGAGCGACTGCTCCTTCGCCACCTTGTCGCCGGGCTTGACCAGCACCTCGATTACTTCGACTTCCTTGAAGTCGCCGATGTCTGGCACGGCGACGTTCTGCACCCGTGCGCCTCCCGGCGCTGGCGCCGGCGCTGCCGCCGCCGGCGCGCGCGGCGCCTCTTCCTTCTTCGGCGGCTCGGCCTTCGGCGTGGCCTTCTTCGCTTCGTCCTGTGCATCGAGCAGGAGGATGGGCGAGCCCTGCGATACCTTGTCGCCCGTTTTCACCTTCAGCTCTTTCACTACGCCCGCGGCCGGCGACGGAATTTCCATCGTCGCCTTGTCCGATTCGAGCGTGATGAGCGACTGCTCCTTCGTGACGGCGTCGCCCGGCTTGACCAGTACCTCGATGACTTCAACCTCCTTGAAGTCGCCGATGTCCGGTACGAGCACCTGGTTCATACGCTGACGGGATCCGGCTTCTCCGGATCGATGCCGTACTTCTTGATCGCATCAACCACCGTCTTTGGCTTGCCTTCGCCCTGGTCGGCGAGCGCCTTCAGCGCGGCGATCGCCACGAAGTAGCGATTTACCTCGAAGAAGTGGCGCAGCTTGGCGCGCGAGTCGGAGCGCCCGAAGCCGTCGGTGCCGAGCACCCGATAGACGCGGTCCTTCGGCACGAAGGGGCGGATCTGATCGGCAAAAGTCTTGATGTAGTCGGACGCCGCGACCACGGGACCCGCCGGACGTTGCTGCAGGCATTCGGTGATGTACGGCACGCGTGGCTTCGCCTCGGGATGCAGCATGTTCCAGCGATCCACGGCCAGGCCGTTGCGGCGTAGCTCGGTGAAGCTCGTGGCGCTCCACACATCGGCGGCCACGCCCCAGTCGGACTCGAGGAGCTGCGCCGCCGCCTCCACTTCGCGCAGGATCGTCCCCGATCCCATGAGCTGCGCGCGGAGCTTGTGCTTCGCTTTCGACTCGCGCAGCAGATAGGCGCCTTTGAGAATGCCCGGCTCCACGCCTTGCGGCATCGGCGGGTGCTCGTAGTTCTCGTTCATCAGGGTGAGGTAGTAGTAGACGTCCTCCTGATTCGTCACCATGCGGCGCAGGCCATCCTGGATGATCACCGCCACCTCGTAGCCGTAGGTCGGGTCGTAGGACGCGCAGTTGGGTATCACCGAGGAGAACAGCTGCGAGTGGCCATCCTCGTGCTGCAGGCCCTCGCCGTTGAGCGTGGTGCGGCCAGCAGTGGCGCCGAGCAGAAAGCCCCGCGCGCGCTGATCGGCCGCCGCCCAGGCGAGATCGCCGATGCGCTGGAAGCCGAACATCGAGTAGAAGATGTAGAACGGGATCGTCACCGCGTTCGAGTGGCTGTACGAGGTTGCGGCAGCGATCCACGAGGAAAACGCTCCTGCCTCGTTGATGCCTTCCTCCAGGATCTGGCCCGCCTTGTCCTCGCGGTAGTACATCACCTGGTCCTTGTCGACCGGCTCGTACTTCTGTCCCTCGGAAGAGTAAATGGCGAGCTGGCGGAACATGCCCTCCATGCCAAAGGTGCGCGCCTCGTCGGGCACGATCGGCACGATGTGTCTGCCGATCTCCTTGTCGCGGATCAGCGCAGTGAGCGCGCGCACGAAGGCCATGGTGGTAGAGATCTCGCGCCCTTCGCCCGAACCCTTGAGCAGCGCGTCGAACGCGGCGAGCGATGGCACCGCCGGCACCTTGTCGGCTTTCTGGCGCCGCTGCGGCAAGTAACCCCCGAGCACTTTGCGCCGCTCGTGCAGGTACTTCATCTCCGGCGAATCAGGCGGCGGGATGAAGAATGGCAGTTCCTCCAACTTGTCGTCCGGGATCGGGATATTGAACTGGTCGCGCATTTCGCGAATCGTCGCGATGTCGACCTTCTTCAACTGATGGGTTGGGTTCTTCGCCTGCCCCTGCTTGCCGAGCCCGTAGCCTTTGATCGTCTTGGCCAGGATGACCGTCGGCTGCCCCTTGTGCTTAACCGCCGCGGCATACGCAGCGTAGACCTTGTGCGGATCGTGTCCGCCCCGATTCAAGCGCCAGATGTCCTCGTCGCTCATGCGCGCGACCATCTCGAGCGCCTTCGGGTGCTTGCCGAAGAAATGCTTGCGCACGAACGCGCCATCGTTCGCCTTGTAGTTCTGGTATTCGCCGTCGACCGACTCTTCCATTATCCGCACCAGCACGCCGTCCTTGTCGCGTGCAAGGAGCGGGTCCCAGTACGAACCCCAGATCACCTTGATCACGTTCCAGCCGGCGCCGCGGAAGTCGCCTTCGAGCTCCTGGATGATCTTGCCGTTGCCGCGCACCGGGCCATCGAGGCGCTGCAAATTGCAGTTGACGACGAAAATCAGGTTGTCGAGCTTCTCCCGCGAGGCAAGGCCGATCGCCCCCATCGACTCCGGCTCATCCATCTCGCCGTCGCCGCAGAACATCCATACCTTGCGGTTATCGGTCTGGGCGAGACCGCGCGCCTGCAGATACTTGAGATAGCGCGCCATGTAGATGGCCTGGATCGGCCCGAGGCCCATCGACACCGTGGGAAACTGCCAGTAGTCGGGCATGAGCCACGGGTGCGGATACGACGAGACGCCCTTGCCGTCGACCTCGCGGCGGAAATTCAGCAACCGCTCTTGCGAGAGGCGTCCCTCCATCAGCGAGCGCGCGTAGACGCCGGGCGATGAATGCCCCTGGAAGTAGACGAGGTCGCCACCGTGCCCATCGTGCGGCGCGTGCCAGAAGTGCTGCTGCCCCGTGCCGAAGAGCGTGCCGACCGAGGCGAAGCTCGCGAGGTGGCCGCCCAGCTCGTCGTCGTTCTTGTTCGCGCGCACCACCATCACCATCGCGTTCCAGCGGCAGATCGAGCGGATGCGCTCCTCGAGCGCGATGTTGCCCGGCGAGTACTCCTCCATGTGTGGCGGGATGGTGTTGACATAGGCCGTGTTCGCCGAGAACGGAATGTAGGCGCCCGAGCGGCGCGCCTTGTCGATCAGCCGCTCGAGCAGGTAATGCGCGCGCTCGGGACCTTCGCGCTCGAGCACCGCCTCCAGCGCATCGAGCCACTCCTGGGTCTCGAGCGCATCGGGATCGTTCGCGGCGGGAAATTGCGGCACGGCGGACATGGCGGCCTCGGTGTATCGAATTTGTGCTGCGGGTGGGGCGCAAAGCTTAACCAGAAAATCGCGCGAGTGCTAGACTGCGCCCCCCTGATGGCCGCGCGGATTCTCGACGGAAAAGCGCTCGCCGCGCAGGTGCGCGCCGCGGTGAAGCAGGAGGTCGCCGCGCTTTCGCAGCGCGGCATTCGCCCCGGCCTGGCGGTCGTGCTCGCTGGCGACAACCCCGCCTCTCGCGTCTATGTGCGCAACAAGGTCCGCGCGTGCGAGGAAACCGGCGTGCGCTCCGAGCTCTACGAGCTGCCCGCCGCCGTGAGCGAGGAGGCGCTGCTCGACCGCGTGCTCGCGCTGAACGACGATGCCGATGTCCACGGCATCCTGGTGCAGCTGCCGCTGCCCAAGCACATCAACGCCTCCAAGGTGCTGGAGACGGTATCGCCGGCGAAGGACATCGACGGCTTTCACGCCGCCAACCTCGGCGCGCTGGTCGCGGGCGTCCCGCACATGGTGCCGTGCACTCCGGCAGGCGTGATGCGGTTGCTGGACCATGCGGGCGTGCAGCTTGCGGGCGCGCGCGCGGTAGTGATCGGCCGCTCCAACATCGTCGGCAAGCCGCTCGCGCTGCTGCTCCTCGCGCGCGACGCCACGGTTACCGTGTGCCATTCGAAAAGCCGCGACCTCCAGGACATTGCGCGCAGCGCGGACGTGCTCGTCGCGGCAGTCGGCCGCGCGAAACTCGTGACCGGCGCCATGGTCAAACCGGGCGCCTGCGTGATCGATGTCGGCGTGAACCGCCTGCCCGACGGTTCGCTCTGCGGTGACGTCGATTTCGCCGCGGCAAGCGCTGTCGCGGCCTGGATTACCCCCGTGCCCGGCGGCGTCGGACCGATGACCATTGCCATGCTGCTAGAGAACTGTGTGCGCGCTGCGCGCACTCAAATATGAACCCATTGCTAGATTTCTCCGGACTGCCGCGCTTCGCGCAACTCAGGCCCGAGCACGTCACCCCGGCGGTAGACACATTGCTCGCCGAAGGCCGCACCACCATCGAGCGCGTGCTCGCGGCGCCGGTCTCCTGGGACACATTCGTCGCGCCGCTCGAGGACGCGAACGAGCACATCGGCCGCGCCTGGGGGCAGGTCGCGCACCTGCACGCGGTGCTGGACAGTCCCGAGCTGCGCGAGGCGTACAACGCCAACCTGCCGAAGCTCACCCAGTACTGGACGGAACTCGGGCAGAACCAGGCGCTGTTCGACAAATACAAGTCGCTCGCGGACTCGCCCGAATATCCGACGCTCAGCACCGCGCGGCGCCGGATCGTCGACAACGCGCTGCGCGACTTCCGCCTCGGCGGCGCGGAGCTCCCGCCCGGCAAGAAGGCGCGCTTCGCCGCCATCCAGGAGGAGCTCGCGCAGCTCGGCAGCCGCTTCTCGGAAAACCTGCTGGATGCGACCAAGGCGTTCTCGATCGTGGTCGATGAGACGCGCATCGCCGGCATCCCACCGGACGTGCTGGCCGCGGCGCGCGAAGCGGCGCAGAAGGACGGCAAGCCGGGCTGGAAGTTCACGCTGCACGCGCCCTCCTATAT
>VBCM01000056.1 GCA_005883675.1 Betaproteobacteria bacterium
GTGAGTGTGCGTTCAGTATGTTGCATAACTACCCGGAAAGCAAGGCTTTTTTTCCCCGCGGGGATGCCCGTTCCATGGTAGAGATCGAAGAGCCGCACAGAGGCCACGAGCGGCGGCTTTTTGGCCTGCATGGCGTCCAAAAGCGCCTGCACGGGCACCCCCGCGTCCACCACGACGGCCATGTCGCGGACCACCGGCGGATACTTCGATGGCGGAGTAAAGCGCGGCGCCGGGACGGCCTGCAAGGGTTCCGCGTCCAGCTCGAAGAGCACCGTGGGCCGGGCGAGTTCGTATTTGTGCTGCCAGCGCGGATGCAGCTCGCCGATCCATCCCGCCCGTTGTCCCCCGATTAACACCCTGGCCGAGCGGCCTGGATGAAAAGCCGGATGCTCGGCGCGCTCATAGCGCGCGCTGAGCGGCGCGATGAGCGCCTCCAGATCCGCCTTCACATCGTAGAGGTCGACCGGCCGCGCTTGCGCGCCCCATTGCTCCTCGAGAGCCGGCCCGTATGCGGCCGCGCCGATGCGCATCGGCTGGCGGAGGCCGCGCACCGCGAGCGGTCCGTCGGGCGTCTGCGGATCGCGAATGAACACGCGTCCAACCTCGAATACGCGGATCCGTTCGAGCTTGCGCGCCTGGTTGTACTGCAGGTTCGCCACCAGCGAGCCGATGAGTGTCGTGCGCATTACCGACTGGTGGCTCGCGATGGGGTTGAGCAGGCGCACCGGGTTCGCCTCGCCCGCAAGATCGAGCTCCCACTGCGGCTCGACGAAGGTGAAGTTGATCACCTCGTGGTAATCGGCCGCGGCGAGGCGCTCGCGCAGCTCATGCAGGCTGCGCTTCTCGGGCACGCGGGGAAACGACGCGGCCGGGCGCGGCGGGTGCGCCGCGATGCGCTCGTAGCCATAGAGCCGCGCCACTTCCTCGACCAGGTCTTCCTCGATCGCGAGGTCGTAGCGATAGGTCGGCGGCTGCACGACAAACGCATCGGCCTCGCGCTCGTGCGGCAGCGCGAGCCGCTCGAAGCACTTCTGCATTTCCGCGGCCGGGACGGGCATGCCGATGATCTTCTGCGCGCGCGCAACGCGCATGCGCACCGGCTTGCGCTCCGGCAGGCGCGCGACGAGATCGTCGGTCGGCCCTGGCTCGCCGCCGCAGATGTCGAGAATCAGCCGCGTGGCGCGCTCGATGCCCTCCACGTTGTTCGCGAAATCCACGCCGCGCTCGAAGCGGTGTCCTGCATCGCTCGCGAACCCGTAGCGGCGCGAGCGGCCCATGATGGCGTCGGGCCAGAAGAACGCCGACTCGAGAAATATTTGCCGCGTGCTGGTGTCCGCCTTGGTCGTCTCGCCGCCCATGATGCCACCGAGGCCGATGACACCGCTGTCGTCCGTAATGCATAGCACCGTCGCATCCACTTCGACGGTCTGCTCGTTGAGGAGCAGGACCTTCTCGCCCACGCGCCCCCAGCGCACGTCGATCGCGCCGCGCAGCTTCTCGACGTCGTAGACGTGCAGCGGCCGCCCGAGCTCGAGCATCACGTAGTTGGTGACATCGACGAGCGCCGAGATCGAGCGCTGGCCGGCGCGCTCGAGCCGGCTTCGCATCCAGCCGGGGGTGGGCGCCGCGGCATTCACATTGCGGATCACGCGGCCGGCAAAGCGCCCGCAGCCCTCCGGCGCGCTGATGCGCACCGCATGGCGCGTCTCGCTCTTCGCCGGCACACTTTCTATCTTTGGAATTTCGAGCGGCGCACCGGTGAGCGCGGCCACTTCGCGCGCCACGCCGAGGAGCGAGAGGCAATCGGCGCGGTTGGGGGTGAGCTTCAGCACGAACACGTAATCGTCGAGCCCGACCGCCGCGCGCGCGTCGCTCCCCACCTTGCCTTCCAGCTCGAGCAAGCCGGAGTCATCGTCCGACAGGCCGAGCTCGCGCGCCGAGCAGAGCATGCCCTCGCTCTGCACGCCGCGCAGCGTGGCGCGCTGCACTTCGAGGTTTGGTAAGCGCGCCCCGAGCTTGGCGAGCGGCGCCTTCATGCCCTTGCGCGCATTGGGCGCGCCGCACACGACCTGCAGCCGCTGGCCGCCGGCGTCAACGGTGCAGACCGTGAGCTTGTCCGCGTTCGGGTGTCGCGCGACTTCGAGGATCTGCGCGACCACCACGCCGCTGAATTGCGGGCCCACCGGCTCGTAGCCCTCCACCTCGACGCCCGCCATCGTCAGGCGCTCGGCGAGCTCGGCGCCCGTGAGCGGCGGGTTGCAGAAGCTGCGCAGCCACCTCTCGGGGATGTTCATGGGAACTGCGCGAGGAAGCGAAGGTCGCCGTCGAAGAAAAGCCGCAGGTCGTCGATGCCGTGCCGGAGCATCGTCAGCCGCTCGAGGCCGGAGCCGAAGGCGAAGCCGATGTAGCGCTCGGGATCGAGGCCGAAATTTTTCACCACCGCGGGGTGCACCTGCCCAGAACCGGAGATCTCGAGCCAGCGGCCCTTCAGCTTCATGTCGATCTCCGCCGAGGGTTCGGTGAAGGGGAAGTACGATGGGCGGAAGCGGACCTCCAGCTCATCATTCTCGAAAAAGCGCCGGAGGAACTCTGTGTACACGCCCTTGAGATCGGCGAAGCTGATGTCCTCGTCGATCCACAGGCACTCGACCTGGTGGAACATCGGCGAGTGCGTGGCGTCCGAATCCACGCGGTAGGTGCGGCCGGGCGCGATGACCTTGATGGGCGGCGAATGCATGCGCGCGTAGCGCACCTGCATCGGGCTCGTGTGCGGGCGCAGATTGAGGGGAATGCCGCCCGCGTCCTTGAGATCGACGTAGAACGTGTCCTGCATCGAGCGCGCGGGATGGTTCTCGGGATTGTTGAGCGCGGTGAAGCTGTACCAGTCGGTCTCGATCTCGGGCCCGTCGGCGACCTCGAAGCCGAGCGTGCGCCAGATCGCCTCGATCCGCTGCCAGGTGCGGATCACCGGATGCACGCTGCCGCGTGTCCGTCCGCGCGCGGGCAGCGTGACGTCGAGCGCCTCTTCCGCGAGGCGCGCGTTCAGCTTCTCGCGGGCGAGCTCTTTGCGCCGCGTCTCGAGCGCGTCCTCGATCGTCTGCTTCGCGGCGTTGAACTTCGCGCCCTGCGCCCGGCGCTCCTCGGGAGAGCCACTGGGACGAAATGCGGCGAGCTCGCCGCCCTTGCCCAGGAAGCGCGCCTTCGCGTTCTCCAGCGACGGGACGTCGCGCGCCGCGCGGAACGCGGCGAGCGCGCGCGAGACGATGCCTTCGAGGTCCAACCCTAGTGCGCGAGGTTCGCCTTGACCTGGCCGGCGATCTTGTCGAAAGCCGCCTTGTCGCTAACGGCGAGGTCCGCGAGCACCTTGCGGTCGATGTCGATGTTGGCGCGCTTCAGGCCCGCCATGAACGTGCTGTAGCTCATGCCAAGCTCGCGCACCGCGGCGTTGATGCGGGCGATCCACAGCGCCCGGAACTGGCGCTTCTTCTGTCGGCGGTCGCGATAGGCGTACTGCCCGGCCTTCATCAGCGCCTGCTTCGCGACCCGGTAGACGTTCTTCCGCCGGCCGCGGAAGCCCTTGGTCTGCTTGAAGACCTTCTTGTGGCGCGCGCGCGCCGTTACTCCGCGTTTTACTCTGGGCATGGCGCGCTCCTCAGGAGGAGTACGGCAGCATCGCGCGGATCGCCGCCGTGTTGGTCTGGTCCACCTGGCTGCGCCGGCGCATATGGCGTTTACGCTTGGTGCTCTTCTTCGTCAGGATATGGCGCTTGTAGGCGCCCGCGCGCTTGATGCTGCCGCTTCCGCGCACATTGAAGCGCTTGGCGGCGCCGCGTTTCGATTTCATCTTCGGCATAAAACTGCTCCTCGTTTTAGCTTGACGCCGGGCGGCCTGCAGTTGCGCTTCTTTCAAGCGGCGCAGGCACTTAAAGCCGCGGCGGTCACTTGTTCCCGCGGTTAAGCGGTCTTCGCCGAGGGAACCTTCTTGGGCTCCGCTTTCGGCTTTGCTGCCGGTGCTGCTGCCGCGGCCGGTCGCTCCTTGCCCGCCGGGGCTTTCTTCTTCGGCGCGAGCACCATCACCATCTGCCGGCCCTCGAGCTTCGGAAACTGCTCGACCAAGCCGACTGCTTCCAGGTCCTTCCTCACCCGCTCGAGCAGCCGCTCGCCGAACTCCTTGTGCGCCATCTCGCGGCCGCGAAAGCGCAGCGTCACCTTCGCCTTGTCGCCCTCCTCGAGGAACTGGATCAGCTTGTTGAGCTTGATCTTGTAGTCGCCCTCGTCGGTCGCGGGCCGGAACTTGATCTCCTTGACCTGGATCTGCTTCTGCTTGAGCTTCGCCTCGTGCGCCTTCTTCTGCTCGCGGTAGCGGAACTTGCCGTAGTCCATCAGCTTGCAGACCGGCGGGTTCGCGAGCGGCGCGATCTCCACCAGATCCACGTTTGCTTCCTCGGCAAGCCGGAGCGCCTCCATGACCGACTTGATTCCCAACTGATCACCGTTTTCCGCTACCAGTCGCACCTCCGGGGCGGTGATTTCCCGGTTGATGCGCTGCGATCTTTCGAGTGCGATGAGTGAAAAGCTCCTCGGTAGGTTGAAAAAAACAGCCGTGCTATCGCGCTCGCCGGGGCTTCGCCCCGGGCTCGTCTCCGCGCTTCGCACGGCCACCTATGTTGCAGAATTTTATCGTTTTTCGTCGCCTGCGGCTATGGTCCGACGCGCGCTTCGGACTCAAGGCGCGCAATGAATCCATCGAGGGGCAGCGCGCCGAGGTCCTCGCCACCGCGGGTACGCACCGCTACCGTGCCTGCCTGCATCTCCTTGTCGCCGACCACGAGCTGGTAGGGCAGCTTTTGCAGGCTGTGCTCGCGGATCTTGTAGCCGATTTTCTCGTTCGTGACATCCGCCGTGATACGAAAGCCCGCGGCCTTGAGGCGCTCGGCGACCTCCCGGGCATAGCTCGCCTGGCGCTCGGTGATGGAAAGCACCACCGCCTGTACGGGCGCGAGCCACAGCGGGAAAGCGCCCGCGTGATGCTCGATCAGGATGCCGATGAAGCGCTCCATCGAGCCGACGATCGCCCGGTGCAGCATCACCGGCGTATGGCGGGCGTTGTCCTCGCCCACGTACTCGGCGCCCAGGCGCTCGGGCATGAAGAAATCCACCTGCATGGTGCCGCACTGCCAGAGGCGGCCGATGCCGTCCTTGAGTGAGTACTCGACCTTCGGCCCGTAGAAGGCGCCCTCGCCCGGCGAGAGCGTGAAGGCGATTGCCGACTTCTGCAGCGCCTGCTTGAGCGCCTCCTCGGCCTTGTCCCACAGCGCGTCGGCGCCGATGCGGTTCGCCGGGCGGGTGGCGATCTTGTAGATGATCTCGGTGAAGCCGAAGTCGCGATAGACCTTCTGCAGGAGCGCGCTGAACGCGACGCACTCCGAGAGGATGTGGTCCTCGGTGCAGAAGATGTGGCCGTCGTCCTGCACGAAGCCGCGCACGCGCATCAGCCCGTGCAGCGCGCCCGACGGCTCGTTCCTGTGGCACGAGCCGAACTCGCCGTAGCGCAGCGGCAGGTCGCGGTAGCTCCTTATGCCCTTGTTGAAGATGAGGATGTGGCCCGGGCAGTTCATCGGCTTGATCGCGTAGTCGCGATTCTCCGAAGCCGTGGTGAACATGCTGTCCTTGAAGTTCGCCCAGTGCCCGGTCTTCTCCCAGATCGTGCGATCGAGGATCTGCGGCCCGCGCACCTCCTGGTAGCCGTTGTCGCGGTACACGCGCCGCATGTACTGCTCGACCTGCTGCCAGAGCGCCCAGCCCTTCGGGTGCCAGAAGACGAGACCGGGCGCTTCCTCCTGCATGTGGAAGAGATCGAGCTGCGTGGCGAGGCGCCGGTGGTCCCGCTTTTCCGCCTCCTCGAGCATCTTGAGGTAGGCGTCCTGGTCTTCCTTCTTCGCCCACGCAGTGCCGTAGATGCGCTGGAGCATCTCGTTTTTCGAATCACCGCGCCAATAGGCACCGGCGACACGCATCAACTTGAAGTTTTTCAGCTTGCCCGTCGATGGCACATGCGGGCCGCGGCAGAGGTCGATCCAGTTGCCTTGCCCGTAGAGCGAGATGGTCTCCTTCTCCGGGATGGACGCGATGATCTCCGCCTTGTATTTCTCGCCCTGGTCGCGGAAGAACTTCACCGCCTCGTCGCGCGGCATCTCGCGGCGCTCAACCGGCAGGTCGCGCTTCGCGATCTCGGCCATGCGCTTCTCGATCGCGGCGAGATCGTCCGGCGTAAACGGACGCTTGTAGGAAAAATCGTAGTAGAAGCCGTTCTCGATCACCGGCCCGATCGTCACCTGCGCATCGGGAAAAAGCTCCTTCACCGCATGCGCGAGCAAATGCGCGGTCGAGTGGCGCAAGAGATCGTTCGCTTCCGGATCCTTGTCGGTGACGATGGCGACATCCACGTCCTGCGTGACGCGAAAGCCGGTGTCGACGAGCTTGCCGTTGACCTTGCCAGCGAGCGCGGCACGGGCAAGGCCCGGGCCGATCGCGGCGGCGATCTCGGCTACGGTCACGGGTCCGGGAAACGACTTCGACGAGCCGTCGGGCAGACGGATGTTCGGCATCGGGTGCGAGCCCGATACTAGCAGGTCAGTCGGCCTTGATGCCGAGGCTGCGGATGAGTTTCCCGAAGCGCTCGTGATCGCGATGGATGAGCGCCGAGAAGTCCTGCGGCGAGAGCTCGAGCGTCTCGAGGCTTCCCTTGCCCATGAGGCTCGCCTTCACCTCGGACGATTCGAGCGCGCGGCGCACCTCGGCACGCAGCCGCTCGAGCACGTCCTCCGGCATGCCCGCGGGGCCGAAGAGGCCGAGCCAGATGGAATTCTCGAAGCCGGGATAGAACTCGCCGATCCTCGGCAGGTCCGGAAAGGTCGGCGAGCGCTTTGCGCCCGCCACCGCAAGCGCGCGCAGGCGGCCCGCCTTGATCTGCGGCGCGGACGAGGTGCCGGAGAACATCGCCGCCACCTCGCCCGCCATGGTCGCCGCCGTAGCCGGCGCGCCGCCGCGATAGGGCACGTGCACGAGGTCGATGCCGGCGCGCGCTTTCAGCATCTCCATGGTGAGCTGATGCTGGCTGCCGTTGCCGCCCGAGGCATAAGTGAGCGGCGGATTGGCCTTGCGCGCGTACTCGATGAACTCGGGAAAGGTCTTCGGCGGGAGCTTCGGGTTGATCGACAGCACGAACTGGTTGGACACGAGGCTCGCGATCGGCGTCAGGTCCTTCAGCGGGTCGATCGGCATGCTCGAATACACATGCGGATTGATCGTGATCAGGCTGTCGGCGCCAAGGAGGAGCGTATGGCCGTCGGGCGCGGCGCGCGCCACCTCGGCGGCGGCAGCGTTGCCGTTGGCGGCCGGCTTGTTGTCGACCACGACCGGCTGGCCGAGCGCGGGCGAAATCTTCTCGGCGAGCACCCGCGCGACGATGTCCGGCGCGCCGCCGGGCGGGATCG
>VBCM01000057.1 GCA_005883675.1 Betaproteobacteria bacterium
GAAGCGGACCGCGTAATGGGACTCGAGCTCGGCGCTGATGACTACCTCACCAAGCCTTTCTCACCCCGTGAGCTCCTCGCGCGCATCCGCGCGCTCCTGCGGCGCAGCCGCGCGCAGCAGACGGTGGCGGACGGCCTCCAGAAGATCCGCGCGTACCGCTTTGCGGGCTGGGAGCTGAACGTGCGTTTGCGCCGTCTCACGTCGCCCGGGACCGACCTCGTGGCGCTCACCAACACGGAATTCAACCTGCTCGCGGCATTTCTCGCCGCGCCCCAGCGCGTGCTGTCGCGCGACCAGCTTCTGGGGCTCTCGCGCCTGCACAACGACGAGGTCTACGACCGCTCCATCGATACGCAAGTCGGCCGCTTGCGCAAGAAGATCGAGCTCGACGGCAAGATGCTTATCCGCACCGAGCGCGGCGTGGGCGATGTCTTTACCGCTTTGGTCGAGGTCGTCCGCTAGCTTTCGCAGCAAATATTCGAGACTGCCGTTAAGGAGACACAGCATGATCAATGACGAAACCAGGATGCGCCGCGCAGCTCCACTGCATACCCGCAGCGACCTCGGCGCCGAGGCGACAAAAGACGTCGCCAGCGCGCTCAATGTACTGGTGGCGGACCTCTTCGCCCTTTACGTCAAGACGAAGAACTTCCATTGGCACATTTCCGGGCCGCATTTCCGCGACTACCACCTGCTGCTCGATGAGCAGGCGGACCAGATCTTTGCCATCACCGATACGGTCGCCGAGCGCGTGCGCAAGCTGGGCGGCACGACGCTGCACTCGATCGGCCATATCGCCAAGCTGCAGCGCGTCAAGGACAACGACGCCGACTTCGTCTCGCCGCAAGACATGCTCGCGGAGCTGCGCGACGACAACCTGCGGCTCATCTCGCAGATGCGCGAGACGCATTCGGTCTGCGACGAGCGCCGCGACGTCGCCACCGCGAGCCTGCTCGAGGTGTGGATCGACGAGGCGGAAAGGCGCGTCTGGTTCCTGTTCGAGGCGACGCGCCGCGGCGACGAGCCAGGGCGCTAGATGATGGAGGTAAGACGCGCCTCCGAGCGCGGGCACGCGGAGCACGGCTGGCTCGACTCGTACCACAGCTTCTCCTTCGCCGACTACTACGACCCGCAGCACATGGGCTACGGGGTGCTACGGGTCATCAACGAGGACCGCGTGCAGCCCGGTAGCGGCTTCGGCACGCACGGCCATCGCGACATGGAGATCATCACCTATGTGCTCGAGGGCGCGCTCGGGCATCAGGACTCGATGGACAACGGCTCGACCATCGTGCCGGGCGATGTGCAGCGCATGAGCGCCGGCACCGGCGTGCGGCACAGCGAGTACAACCACCAGCGGCAGGGCGTCACGCATTTCCTGCAGATCTGGATCGAGCCGAGCAAGCTCGGCGTGCCGCCTTCCTACGAGCAGAAGCATTTCGACGCCGCGCAGAAACGCGGGCGCCTGCGGCTCATCGCCTCTGCGGATGGGCGCGATGGCTCCGTGTCCATGAACCAGGATGCGCTGCTGTACGCGGGCCTTTTCGACGGCGCCGAGCGCGCTCGCCTCGAGATCGCGCCGCAGCGCAAAGGCTACGTGCACATTGCGCGCGGCACGGTGACGGTGAACGGCGAGCCGCTCGAAGCGGGCGACGCGCTGAAAACCGGCAGCGGCCCGATCGAGATCGAGCGCGGCAAAGGCGCCGAGGTGCTGGTCTTCGACCTGCCGTCGGCGTAAGGAGATTTCATGGCCAAGCCAGACACGGACGTATCGGTTCTCTCACACATCGAGTCGCTCGTGGCGGAGGAGCATCGGCTCTTCGGCCGCGGCGAGCTGAGCGCAGAGGAGCAAAAGCGGCTCGTCGAGGTGCAGCTGCAGCTCGACCGCTGCTGGGACCTGCTGCGCCAGCGGCGTGCGCTGCGCGAATTCGGTGGCGATCCGGCGCAGGCCCACGCGCGCGATGCCGACGTGGTGAAGAAATACATCGGATGAGCGCGACGCCGATCTCGCCGACGTTTGAAGCGCGGCGCGCGCAGGCATTTCCGGTACTCGCGGCGGAAGAGATCGCACGCATGCACCGGTTCGGCAAGCCGCGCCGCTTCGCCGATGGCGAGCGCGTGCTCGCGACCGGCAGAGTCAGCCCGGGTATCTACGTCGTGCTCTCGGGCGCGATCCGTGTGGTGGGGCGCGACGCCCACGGTCATGACTTTGCGGTGACCGACCACGGGCCAGGAAACTTCTCAGGCGAGGTGAGCCAGCTCTCCGGCAGGCCGTCGTTCGTCGACGGCGTCGCGGTGGGCGAGACGAACACACTCGAGATCACTAGCGATCAGTTGCACGCGCTGCTCGTCGGCGAAGCTGCGCTCGGCGAGAAGCTGATGCGCGCGATGATCCTGCGGCGCGTGGCGCTGATCGAGTCCGGGGCTGGTGGGCCGGTGTTGATCGGCGCCGCGACATCGCCGGACGTCGCGCGGCTGCGCAGCTTCTTGAGCCGCAACGGCATTCCGCACCAGCTCCTCGACCCGGCCACCGACAGCGATGCGCAGGTGTTCATCGCGCGATACGCGCCCGAGCCCGGGCAGCTGCCGCTCGCTGTGTGCCCCGACGGCGAAGTGCTGCGCAATCCGACCGAGAACGAGCTCGCCCGCTGCATCGGCATGCTGGACGCCGGCGCAGAGGACGCGGTGTACGACGTCGCCATCGCCGGCGCCGGGCCGGCGGGTCTCGCCGCAGCCGTGTACGCCTGCTCGGAAGGACTCTCGGTGCTCGTGATCGACGCGCGCGCCTTCGGCGGGCAGGCCGGCGCGAGCGCGCGCATCGAGAACTACTTCGGTTTTCCGACCGGCATCTCCGGCCAGGCGCTCGCCGGCCGCGGCTACACGCAGGCGCAGAAGTTCGGCGCGCGCATGCTGATCCCGATGGAGACGGTGCGCCTCGATTGCGAGCCCTCGGAGCGCCGCGAGCCGATGAGCCTGCACCTCGCCGACGGCCGCTCGGTGCGCGCGCGCACCGTGGTCATTGCATCCGGCGCGAGTTATCGCCGTCCGGACTGCAGCAATGTCAAGGCGATGGAAGGCCGCGGCGTCTGGTACTGGGCTTCGCCGATCGAGGCGCGCATGTGCGCGGGCGAAGAGGTGGTGCTCGTCGGCGGCGGCAACTCCGCGGGGCAGGCCGCCGTGTTTTTGTCGGCGTCGGTGAAGAAGGTGTGGATGCTGCTGCGCGGCCCGGATCTCGCGGCAAGCATGTCCAAATATCTGATCGACCGTATTGCTGCGACGCCCAATATCGAGCTCCTGACGCGCACCGAGCTTGTCGGTCTCACTGGCGCCCACGATACCGGCATCGCGACCGTGACCTGGCGCCGCAATGAATCCGGTGAGCGCGAGACGCGCCCCATCCGGCACGTGTTCCTGTTCCTCGGCGCGGACCCGAGCACCGATTGGCTGAAGGACTGCGACGTCGCGGTCGACGACCGCGGTTTCGTCACCACCGGCGAGGATGCCTCGCTCTCGTTGCAGACCAGCGTGCCGGGCGTGTTCGCGATCGGCGACGTGCGCGCCGGGTCGGTGAAGCGCGTCGGCGCCGCGATCGGCGAAGGCGCCGCGGTCGTATCGCAGATCCATGCTTTTCTCGCCCGCCCAGCCACCACGGTCGTGCGACGGCGCGCCGCATGAGCACGCGCAAGTTCGATCTCGCCGTTCCGATCAATCCTACCGACCATTCGCTCGGACCGTCGCACGCGCCGATCACGCTCGTCGAGTACGGCGACTTCGAATGCCCGAACTGCAAGCAGGCGGCGCCGGCGGTGAAGCTCCTCCTGCAGCGCTTTACTGGCCGCGTGCGCTTCATCTACCGGCACTTTCCGCTCGAAGAAGTCCATCCGCACGCCCTGCAGGCCGCGCTCGCTGCGGAAGTCGCGGCAGGGCAGGATAAGTTCTGGCCGATGCACGATCTGCTGTTCGACAACCAGCCGCACCTGAAGCCGCCGCAGCTACGCCGCTATGCCGAGCGGCTCGAGCTCGACATGGTGCGTTACGACGCCGACATGGCGGACACGGTGTATCTCCAGCGTGTGCGCGAGGACATCGAGGGCGGCAGCCGCAGCGGCGTGCGTGCGACGCCGACCTTCTTCGTGAACGGCGTGATCGCGGATGTTTCGGCGGGGCTGCAGCGCTTGTTCGACCAGGTGGAAGCCGCGCTGCGCCGCTGAAGTCGCACGGCAAGGAACGAACATGTCTTCAGAGCCTGAGACGATCATCGCGCGATGCAATGTCGTCGCTTCCGCCGAAGATGCGGACTACCGGCAGGCGCTGCGCTGCGGACGGCACGAGCTGCTGGCCGACGAGCGGCCCGTGCGCGGCGGCGCGGACGCGGGCCCGATGCCCTTCGAATACCTGCTCGGCGGGCTGGGCGCTTGCACCTCCATCACGCTTCGCATGTATGCGCAGCGCAAGGGCTGGAACATCGGAAAGGTCTCCGTTTCGCTCGCGCTACGGCGAGGAAAGAATGGCAGCCGGATCGAGCGGCGCGTGGCGCTGTCGGCGCCGCTCAGCCAGGAGCAGCAGGCGAAGCTCGCCGATATCTGCGAGAAGACGCCCGTGACGCTCGTCGTCAAGTCGGGTATCGATCTGCGTACGACGATCGCGTCCGATCAGCCGGTGACATAGGGTTCTGCCCAGGCCGCGATCACATTCGCCGCGTAAGCGGCGTCGGGCTTTGCGCTAAGCAGATGATCGGCGCGATCGAGGGAGAGGAAGCTCTTCGGATGCCTGGCCGCCGTGAAGATGCGCGTCGCGTTGCTGATGTCGACCGTCGTATCGCGCGGCGAGTGCATGACGAGGAGCGCCTGTCGCAGAGCGGAGATTTTGGACGCGAGGTTCTGCTCGCCGGCATCGATCAGGAACTGGCGTTTGATCGTGAACGGCCGTCCGGCGAGTAGCACTCGGGCCTCGCCTTGTGCCTGGATGTCCGGCACGCGATCGCCGAACAGCCCCACCACATGGCTCGGATCGCTCGGCGCCGCAATCGTGACGACTGCTTTCGACTCGGGTACCTCTGCCGCTGCGGCGAGCACCGCCGCGCCGCCAAGACTGTGACCGATCAGGAGTGCGGGGCCTTTGTAGGCGTGCCTCAGGTGCGCGGCGGCGGCGATCAAGTCGGCCACGTTCGACGAAAAGTTCGTGTTGGCGAATTCGCCTTCGCTCGCACCGAGGCCGGTGAAGTCGAAGCGCAGCACGGCGATGCGATGCTCGGTCAATCGTTGCGCGATGCGGGCCGCCGCGAAGACGTCTTTGCCGCAGGTAAAGCAGTGAGCGAACAGCGCGTATGCGCGCGGCTCCTCGTCCGGCGCGTCGAGACGTGCCGCGAGCGTCTGACCCTCGCTGCCGGCAAACTTGACGGCCTCAACCTTCATGAGAATGCATTCTAGATGCGCGAAACATGGACCGCGGCTGACGGCAGCGAGATAACCATACGGCCGATTTCCGCCGCGGACCTGGAGCTCGAGCGCGAGTTCGTGAGCCGCCTATCGCCCACGACCGGCTATCAGCGGCTGATGTCCGCGAGAAGCCTGTCGCTCGCTGAGCTCAAGCGCTTCACCGACATCGACTACTCGCGCGAGATGGCGCTCATCGCCACCACAATGGTGGAGGGCAAGGAGCACCAGATCGGCGTCGCGCGCTATGTCAAGGACGAAGCCGCGCCCGGCGAGGCAGAGTTCGCGATCGTGCTCGCCGACGACTGGCAGGGCCGCGGGCTCGGCAGCAAGCTGCTCGCGAGCCTGCTCGCTGCCGCGCGCGCCCACGGGGTGCGACGCGCGGTCGCCACCACGATGTCGACCAACGAGGGAATGCTGGCGCTGGCGCAGCGGATGGGGTTTACGCTTTCCCCGAATCCCGCCTCGCCATCGATAACGAACCTTACGCTCGAGCTAGGAGAAACGCCCCGGCCATAGCGCCGGCAGCGCAAATGCTTATCAGCGCATAGCGTCCATCGCGCCGCGCGAGTTCGTTCGCCGCGGTGGTCAGGATGCGCCCGCCAGTGGCGGACCACGGATGGCCGACCGCGACCGAGCTGCCGTTCACATTGACGCGGCTCCAGTCCACGCGTCCAGTCGGCGTGCCTTTCCAGCCGCGCTCCCACGCGGCGACGTTCGCGAGCACCTGCGCGGCGAACGCTTCGTGGATTTCCAGCAGGTCGATGTCCGCGAGCTTCAGACCGGCGCGCGCGAGCAGGCGCGGCACCGCGATCGCGGGCGCCATCAGCAGTCCTTCGTCGGGATGCAGCGCGGCGTAGTCCATCGCTTCGATGAACGCAAGCGCCTTGCGTCCTTCTTTCTTTACGCGCTCCTCGCTCATCAGCAGCACGGCGGAGGCGCCATCGGTGACCGGCGAGGCGTTCCCGGCGGTGATCGTGCCGTCGGCGCCGAAGGCGGGCTTGAGCGTGGCGAGCTTCTCCAGCGAAGTGTCGGCGCGCGGACCGGAGTCGCGCACGATGCCCTCGAGCGGCACGATCTCAGCGGCCAGCTTGTCGGCCGCTGCGATCGCATTGCGGTGGCTCGCGAGCGCGACTTCGTCCTGCCGTGTGCGCGGGATCTCCCATTTCTTGCGCGTGATCTCCATGTGCTCGCCCATCGTCAGGCCGGTGGTGGGCTCCTTGAACGTCGCCGGATCGGCGCCGCTCAGCCACTCGACGCCGCCGGCGATGCCGGCGCTGATACGGCCGCGCGCGATAGCGTCGGCGATGATCGTCGCCGTGCGCAGGCCGGTGATGCAGTAGGAGGAGACGGTTTGCGCCTCGATCGAGGCCGGCAGGCCCGCCTCGAATACGACCTCGCGCGCGAGGTTCGGCTTGCCGCGCTCGGGCACGACCGCGCCGAAGGCGATTGCGTCGATGCTCGTCGGATCCACGTGATGGCGCTCGACCAGGCCGCGCACCGCATGCGTCGCCAGCGCAAGGGGCCCGAGCTTGGCGAACGCCTGGCCCGCTTTGACGAACGGCGTGCGGGCCCCGGCGACGATGGCGACTCTGTTTTCGTTCATGGTGCCCCCTAGTTACCAGTTACTTCGAATCGCACATCGACGTTGTTGCGCGTCGCATGCGAGTAGGGGCAGATCTTCTCGTGCGCCTCGCGCACCAAGCCTTCAAGGTCGGCTTGCGCGATGCTGCGGTCCTCGACTTGCATCTGCACGGCGAGGCCGAAGCCGCCGCCGTCGCGCGGGCCGATGGTCACCGCGCAGGTGATTTTCGCTTTGGAGGCGTCGCGCTTTTTCTGCTTGCCCACGAAATCGAGCGCGCCGCCGAAGCAGGCAGCGTAGCCGGCGGCGAAAAGATGCTCC
>VBCM01000287.1 GCA_005883675.1 Betaproteobacteria bacterium
CGGGCCGCTGTCGCCGATCCACACCAACCACCACTCCGAGACGAACAAGGCGGTGATGTACATCGGCAACCGCAAGAAGGACGGCAAGCTCGTTGGCGCGCTGCCGCTCGGCGAGATGCAGTTCCACAGCGACCAGTGCTACAAGGAGCGGCCGGCAATGGGCACCATGCTGTACGCCATCGAGATCCCGGCCGACGGTGGCAACACGCTCTTTGCCAATGCGTACAAGGCCTACGAGGCGCTGCCCGCCGACGTGAAGGAGCGCGTCGCGGGCCGCAAGGCGGTGCAGGTCTACGACTACGACGGCGGCGTGCTCGATCGCAAGCACATGGTGGAGCCGCAGGCCGGCGTGTCCTACGCCCATCCGGTGGCGCGCACCCATCCTGCCACCGGCCGCAAGGCGCTCTACGTCAACCGGCTGATGACGCACCACATCGAGGGCTTGCCGCGCGAGGAAAGCGAGCGGCTGCTCGGCATCATGTTCGCGACGATCGAGCGGCCGGAGTTCATGTACGAGCACCGCTGGCGCGTTGGCGATCTGCTTCTCTGGGACAACCGCTGCACGCTGCACGCGCGCCGCGACTTCGATCCGACCGCGAGCCGCTGGCTCCGGCGCGTCACCATCCAGGGCGAGCGCCCGCAGTAAAAAAATAATTACGTCCTTAGTACGGAATTAGAACAAGCCGGGGATCCAGCGCTTCACGCGCCGCGTATAGGCGACATACGGTTCGCCGAAGCGCGCCGTGAGCCCGCGCTCGTCGCGTCGCACGCGGAAGTGGAACCACACCGTGCGCGCTATGGCGATCGCCGCGGCGAAGAGCGACTGGAAGGTGAGCGCGACGCCGATCATGTAGATGATGTGGCCGAGGTACATCGGATTGCGCGTCCAGGCGTAGACGCCGGTCTCCACAAGGCGCTCAGGCGGCGCGCCCGAGAGTCCCGGCCCGCCGCCGCCGAGCCGGATGCGATAGCGGCCGCAAAACCGGTATTGCAGATAGCCCCATAGCATGACGAGCAGGAAAACCATCTGCACGTGCAGCGTGCCCATCGCCCATTCCCACGCGATGGTCGCGAGTGGCACGAATAGGAACGTCTGCACCGGCGAGCGCCGCAGCCAGCGCATCATTCGGCCCGCGCGCCAGAGCGCCGGATGATGGCGCTCCACTTCTCGGTCTCCGCGGCGATGAAGGCGCTGAATTGCGCCGGCGACAGCGCCCGCGGCTCGACGCCGATGCGCTGCAGGCGGGCAAGCACCTCGGGTCGCTCGAGCGCGCGGCGGGCGCTGGCGTTCAACTGGTCGATGATTTGCGGCGCGGTCCCGGCGCGCGCGCCGAGCCCGATCCACGGCGTCGCTTCGAAGCCGGCGAGTCCCGCTTCGTCGAGCGTGGGAATATCCGGCGCCACCACAAGGCGTGCGCGCTCGGCGACGCCGATCGCGCGCAGCCGCCCTTGGCGTACGTAGGGCAGCGTGGTGCTCGTGTTGACGAAGCCGAGCGCCACGCGGCCGGCGAGCAGATCGGCCGTCGCCTGGGCAGCCGAGCCCTTGTACGGCACATGCGTCGCCTCGACGCCCGCGAGCGACTTGAAGAGCTCCATCGCGAGGTGACCGGTAGAGCCCACGGCCTGCGAGGCATAGCTGACGCGGCCGTGCTGCGCCTTCAGCCAGGCGATGAGCTCGCGCAAATTGGCAGCGGGCACGGAAGGATGCACCGCGAGCACGAGCGGCGACACGCCGAGGAGCGCGATCGGCGCGATGTCGGTGCGCGCATCGAAGCGCGTAGACGGCATGAGTTGTGCGTTGATGCTGAACGGGCCGGGGGGCGCGACGAACAGCAGGTGGCCGTCGGCGCTCGCGTGCAACGCCGCCGCGACGCCGATGTTGCCGTTCGCACCGGGCCGGTTCTCGACGACGAAGGGCTGGCCATACTCCTTCGCAAACTCGTCAGCGACGATGCGCGCGAGCAGGTCTACCGCGCCGCCCGGAGGACTCGGCGTGCCAAGGGCGAGCAGAATCCGTAACCATCGCGGCACGTATCCTGCGGCGTTCGCGCTATCCACCGTTGAAAGGAGAAATCGCATGAGATGGCTCAGCGCGCTGCTATTCGGCCTTACGCTCGTCGCGCTTGGCAACGCCATGGCGGGCGAGGACTCGACGCACAAGTGGCATTGCACCGGCGCGAACTACTACGACACGGCGGTCAGCCTGCAAAATTTCAACCCGGCGATGTCGGACTGCGACGCGCCGACACGCTGATCAGTCGACTTTCGCGCCGACTGTCTTGACGATCTCGCCGTATTTCGCGTACTCGGCGCGCAGCAGCGCGGCGAATTCATCGGGCGTACTGATGTAGGGCTCGAGTCCGCCGACGCGGCGGATCTTCTCTGCGATCGCCGGGTCGGCGAGGAGCGCGTTCGTCGCCTCGCGCAGCTTCGTGATCACGGCGCCAGGTAGGCCGGCGGGCGCGAAGATGCCAAGCCACGGCGTGACTTCGAGGCCGGGATAGAACTCCGCCAGGCGCGGGATGTCGGGAAACACCGGCGAGCGCTGCTTGCCCGCGACAGCAAGCGCGCGCAGCCTGCCCGCGCGTACATGGCCGGTGACGGAATTACCGCCGAACGCGGCGGCGACTTCGCCGGCGATGAGCGCGGTCGTCGCCGGCCCGCCGCCCTTGAACGGCACGTGCAGGAGATCGATGCCGGCGCGCTGCTTGAGCATCTCCATGACGAGGTGATGCTGGCTGCCGTTGCCGATGGAGGCGTAGGCGAGCGGCGGATTCGCGCGGCGCGCGTACTGGATGAATTCCGGCAGCGTGTGCACCGGCAATGACGGATTCACCGCGAGCACCATCTGCGTGTTGACGACGCTCGCCACCGGCGCGAGATCCTTCAGCGTGTCGAAGGGCAGGTGGGAATAGAAGTGCGGGTTGATGGTTCTCGACCACGATCGGCTGTCCGAGCCGCTCGCCGAGCGGCGCGGCGATGACGCGCGCCACGGTGTCGTTGGCGCCGCCCGGCGGCTGCGGAATCAGCATGCGGATCGGGCGCGTCGGGTACTGCGCCTGCGCCGCGAATGCAAGCACCGCGAGCGCGAGCGCGGCGACTAGCCGAGCCATTCGAGCAGCACCCCGGGCGGGAAGGGCAGATGCAGCAGGAGATCGAACAACCCGTAGAAGAACGCCCACACGGCGGCGGTGAACACCGTGGTGAAGATCCAGCCTTCCTTGCCCTGCAGCTTAAGATAGGCGAACACGAGCACCGGCACGGCGATCTGGAAGCCGAGGAGCACGATCAGCACGAAGAAGCCAACGGTCCATGCTGCGGCGATCGCCGTGCGACGCCGCGCGACCTCCGGCGCCTGATCGGTCGAAAGCTGGAAATCCGCGGCGGCCTGGCGCGTGCCCCGGCGCCCGAATACGATCCACAGCGCTTCCGCCGCTGCGAGACAGAAGAGCGGGATGCCGATCACGAGCGGAAAGAGCTTCGCCTTCCACGGCCAGGCGAGCGCGCTCAGCGTGCCCCAGCCGGCAAGCACCATGATCGCGATCGCGAGCCCGAGTGAGGCGCGGTTATGCATGCGCTTCCTTCCGTGCCCGCGCGCGCCAGGCCTGGAACGCCGGATACAGGATCACGCCGATCGCGATGGCGAGCAGCACCAGCACGACCGGCCGCATGAGCCACGCCGCTTCGTAGCGCGCGACGGATATGTAGAGGTAGTTCTCGGCGATCTTGCCGAGCACGAGGCCCAGCACGAGCGGCGCGCGCGGCCAGCCCGCGAGAACCATGAAGTAGCCCACCGCGCCGAAGACGAGCGTCACGACGATGTCGGCATAGCTCGAGTTCGACGTATAGCTGCCGATGAAGACCAGCACCAGGATCACCGGCACGAGCAGGTGACCCGGGACGGCGGTGAGCGCAGTGAGGCGATTGAGCAGGAGGAAACAGGCGCCGACCGTGATGATGTTTGCGAGCACGATGGTCCAGACGAGCGAGAAGGTGAGCGGCAGGTGCTTCGTCAGCATGTCGGGTCCCGGCACGAGGCCGAGCAGGAAGAAGCCGCCGAGCAGGATCGCCATCGAGGTGCTGCCGGGCACGCCGAAGGCGACCGTCGGAATGAGCGCGCCGCCTTCCTTGGAATTGCACGCGGCGCCCGGCCCGAGCACGCCGCGCACGTCGCCCGTGCCGAAGCGCTGGCGCTCTTCCGGCGTGCGCGCGCTCTGCGTCGCGTGGCCGTACGCCATCCATTGCGCCACCGCGCCGCCCAGGCCCGGAGTGATGCCGACGAAGGTGCCGATCAGGGCGCAGCGGATCGTGAGCTGCCAGTGACGAAACACGTCCTTCACCCCTTCGAGCGCGCCGTGGCTGATGCGGCCGGCGGGCACGTTGCCGGCGATCGACGTGCCGCGCACAACGAGGTCGATGATCTCTGGTATCGCGAAGAGGCCCACCAGCACCGGGACGAGATCGAGGCCCTGCCAGAGGTAGAGCGTATCAAGCGTGAAGCGCGCGACGCCCGCCTGCGGATCCTGCCCGACCATGGCGAGGAAAAGGCCGAGGCCGCCCGCAAGAAAGCCCCGCAGCATGCCGCGTGCGCCCTGCGCCGAGAGCGAGGCGATGAACGCAAGGCCGACGATCGCGAGCATGAAGAGCTCGGGCGAGCCGAAGGTGAGCACCAGCGGCCGCACAATGGGGATGGCGAGCGCCAGAGCCGCGGCGCCGATCAGCGCGCCGACGAGCGATGAGGCGAGTGCCGCGCCGAGCGCGCGTCCCGCTTCACCCTTCTTCGCCATCGCGTGGCCATCGAGGATGATCGCCGCGGTGGTCGCCTCGCCCGGCACGCCGAACAGAATGGAGGTCACGTCGCCCGTAGTGGCGACGACGGAGTGCATGCCCAGCAGGAAGGCGAACGCTTCGACCGGCTGCATGTTGTAGATGAAGGGCAGCATCAGCGCGAGCGTCGTTGTCCACTGCAGGACCAGGAAAAGTCCCTGGAGCAGCGCGTCGAGCACTAGCTGCCGAATTCCGTACTAAGTACGAAATTCATTCGCCGAACTTGATGTACTTGGAGAACTCGTCAACGATGTCTTTGGGCTGCGCCAGCACCTCTTTCAGGATCTTCACCGCCTCGTCGCCGGGCGTGAACTCGATGTCCAGCTTCGCCTTTTTCGCCTCCGCGAGGAGCGCCGGGTCCTTGAGTGTCGCCGCGAACGCATCGCGCATCGCCTTCGCGATGTCGGCGTTTGTCGCCGGCGGCAGCACGTAGGGCCGGGCGATCAGCTCCGGTGCCGAGCGCAGCGCCATGATGGCCTTGGCGCGCGGGTTGGGCGCGAAGCTCTCGTCGACCGGCAGCTGCGCGAGGCGCTTGTCGGTCGAGCGCGCGCGGATCACCGGCTGCACGAGCTTGCGGTCGATGAAGGGCTCGATGGAGCTGTACGAGCCCGCGCGCCCATCGACTTCCTTGCGTTCCACGGCGAGCATGATGTCGCCGAGCAGATCCTTGAGGAGCAGCGGGAAGTCGTAGGTGTTGGCGCCCGGGCCGGTGGAGCCGATCACCACCGGTTCCTTCGCCTTGCGCAGGTCCTCGAAAGTCTTGTACGGCAGGTCGCTGCGAATCGCGAGGATCGTGGTCTCGTTCGCCGCCGAGCCGATCCACGCGAACTTGGTGATGTCGAACTTCACGCCCTGCACGCTCGTCAACTGCGCGATTGGCAGGTTGCGGTTGAAGGTGCCGATCGTGAGGCCGTCGGGCTTCGCCACGTTGTACATGTGGTTCGCGGCGATGATGCTGTTGCCGCCCGGCATGTTCTGCACGATGATCGTGGGCTTCCCGGGAAGATGCTGCGGTAGGTGCCGCGCGATCATGCGCGCGGTGGCGTCGTAGCCGCCGCCCGGCTTGTAGCCGACGATGATGGTGATGGTCTTGCCCGCAAAGTTGGGCTGCGCCGCCGCAATGAGCGGCGCGATCGCGAGCGCTCCGAGGAGCGCGAGCTTGCACTTCATCAACGGATCCTCCTCGTCTTGTGGTGATGGTCATGGTCTGCGCCATGCCCGTGGTCGTGCTCGTGCTTCAGGTCCTGCGGTACTTCGCCTACCCATTGCTTCGATGCCGGCGCGGCCTCACCCGCCCACTCGACGCCACCGCGCTTTCTCGCCGCCTCGCGCAGATCGTCGAAGGTAAGGAGCGCCGGGTCTTTCGATACCTCGAGCCGCTGCGCGAGCGCCGCGAGCACCAGCTTGCGTACCTGGCGGCCGTTCCAGCTCGGCGAGCGAATGCTGCAGGATATTGGCGATCGTCTCGGCGTTCGGCAGGGCGAAGTGCATGACGAGATCGGCGCGCGAGAGAAACGCGTCGTCGATCGCATCGATGAAGTTGGTGGTGGTGACGAAGAGCACCGCCGGCAGTGTTTTTGCGATCTCATCGATGCCGAGCATCACCGCGTCGGTCGCGCGATGCACATCCACCGGATTGGTTTCGAACGAAGCGCTGGTCCGGCGTACCGCGAAGCTCTCCACCTCGTCGATCAGCACCACGGTGTGCGGCCGCCGCGCCGCGATCTCGGGAATCGTGTCCTGCAGCAGCCGCATGATGTTGCGCTGGCTCTCGCCCAGCATATCGCTCGGGAACGCGTGCGGATTGATCTCCACCAGCGTGGTGGCGCCCTCGCGCGCGAGCGCGGCGGCGGCGACTTGCGCCAGCCCGCGCGCGAGCGTGGTCTTGCCGGTGCCAGGCGGCCCGGCGAGGACGATGAGACCGTGCGGCAGACCGGCGAGCTGCGAGAGCTTGCGTCCATGCTTCAGCGTCAGCAACGCCTGCGCGAGCAGCCGCTCCTTGACGTTCTTCGGGACGATGATCGCGTCCCAGTCCTTGTCGTGGTGATCCGCAGGCAGGACGTGCAGCGACAGCACACCCGGGGGTAGCGCTGGAGCGGGTTGAACCATCAGATGAGAAAAATAGGGACTGTCCCTATTTTCGGCGTGATGGTCATCAACTTTCCGGCCGGCGATCGTCGGGCCACTCGATCTGCGACACCTCTTGCATGGAAAGCAGCGTGTCCTCGGCTTCCTCGAAGAGCACCAGCGGATCGGTCAGCGCGCGCATCGTCTCCAGGATCGAGTCGAACATGTGCACGCGCACGAGCCGCGCCTGATTCTTCGGATCGTCATTGAAGTGCTGGTGCCAGAGGAAGTGATCGACGACGATGAGGTCGCCCTTCTTCCAGCGG
>VBCM01000058.1 GCA_005883675.1 Betaproteobacteria bacterium
GAGAACCAGTACTTCACCGCCCCGCGCATCGCGGCGGCGCTCGAGAAGCGCCTGGCCGAGCCCGACGGGCCGGAGATCATCCTCGTGCTGCGGCTCCTCTCGCACGGCTGGCTCGAAGAGCACACCATGCACGTCCTGCGCACGCGCTTGATCGAGCGACTGCGCAAAGCCGACCGCCATGGGCGCTTCCACGTCTACTACCCGCAAGTGCCTGGGTTGCCGGAGGGCTGCTGCCTCGACGTGCACTCGAAGCTGATGATCGTGGATGAGCGCGTGCTGCGCATCGGCAGCTCCAACCTCTGCAACCGCTCGCTTGGCCTGGATACGGAGGCCGATGTCGCGATCGAGGCGCGCGGGCGGCCGCAGGTGGCGAACGTGATCCGTCGCTTCCGCGAGCATCTGCTGGCGGAGCATCTGGGCGTGCCGGCGGAGAAGGTGCGCATGGAGATCGATCGGACGGGCGCTCTGCAGGGCGCGATCAAGACGCTCGCGCACGACGGCCGTTCGCTGCGCGAGCTCGCGACGCTGCCCGAATGGCCCGCGGCGATCGTCAACGTCGCCGCGGTCGCCGATCCCGATGAGCCGATCGCGCTCGATGCGCTGCTCGTCGAGCGCCACCACGAAGGCGACATGACGCCGCTCGAGAAGCCCGCGTGGGTGCAGCTCGGCATGATCGCCGCGCTGCTCATCGCCCTCACCGCGCTCTGGCGCTGGACGCCGCTCGCGCACACCGTGAGCCCGGAGGTGGTGATCGGCTGGGCGAAGGACTTCGGCAGCCGCTGGTGGGCGCCGCCGCTCCTGATGCTTCTCTACACGCCGGCGTGCCTCATCATGTTCCCGCGGCCCCTCATCACCCTCGCCGCGGTGATGGCCTTCGGGCCGTGGCTCGGCTTCGGCTACGCGCTGCTTGGCGTCTGCGCCTCCGCGGTCGTCACCTACTACATCGGCCGGCGCATGAAGCGCGACACGGTGCGGCGGCTCGCCGGGCCGAAGCTCGATCGCATGATCGAGGTGCTGAAGAAATACGGCCTGCTTGCGATGACGTTGCTCAGGCTCGTGCCGCTCGCGCCCTTCGCAGTGGAGAGCATCGTCGCCGGCGCGATCCACATGCGGCTCTGGCACGTCGTGGCGGGCACCGCCATCGGGCTACTCCCCGGCACGCTCGCCACCACCATCTTCGGCGAGGCCATCGAGACCGCGCTCACCGGCGCGGGACCGGTCAACTGGTGGCTGGTGGTCATCGCCGTGGGGCTCCTCGCCGGCGGCATCGTCGCGGTGAAGCGCTGGTTCATGCGAATGAGCCGCCGCATCCACGCCGCCGATGAGCAGGCAGGCCGAGAGCTTAGCTAACTGGCAGGCGCTCTCGGACCAGCTCCCCGAGAGCTGCCTGCGGATCGCCTCCTACAACGTCCACGGTTGCGTCGGCACCGACGGCCGGAAGGACGCCTCGCGCATCGCCGCGGTGATCCGCGAGCTCGAGTGCGACACCATCGGGCTGCAGGAAGTCGACTACCGCCTCGACTACATCGCCGGCCGCCTCGGCGTGCAGGCGGTGCCGGGCCTGACGCTCGTGCGCCACGACGGCCCGTTCGGCAACGCTTTGCTCACCCGCCGCAAAGTGCTCGAAGTGCGCCGCCTCGCCCTCGGCTACGGACGGCGCGAGCCAAGAAACGCGCTGGATGTCGATCTCGACGTGAGCGGCCAGCGCCTGCGCGTGATCGTCACGCACCTCGGCCTCTTCGCCGGCGAGCGGCGCTGGCAGGTGAAGAAGCTCCTCGATCTGCTGCGCCATACGCCGGCGCACGAGCGCGTCGTAGTGCTCGGCGACATCAACGAGTGGCTGCCGCTCAGCCGCCCGGTGCGCTGGATGAATTCGCTGCTCGGGCACTCGGTGGCCGAGCGCTCCTTCCCCTCTAGGTGGCC
The DNA here is from genome assembly GCA_005883675.1 of Betaproteobacteria bacterium. Classification (GTDB taxonomy): domain Bacteria; phylum Pseudomonadota; class Gammaproteobacteria; order Burkholderiales; family SG8-39; genus SCGC-AG-212-J23. Next base: position 1,924 of record VBCM01000058.1, read on the forward strand.
GCTTTTCGCGCTCGACCGCGTCTGGGTGCGCCCGCGGCCGGCGCTGCTCGCGCTGAAAGCCCACCGCTCGCCGCTTGCGCAGATCGCCTCCGACCACCTGCCGGTCAAGGCGATCGTCGCCACGCAGCACCTGCGCTGGGAGCAGCACGCCGTGGCGCGGCACCTGCGCGCCGTCGGCGAACGCTGACCGAATTCCGTACTATTATAAGTACGTAATTATTTTGCTATTGGTTCGTCGGCGCGGTCCCGCCCACGGCGGCCGAAGGCTCCTTCTTCTTCGCCGCGACCCGCACTTTCACGTTCTTCAGGTTCGCAAACTCCTTGCGCGACAGCTTCCCATCGCGGTTCTTGTCCGCGCGGTCGAAGCGCTTGACGACTTCCGGCTGCCCGGCAGCTTCGGCGAGCGAGACGTAACCGTCGCCGTTGAGATCGAGCGAATCGAAGTATTTATCAGTCGCCGTCTGCGACTGTCCCAGCGCGCCGCCGGTGGCGAGTGCAATGCACAAAGCGGCGACGGGCTTCATTGCCCGGAAGCCGTTGCACCTTTCGTGCCGGCACAACTGGTTACACATTGATGCAGTAGCTGCGGGTAGCGAGGTCTACAGTGGGCCGCATGAAACGGCTCATCCGCATCCTCGTCGGACTGGTGATCGCCCTCGGCGCGCTGAATGCGCACGCGCGGGTCTTCAATCAAGCCGAGCTCGATGCGTTGCTCGCGCCGATCGCGCTGTATCCGGACCCGCTGCTCAACAACATCCTGGATGCCGCGCGCTATCCGGACGACGTGATGGCGGCGGCCGACTGGTCGCGCGCCAATCCCGGCATGCAGGGCGATGGCGCGCTGCAGGCGGTGGAAGGCGTGCCCTGGGCGCCGAGCGTGAAGTCGCTCGTTGCCTATCCGGACGTGCTCGCTCGGCTCGTGGAGAGCCCGCAGTGGCTCGCCGACCTCGGCGACGCTTACGCCACGCACGGGCCCTACATCCAGACCACGATCCAGCAGCTTCGCGCCCGCGCGCAGTCGAACGGCTATCTGCAAAGCAATCCGCAGCAGTACGTTTATCAGCAGGCCGGGCAGATCTATGTGCAGCCGGCGTATCCCACCGTGGTGTACGTGCCCTACTACAACCCTTACGTTGTGTACGGCACGTGGTGGTGGCCGGCGTACCGGCCGGTGAGTTTCCGCCCCTTCCATCCGCGGCCAATCATCGTGACGCGCGTCGTGCGCCCGGTGCGCTACGTGAGCACCCCGTATCACGCCATCCCGGAATCGCGCCGCGCGCCGATCATCGGTAGCCCGCCGCGCCTCGGTCACCCGCAAATCCAGAGCGCGCCCGCCTACGCGCCGCGCGCGCAAATCGTCGCGCCGCCAGCGCGCGCCGAATGGCGCCGCGGACCGGTCGTGCAAAGCGCGCCGGTGGCGCGCAGCATGCCCGCGCCGCAGATCCGCGCCAGCGAGCGCCCGATCGGCGTCGGCCATTCGGGCAGCGCGCAGGCGAGCGGCAACCGCAGCGGCGGCTTCAAGCATCGCGGCTGAAGTAGACTTCCTCCTCCCCCGGAGGAAGTCCATGATCATCGAGACGCCCGACGACGTCACCGCGGCGGTGCTGCAGGAGATGCAGCGCACGCCGGATGCGCGCACGCGCGAGCTGCTCGCGCTGCTCGTCAAGCATCTCCACGCCTTCGTACGCGAAGCGCGGCTCACCGAGCGTGAATTCCAGGAGACGATCGGCTACATCAACGCCATCGGCAAGCGCACCACTCCGAGCCACAACGAGGCCATGCTCCTCTCCGGCGCGCTCGGCGTCTCGAACCTCGTGTGCCTGATCAACAACGGCGCGCGCGGCACGCAGCCGACGCAGGCGAATAACCTTGGTCCCTTCTACCGCGCCGGAGCGCCGCGCTGCTCAGACGGCGAATCGATCGTGCGCTCGCCGACGCCGGGTCCCGCGCTTTTCTTCCGCGGGCGCGTCACCGACATGGACGGCAAGCCCATCGCCGGCGCCGACGTGCACGTGTGGCAATCCTCGCCCGGCGGCCTCTACGAGAACCAGGATCCGTCCCAAGCGGAGATGAACCTGCGCGGCATCTTCACCACACTCGCCGACGGCTCGTTCAGCTTCAGGAGCGTCAAGCCCGCCGGTTATCCGGTGCCCATCGACGGCCCGACTGGCACGCTGCTCGCCGCGCAGAAGCGCCATAACCTGCGCCCGGCGCACCTGCATTTCCTCATTCACAAGCCGGGCTACAAGACCATCGCCTCGCAGGTCTACGATCCCGAAGATCCGTATCTTGAGACCGACTCGCAGTTCGGCGTGACGCGCGCGCTCATCGGCAACTTCGTGAAGGCTGGCGACGGCTACCGGCTGGAGTTCACCTTCCAACTCGAGCAGGGCGAAGCAACGCTGCCCAAGGCGCCGATCACGCACAAAGTCACCGCTTAGCAGCGTCTACCTCGTAATTCCCGCCAGCTCGGATCAGACGCTCTATGATAAGCGCGGCTTGTCTGAACGTCGGGAGGTTAGACTTAATCGAGGAGGCTCTATGGCGCTGGTTGGAAAGCACGCACTGATCACGGGCAGCTCGCGCGGCATCGGCAGAGGAATTGCATTAGCACTGGCCGAAGAGCGCGTTAAGGTGGCGGTCCATTACTACGAGAACGAAGCCGCCGCGAAAGACACGCTTGCCGAAGTTCGCAAACGGGGTGCCGATGGGATTGTGGTGCGTGGCGATGTCACGCGTCCCGAAGACATCGCCGCCATGTTCCGCAAGGTGAAGGACGAGTTCGGCAAGCTCGACATTTTCGTGAGCAACGCACGCCCAGAGGTGGCCGCGTTCTTCCAGCCACCTCTGGATATCACGCTGAAGCAGTGGGATACGGCGTTCGATTCGCAGCCGAGGGCCTTCCTAGCGGGAGTTCGGGAAGCGCTGCCGCTTATGAGCGCAGGAAGCAGGATCTTCGCCATCACCTACGCAGAAGGCAGCCGCACCGGGGGCCTGCAGCCTTGGGTCGGCATGGGATCGGCGAAGGCGGCGCTGGAGTCGCTCGTCCGTTACTTCGCCGTAGCGGTCGCGAAGCGCGGCATCACGGTAAACGCCATCAGTCCCGGCTGGACGGAGAACAGCGTCCTCAACACGCTGCCCGAGCAGGCGCAACAGCTCATCCGCAATTGGCACACGCGTGGTTGGACGCCCATGGGACGCCTCGGCACCCCGCAGGACATCGGCAACGTCGTCACGCTGTTCTGCTCGGAGAGAGCCGGTTGGATCACCGGACAGGTGATCTATGCCGATGGCGGCGCGTCGCTCATGAATGCGGGGGTACCGCCGGAGATCCAGCTCGGATAACCGCTGCAGCATAACGCCCCGCAGCCGTTTGCGCGGCTGCGGGCGTCCGATACTCTCTCTCCGTGAGAGCCTATGCTGATTGTCGGCGGCTGCCACTGCGGCAACATGTCGTTCACCCTTGATTGGACGCCCGAGCCGTCCGAGATCCCGGCGCGCGCGTGCACGTGCTCGTTCTGCACGAAGCACGGCGGCGTGTGGACGTCGTGCCCGGGCGGGTCGCTCAAGGTGAGCGTGAGGGACCGCACGCGCGTATCGAAATATGCATTCGGCACCAAGACGGCCGAGTTCCATATCTGTTCGGCATGCGGCATCGTGCCGGTCGTCACGAGCCGCATCGACGGCCGCGAGTACGCGGTGGTGAGCGTCAACGCGTTCGAAGGCGTGGATCCTGCGCTGGTGCGCCGCGCGCCGATCACGTTCGAGGGCGAAAGCGAAGACGCTCGCCTCGCGCGGCGCATGCGCAACTGGATCGGCGACGTGCAATGGATATCCGGCTAGACGACCTGCGCGGTCCGCAGATCGCGGCGCTGCTCGCCGAGCACCTGCGCAGCATGTACCTGCATTCGCCGCCCGAAAGCGTGCATGCGCTCGGCATCGAACGGCTGCGCAGTCCCGACATCACGATGTGGACCGCCTGGCTAGACGACGAGTTGCTCGGCTGCGCGGCGCTCAAAGAGCTCGATCCGCATCACGCCGAGATCAAGTCGATGCGCACCGTCACGCGCCACCTGCGCAAAGGCGTCGCCACGGCGCTCTTGCGCCACCTCCTCGCGGAAGCAAAGCGGCGCTCCTACCGGCGGCTCAGCCTCGAGACCGGCTCGATGGCCGCCTTCACGCCTGCCCGCGAACTTTATGCTCGCTTCGGCTTTAAACCCTGCGGCCCGTTCGCTGATTACATCGAAGACCCGAACAGCGTGTTCATGACGAGGACGCTGTGAGCCTGCAATCGGCCGTCGAGCTCGCGCTCGCCGCGGCGGCGCTGGCGCTGCTCGGGCGCGATCTGTACCGCGCCTGGCGCGACAAGCTGCGCCGGCCGATGACGCTCCTCGTTGCCGGCCTGATGGTCGTGCTCCTCGCGGGCATCGTCGGCGGACGAGAGCATCCACACCCGTGGTGGCTCGCCGTGCCGGCGGCGATCCTCGGCTGGGAAGTGGCGCGCGGCTGGCGCCGCACGCCGCGCTGCCACCTGTGGGAAGCGGGCATCGGCGCCTTTGCGTTTGGCCTCGCGCTCGCGGCGCTCGGCCTCACCGTGCAAAGCATGCTGCTGGTCCCGGCAGTAGCAGCGAGCATCGTGGGGTTTGCGCTGCTGTGGCTTTCGCGCCGCCGCGAGCCGCGGCCGTGGCGCATGGACGACGTCAGCCATTACGAGCGGCGCGCCGTGCCGCGCACGAAAGCACCGGATGCCAGCTAAGGCGCCGTACTGGTTCCCCGCGAAGCGCTACGGCTGGGGATGGGGCTTGCCGTCCTCGTGGCAGGGATGGCTCGTGATGGCTTGCTACGTCGCGCTGCTCGGCTTGGGCTTCGCGCTGTTCCCGCCCGCGAGCCAGACGGCTGAATTCATCCTCTATGTCGTGGGACTTACGGTGCTGCTGATCGCGATTTGCTGGGTGAAAGGCGAGCCGCCGCGGTGGCGATGGGGCGACAAATCATGATGACGTTTTATACTGCGGCATGGCGAAGCTGCGGCACATAGCGGTGGTGGTGCGCGATCTCGAGCGCGCCGCGCGGTTCTACGAGCAGGTGTTCGAGCTCAAGCGCGTGGGCGAAGAGCACATCGACATGGGCTCGGCAATCTATCTCAGCGATGGGGTCATCAACCTGGCGCTGCTCAAATACAAAGGCGAGGCCGGCTCAGGGCTGAAGGACGCCGCCGGTTTCGTCGGCGCGCATCACTTCGGCTTCCAGGTCGATGATCTCGAGGCGGCGAAGAAGCGCGTCGAGGCGGCCGGCGGCAAGTTCTTCTTCACGCTCGGCAAGACCAAGGACGAGGCGAACTTCGAGGTGAAGTACAAAGATCCCGACGGCGTGATCTTCGATATTTCCGAGAAGGGCTGGTTGGGGACGAAATAGTTACGTACTTAGTACAGAATTCGTGCCGGTAGGGATGTGCCGCGCGGTTTTGGTCCTCTGATCGGTCAGCCACTTCGAGCGAGCGGCAACGGCGTAGAAGAGCGCGCGCGCCTTCGGCGGCCAGAAGGCTGGCATGCCGAAGAGAAGTGAAATGCGCTGAGTGTGATTGGTGAGCGGCCGTTCGGCGCGCTCCCATGCGGCGAGCTGCGCCGGGATATCGTCGTCCCGATCGAGGAACACCGCCATCGACAGCGCATTCATCATCGCGCACCCGGCGCCCTGGCCGATGTTCGGCGGAATGGCGTGCGCGGCATCGCCGATGATCGCGACGTGCCCGGAGGACCAGCGTTGCAGACGGATGTATTCGAAGCGGTCATAGCGAGCGATGTCGCCGATGCGCGCGATGAGCGGCGCGAGCGGCGGGAAGCTCGTTTGCCACAGCGCCTTATCTACCGGCACCGCGCGCGCGGCCTCGTCACG
>VBCM01000289.1 GCA_005883675.1 Betaproteobacteria bacterium
CTGCACCATGGTGATCTACAAGGAATACAAGTGGCGCGAGCTGCCGAAGCTGGTGCACCGCGTCACCAAGACGGTCGCGATGGTGATGATGGTGATCGGCTTCGCCGCCTGCTTCGGCTACCTGATGGCGATCATGCAGCTGCCGGCAAAGGCCACGCAGCTCTTCCTCAGCTTTACCGATAACAAGTACGCGATGTTGATGCTGATCAACATCCTGCTCCTGCTGCTCGGCACCTTCATGGACATGGCGCCGATGATCCTCATCTGCACGCCGATCATGCTGCCGGTGGTGAAAACGATGGGCGTCGACCCGGTGCACTTCGGCATGATCATGCTGCTCAACCTCGGCATCGGCCTCATCACCCCTCCGGTCGGTCCGACGTTGTTTGTCGGCTGCGCCATCGGCAAGGTGACGATGGAAGAGGTATCGCGCGAGCTCTGGCCCTTCTACGGCGCGATGTGCACTGCACTATTGATCGTCACGTACTTTCCCGGCCTGTCGCTATGGCTGCCACGCGTCCTTGGTTACTGAAGGAATTGCGTACTTAGTACCGAATTCGGCTAGAGTTCGGGCCTGACCTCTTGGAGGAGGACACACGATGGCTCGCTTTACCCGCCGCAAATTCCTTAAGGCTTCGGGTGCCGGGCTCGCGGGAATCCTGGCGTCGCACCAGGCGCCGGTGTTCGCGCAGCAAAGCACGGTGCACTGGATCAAATGGAACGACTTCGTTCCAGCATCGGACGAGCTCTTGCGCAAGACGATGCTGCCCGAGGCGATGAAGGCGCTCGGCATCAAGATCAACCTCGAGACCGTCAACGGCAACGACCTGCAGCCGCGGGTCACCTCCGCGATCCAGTCGGGCAGCGGACCGGACGTCTTCATGCTGTTCAACAACCACCCGCACATCTACAGCGCAAGCTCGGTGGACGTCTCCGATGTCGCCGAGGCCGTCGCCAAGGCGCAGGGCGGCTACTACAACGTCGCCAAGGCGAACACGATGGACGGCAAGAAGGTGCTCTCGGTGCCGTGGGCCGTGATCGGCGCGATGATCGCGTACCGCAAATCGTGGTTCGAGGAAGTGGGCTTCAGCAATTTCCCCGAGACCTGGGAGCAGTATCACGACGCCGGCAAGAAGCTGAAGGCCAAGGGCCGCCCGCTCGGGCAGACGCTCGGCCACACCTTCGGCGACGCGCCGACCTTCACGTACCCGATGACGTGGGCCTTCGGCGCCGCCGAGACCGACAAGTCGGGGCCTGGGACGACACCAACAACAACCGCGCGTTCCTTTCGGGCACGATCGCCGCCACGCTGAACGGCGCGTCAATCTACATCGAGTCGCTGCGCAAACCCGATCAGTACAAGACAGAGAAGGGCGCGCCGATGAAGGACGACATCCGCCACTCGCCGCTGCCGCGCGGCCCGAAGGGCCAGTTCGGCTTCCATCTCTTCCAGTCGCACATGGTGATGCGCTACTCGAAGAACCAGAAGGCGGCGAAAGAGTTCCTGGGCTGGATTCATACGCCGGCCAACTACGAGAAATGGTTCGTCTCGCAGAAAGGCTACTCGACGCCGCCGACGGCGCAATGGGAGAAGCACAAGATGTGGGACGAGGATCCGGTGATGGCGCCGTTCAAGATCGCCGGCCGCCTCGGCTTGTCGCCGGGCTACGCCGGGCCGCCGAATCGCAAGTCCGCCGAAGTGCTGACGAAGTACATCATCACCGACATGTACGCGAAGGGCGTGCAGGGCATGACGCCGCAGGAGGCGGTGAAGTGGGCCGCGGGAGAAGTGAGCCAGATCTATAGCGGCTCGTAGGACCCTCTTGGAGGCCAGCAAGCCGGCCCCGCTTCAGTTCGTCAGCCGGGGACCGATCAGCCGGGCACTCGAGCGCGAAGGCACGCTCGCGTTCTGGCTGCTCGCCCCCACGCTCCTTATCCTGACCGTCTTCATCGCCTACCCGTTTGTTCTGGGCGTATGGCTGTCGCTCTCGAACTCGACGGTCGGCGAGCCCGGCCATTTCATCGGCCTAGCCAACTTCTACAAGATTTTCGCGGATTCGATTTTCCGCACGGCGGCATACAACACGTTCGTCTACACGGCGATCACTACGGTGTTCAAGCTGGCGCTGGGACTCTGGCTCGCGCTGCTCCTGAACCGGCACTTCCGCGGCAAGTCCTGGGTGCGCGCGTTCATCCTGCTGCCGTTCATCATCCCCACCGTGCTTTCGACGCTCGCGTGGAAGTGGATGTTCGATCCGACCTTCAGCGTCTTCAACTGGCTCTTCTGGAAGCTGCACATCATCAACTCGCGCATCAACTGGCTCGGCGACCCCGACCTCGCCATGGGGTCGATCATGATCGTCAACGTCTGGCGCGGCGTGCCGTTCTACGCCATTAGCCTGCTCGCCGGCCTGCAGACCATCAATCCCGACCTGCACGAAGCCGCGGCGATCGACGGCGCCAATCGCTTTCAGCGCTTCTGGTACGTGACCTGGCCGCTGCTCCTGCCGGTGACTATGGTGGTGGTGCTTTTCTCCGTCATCCAGACCTTCGCCGACTTCCAGCTCGTCTACGTGCTGACGGGCGGCGGACCGGCGAATGCGACGCATCTCTTCGCCACGTACGCCTACCAGATCGGCATCGGCACCGGCTTGCTTTCCGAGGGCGCGGCGATCTCGCTCGCCATGTTCCCGGCGTTGCTTCTGGTGGTGGTCTTCCAGCTCTGGTACATCCGCAAGGTCGAGAATCGATGATGATCGAGGGCGCGCGCTGGAGGAAGTGGCTGTGGTTCTACCTGCCGCTCGGCGCGTTCATCGTTGCGCTGCTCTTCCCGTTTTACTGGATGGTCGTCACCACGGTGCGGCCCGACGGCGAGCTCTATCGGCCGTGGAACCACCCGCTGTACTCGCCCTTCTGGACATCGCAC
>VBCM01000059.1 GCA_005883675.1 Betaproteobacteria bacterium
TGAGCTGCCGGTACACCGGATCGACGAGATTCGGCTCCATGGCGTTCAGCCAGGTATCCCAGGCGACGAGATAGCCCGGATAGTTTGGATAGGGACGCTCGGCCGAAGTCCGCAGTCCTGAGAAGTAAAGTCCGTTGATGTAGCTCAGCTTCGGCGAGCCCGCCGGCGCGAGCGAGTACTCGGGCCTGCCGTTCGGCACGAGCGCGTAGACGAGATCACTCCACGGCACGATCGGCACCACGGTACGGATGCGCACCGAGGCGCCGTGCGGGCTCTGAAACAGGGGCCGCGCAGCCGCAAGCCAGGTCTGCCCGCCGCCGTATGACACACCGATCACGCCGACCGCGTCCGGGTCGAGATGCAGCCGTCCCATGTCGACGACCTGCCCGATCATGCTGCGCAGGTCGGCGAGCTCCACGTTCAGGTCGGCGAGGTTCACCTGCCCCCATGACTCGCCGAAGCCGCGCGCCGAATAGCGCAGCACCGCGTGGCCGTCGGCGAGGAGCGGGTCGGCGAGGTAGCCGTCGCTCCCCTTGCTGCCGCCCCAGCCATGCAGCACTGCGATGAGCGGGTGTGGCCCGCTTCCCGGCGGCACCGCGACCGTTACGTCGAGCAGCGTGCCGTCCACCGCGCTCGCCAGAAAGCCGGTGCACACGCGCCCGTCAGCGGTGGAACCGTCGCAGCTCAGCCCCGGACGCGTGCTTCCTTGGCCGGTGAAGATATCGGTTCGAGTGGTGTCCGGGCCGAAGCTCTGCGGTGGCGGCGGGCCGTCCTGCGCCGGCACCTGCAAATGCCAGCCGAGGAGGAGCGTGAGTACGAGGCAGCTCGCGCGCCGCATGACGATCGACGCTACGCCGCTGCCTGCGAAAGTGCTATCTAGGGCCGCGAGACGCGGTAGATGACGAAGCGGCTGCCTTCGCGCTTGTGGTAGTAAAGCGACCGGCCATCGCCGGACAAGCTCGGCGCTTCGACGAGTCCGGTGATGGCGGCGACGCGCTCCGGCACGTCAAAGGGTGCGTCGCGGTTCGCGCGGTGCGAACGGTAAATTGCGACCTGCAGCGATCCGGCGACGCTTTGCGCGCGCGTAAAGAAAAGCTCGAGCAGATCGGCCGAGATGCTCGGCGCATATTCGAGCGCCCCGGTGTTGACGTTGCGCATGAATTCCGCGCTCGCGGGATGGCGGCGGAAGCGCTCGCCGTCGCGCACCGCGACCGCGATGTCGGCGCTCCTCGGATCCGGTCCGCCGGAGAACTCGCCGTCGGCGAGAAAGAGCGCTTCGCCGCCGGGCGAAATCTCCGCATCGAACACGAGCAGGCCGCGCCGGCCGAGCGACACGCCGGCCACCAGCTCGACGCCGCTCACCGCGCCGGCGCGAAAGCGGCCGCGGTAGAGCGTCGACAGCGTCTGCGCATAGCTCCGCGTGGAAATGAAATACAGGTTGCCGTCGCGATCCATGCTCGGCACGGCGTCGAGTACCGGCGAATTGGCGCCCTGCAGCTCGCCGCGGTAGTCGAACGTCAGATCGTCGACGCGCTCGGCATAGTGCAGGTTGGTGTCGATGCGCGGATCGTTGCGATTGTTGAAGAAAAGGTACCGGCCGTCTCGCGTGATGAAGGGCTCCATCGCGTCGCCGGCGTAGCCGCGGATGGCCACGCGCTGCTCGGCGCCGAAGCCGTGATATTCCGGCGGCGGCGGCACGCTTTTCTGCGCGCCGCAAGCGCCGAGGACCGCAAGGAGCGCCAGCGCGACGACGCGCCCTGTCATTGCCCCGGAGGCGGAGGCGGCTGGTTCCATGCCCGGATGATCAAGCGGATCCCGGCGACGAGCGGCCAGAAAAGGATCAGCAACGCCGGGGCGAGATAAATGGCAAGTCCGGCAGCGATCAGAAACGACTTCACCGGGCGAGGACGAACCTTTGCGCCGCGCGGGCCCGTGCCTTCGCCGCCTCTTCTTCGCGGTTGCGCGGCGGCGCGTTCGTTTCGAGCGAGTGCAGCAGCTTGCGCGCGACAGCGGCTACCTCATCGACCGCCGCTAAAAATGCCGCTTCGTTGGCCTTGGAGGGCTTGTTGAAGCCACTCAGCTTTCTCACGAACTGCAAGGAAGCGGCGCGGATCTCCTCCTCGGTCACCGGCGGGTCGAAATTGAAGAGTGTCTTGATGTTCCTGCACATGATCACCTCTCAAGCTTGCTGGCAAGACCGAGCTCCCGCAGCGCGTGCTCGCGCAGCCTGGTCTTCTGCACCTTGCCGCTCGCGGTCATGCCTATCGCCTCGAAGCTGTCCACGATCCGGAGATACCGCGGCACGCGGAAGTTCGCGCAGCGCGCCTTGCACCACGCGATCAGCTCGCTCTCTTGCGCTTGCGCGCCCGCTTTCAGCGTCACGTAGGCGGCCGGCACTTCGCCGAGCCGCGCATCGGGCACGCCGATCACCTGCGCGCTCTGCACGGCCGGATGGCCGAGCAGCACTTCCTCCACCTCGGCCGGCGCGACGTTCTCGCCGCCGACACGGAAGACATCCTTCAGCCGCCCGACCATGCGCAGCCGGCCCTCCGCGGTGAGCTCGCCGAGGTCGCCGGTGCGCAGCCACCCGTCGTCGGTGAAGGCCTTGGCGTTCGCCTCGGCGTTGTTGTAGTAGCCCTGCATCACGTTCCAGCCGCGCACCTGGATCTCGCCCTCGGGCGAGATGCGCACTTCCACGCCCTCGTGCGGCTTGGCGAGTCCCTGCACGCGGAGCTCTTCCGGATCCCGCCAGTCGCTCATCACGACGTTGGGCGATGCTTCCGAGAGTCCGTACGCGGCGCAGATCTCCTTCGCGCCCAGCACGTCGATGATCTTGCGCATGGTCTGCGGCCCGGCCGCGGCCCAGCCGCCGCGCAGGGAAAGCTTGCGCTTCGGGAAGTCCTCGTGGCCCATCAGCATCTGGAAGAGCGTGTCGTTGCCCGAGATCAGCGTGCAGCGCTCGCGCTCGAGCATCTCGAGCGCCGCGCCCGCTTCGAAGGTCGGCAGCGTGACGAGCGTGGCGCCGGCGACCAGCGCCATCAGCGCCGAGAGCGTCGAGCCCGCGACGTGGAAGAACGGCCGGCAGTTGAAGTAGCGATCCTGCGGCCGGATGCCGATGCGCATGCCCGCCGCCCAGGCGTCGCGCAGCATGTTGTCGTGCGTGAGCATCGCGCCCTTCGGATAGGCGGTCGTGCCGGAGGTGAACTGGATGAGGAGCGTTTCGCCCGGCGAGACGGCGCGCATGTCGCCGATCGACCATTCGGGCAGCGCGCGCGTGATGTCGAAGGCCCGCGCGAAGCCGGTCTCGCGCACCATGGCGCCGAAATCGATGTTGAGAAAGCGCGGCACATAGAAGAGCGCCTTGCAGTCGGCCCGTTTGAGGCAGTAGGCGATCTCCGCCGTCTTGAACCGCGTGTTCACCGGCACAGTAACGGCGCCGATTAGCGCCGCTCCGTAGAAGAGCGCGAGCCACTTCTCGTCGCTGCCCGTGAGGATGCCGACGTGGTCGCCGGGGCCGATGCCGAGCGTGTGCAGCGTCGCCGCCGCGCTGCGCGCGCGCAGATGCAGGTCTTCATAGGTGATGCGGCGTTGCGGCGTGACGAGCGCCTCCGTCGTGCCGCGGCCGCGCGCCTGGCGCTCGAGCACTTCGCCCAGCGTCTGTGCTTTCCAGCTCATCTGAAAAAGGTCAGGTCTTGCCCATCCATTGTCCGGCAGCGAGCTGCTCCTCGATGGCCGCGATCTCCAGTTGTTTCGCACCGTGCGGATCGCGTTCGATCCCGGCGTCGATGGCGCGCTTCGCGAGGCGCAGCGCGAGTGGCGGCGCCTTGAGGATCGCCGCGGCGATCTCCGCAACGGCGCCGTCCAGATCGGCCGTCACCCTGCAAACGAAGCCGGCTTCGCGCGCTTCGTCGGCCATGAGGGCGCGGCCGGTGAACATCAAGTCCTTGGCCAAGCGCTTGCCGAGAATGCGCGGCAGGCGCTGCGTCGCGCCGACCGTGCCGCGCTGGGCCTCCGGCGTGCGAAAGCTCGCTTCCGGCGTCGCGACGATGAAGTCGCAGGCGCCGGCGATCTCGACGCCCGAGCCGATTGCCGCGCCATGCACGAGCGCGATGCACGGCATCGGCAGCGCTTCGAGCGCCTCGTAGGCAGCGAAGGCCTTCAGGCGCCGCTCGCGGATCCATTGCTCGCTCTTGCCCTGCCGTTCCTTCAGATCGGCGCCACCGCAGAAGACGGGCCCGTTGCCGCGCACGAAGACGAGCCGCGCCTCATCGGCCGCCGCACGCGTCGTTGCCGCAAGGAGCGCTTCGCACATCTCGAAATTGAGCGCGTTGCGCACTTCCGGCCGGTCGAGCGCGATGGTGGCGACGCCGTCGGCGAGCGAGTAGGCGACCGTCATATCGCGCGCTTGCCGCGCAGCTCGGCGATGCGCTCGCGCGAATAGCCGAGCTCGGCGAGCAGCGCCTCGGTGTGCTCGCCCAGGAGGGGCGGGCGGCCGATTTCGGGGTTGTCCCAGCCGAGGAACCTGTACGGTAGGGCGAGCGCCCTGAATTCGCCGACATCCGGGTAATCGAAGCTGCCGACGAGGCGCCGCGCGCGCACATGCGGGTCGGCGAGGATCTCGGCGACGTCGTTCACCGGCCCGACCGGCACCTCCACCGCATCGAGCTTGGCGATGAGCTCGGCGCGGGTGAGCGCCGTGATGCACTCGTTGAGCTTTGCCATCACCTCGGTTCGGCGCAGAACGCGGCTGGCGTTGTCCGGAAACGCGGCGCCCCATTCGGCAATGCCGAGCGCCTCGCAGAGCGGCGCCCAATGCTGGTCGCTCGCCGTGATGTGCGCGTATTTGCCGTCCTTGCAGCGAAAGCTCGCCGACGGTACGCGGCCGGGATGCTCGGTGCCCAGGCGCGGCGGCACTTCGCCGAGGGCGAAGTAGCGCGCCGCCGCGAGCGTGAGGAGCGCCACCTGGCCATCGAGCATCGAGAAGTCGATGTGGCAGCCGTTGCCGGTGCGATGGCGGCCGGCGAGCGACGCGAGGATGGCGATTGCAACCCAGAGGCCCGAGGTCAGATCCGCTACCGGCAAGCCCGGCTTCACCGGGCCGCCGCCGTGCTCGCCGGTGAGGCTCATGATGCCGCCCATCGCCTGGAACACCGTGTCATAGCCCTTCTTGTCCTTGTACGGCCCGCTCTGGCCGAACCCGGTGCACGAGACATAGATGAGCCGCGGGTTGAGTGCCGAGAGCGAGGCAAAGTCGAGCGCGTATTTGCCGAGCGTGCCGACCGGGAAATTCTCCACCAGCACGTCGGCCTTCTGCGCCAGCTCGCGGATGAGCTTGCGGCCCTCCTCCGAGCGCAGGTTGACGGTGATCGATTCCTTCGTGCGGTTGCAGACGAAGTAGTAGGCGCTGTCGCGCGCGAGCTGCGGCTCGAAAGCGCGCGTCTCGTCGCCGCTGCCCGGCTGCTCGACCTTGATAACGCGCGCGCCGAGCTCGGCGAGGATCATGGTCGCGAACGGGCACGCGAGCACGCGCGAGAGATCGAGGATCGTCAACCCCTCGAGCGGCTTCATGTGCCGTCGTCGAGTTTCGCGAAGTTGCGCATGCGCTTGTTCGCGTCGCGGCCGCGCTCGAGTGCGCGCTCGAGCGGCAGGTCGGCTACCTCGTGGAACAGTGTCTTCGTCTGCGCCATCGCCGGCTTGTTCACTGCCGCGAGCTGCCTGGCGAGCGCAAGCGCGGTTGGCATGAGGCGCGCCTTGGTCACCACGCGGTTCACCATGCCGAGCGCAGCCGCGCGCTTGGCATCGATCGGCTCGCCGAGCGCGACTAGCTCGAACGCAGCCTTGCGCCCGACCTGGCGCACGAGGTTCGCCATCACGATGGCGGGGACGATGCCGTGCTTCGTCTCCGGGTAGCCGAGCTTCGCGCTACTCGCCATCACCGCGAGGTCGCCGGCGATCGCGAGGCCCGCGCCGCCGCCCATCGCCGGGCCGTTGATCGCGGTCACGACGGGCGTCACCAGCTTCGAGAACGCGAGATGGAGCTGCATGGTGAGCTCGGCGCGCGTCTCGGCGGCCTGCGGGTCGCGCAGGCCTTTGAACTCGGCGAGGTCTGCCCCCGCGCAGAACGCCGGGCCGGCACCCGTCAGCACCACGCAGCGCACTGTCTCGTCGGCGTCCGCCGCGCGCAGCGCCTCGAGCAGCGCGCGCGAGAGCGCCGTGTCGAGCGCGTTGCGCTTCTCGGGACGGTTGAGCGTGAGGATGCGGATGGCGCCTTTAGTTTCGATGCGAAGGTTGTTCATAGAAACGGTGACTGTCACCATTTAAAGGGAAGCGAGCCTGCGCCGCGCTTGCTCGGTCTCGGCCACGAGTCGGCGCATTACCTCGGCCGCGGGCAGGATATCGTGCACGAGTCCTGCGCTTTGCCCAGCCTCCACTTTGCCCCACTCGACATCGCCGCGCAGCGCCGCCTGCTTGAGCGAGTATTCCTGGAAGAGCGCCTCCAGCTCCTCGCGGCTTGCGCCCGTGCGCTCCGCCGCCTCGTATTTCGCGCTGAACGCGTTCTTGAGCTGGCGGATCGGGTGCGTGCCGCGGCCGACGAGGGTCGTCTGGTCCACTTCAGCCTCCAGCACCGCGCGCTTGTAGTTCTCGTGCACGCTCGCTTCGGGTGTGGCGATGAAGCGCGTGCCGAGCTGCACCGCCTCCGCGCCGAGCGTGAGCATCGCGGCGATGCCCGCGCCGTCGGCAATGCCGCCGCTCGCGACGACCGGCAGCTTCGTCACCTGCAGCACGCGCCGCACGAGCACCAGCGTGCCGACTTCGGAGGGCGGCGGATGCCCGCCCGCCTCGGCGCCGTCCACGACCAGCGCATCGACGCCCGCGGCTTCCGCCTTGCGCGCGTGCTCCACCGAGGCGACGACGTGGAACCATTTCGTACCGACGGCGCGAAAGCGCGCCAGGTGCTCGCGCGGCCCGCCCTGGGAGGCGACCATCACCGGGATGCGCGCTTCATGCGCGATGTCGAGCATCTCGCGCGCCTTGGGATTGTTGAGCGGGATGTTCACGCCGTACGGCTTGCTGGTTCCGGCGCGAATCTCGCCGAGAATCCGGCGCAAGTCCTCGAGGCGCAGCGGCCCCGCCGCGAGCACCCCCATGCCGCCCGCGTTCGACACCGCGATGACGAGCGCGGAGTTCGACGAGGCCCAGCTCATCGCCGCCTGGAAGATCGGGTACTCGATGCCGAGCAGCTCCGTGATGCGCGTTTTCACTTGGTCACTTTCTCCCGCTGGATGAGCTCGCGCGCCTGGCCGGCGAGCTTGGCGAGCGCGCGATCGAACACCTGGTGCTCGGCCTTCGACAGGCAGCCACGGAACGCGGCGTCGCGCTGCGCCGCGGCGCGGATCAACCCCTGGTAGATGCGCTCGCCCAGCTTGCTCAGCGTGAGCCGCACGCCGCGCCCGTCCGCCGGATGCGCCGCGCGCAGCACGATACGGCGCTTGGCGAGGCCCGCCACCACCCGGCTCATCTGTCCCTTGTCGATGCCCGCCGCGTTAGCGAGCTGCACGAGAGACGTCGGCTCACCGGCCGCGCCGAGCAGCGCGATGGTGCGCCACTCCCACAGGCTCACGCCGAACTCGCGCCGATAGCGCAGCTCCGCGCCGCGCGAGAGCAGGTTCGCCACGCGGTGCAGCTTGTAGGAGAGCAGATCCTGGATCTCAGTCATCGTAGAACGGCGTCTCGTCCTCGCCGCGCAGGCGGATGTCGAACCGGTAGCCGGTGGTGGTCCTTTTCGCCACCAGGAGCTTGCGCCTGGCTGCCGGCACGGCGTGGAGCACCGGGTCGGCGCCAAGCTCGAAGAACATCACTGTTTGCAGCTGGCGCATGAGCCCCGAGTACAAGAGCAGGAAGTTGATGTGCGCCAGCCGCCCGTCAACGGTGCCCGGCATCACGGTACGGAAGTGATACAGGCCGTCCGCGTCGGTCGCGGCGCGGCCCCAGCCGCAGAAATCCGGCGCGTCGTAGCGGCCGCGGCTATCCGCCTGCCAGATCTCCACGACGACGTTGTCGAGCGGCCTGCCGTCGAGCTGCGTGATCCGGCCGCTCACCTCGATCGGCTCGCCCGGCGCCTTGCGGCCTTCGAGCACGGTGAGGTCGTTCGCGCCCTGGGCGAACTCGCGCGGGAAGAACATTCGTAGACCAGCGCATTCGCCGGTCCGCGCTCGGTCGGCATGAGGCGCGCGAGCGAGCGGCTGCGCGCGGCGGGGTCACGGATCGCGTTCAGGATGTAGTCCGTTTCATTGAGCGGCTCGCCGGGGAAGAACATTTGCGTCACCAGGCGCGATAGCCAGACACGGCCCCAAACCGAGAAGTGGATGTGCGGCGGCCGCCACCAGCCGCGGGTATCGGGTACCGGATAAGCGCCCGGCTTGATCGTGCGCAGCTCGACAAGGCCGCTGTCGCCGGCGACGAGGCGCGCGGCGCCGTAGAAGTGCGGATCGGCCGGCGCATCGTTCGTGTCGTTCGGATGAATGTACTTGCCCGCGGCGTTGCAGTGCCAGACCTCGACCAGGGCGCCCGCGACGGGTGCGCCGTCCTCCTCGACGACGCGCGCGCGCAGGTGGATCAGCTGGCCAGCCGCGCGCTTTGCGCCGTGGCCGGCGAGGTCGCCCCGCGCGGGCGCGAGGCGCCGGCGCGGCTGCGGCGCGCCGAGCTCCGTGCGCGTCTGCGGGCGGCGCACGAGCGGCTCGGCCGGCCAGCGGCTCGCGGTCTGCGCGTAGCCGGCGACGACGCCTTCGGGTTGCGTAGCGGGATCGCGGTGCGGCAGCATCGTTGACACGGTAACCGAGGTAGTTGATAGTGTCAACGATGGACGCAGTGACGCTCTGCGAGTGTTTCGCGCGCGACGGCCTGCAGCACGAGGCGGCCTTCGTCCCGACCACGGCGAAGCGCGCGCTGATCGAGCGCTTCGCGCGCCTGGGCTTCCCGCGGGTGGAGGCAACGTCGTACTCCAACCCGGAGGTGGTGCCGCAGTTCGCCGACGCCTCTGAATTATTGAAATCCTTGGAGAGAAAGCCGGGCGTCTACTACAAGGCGACCTGCGCCAACGTGCGGGCGGTAGAGCGTGCGCTGGCCGATCTCGACGCGGGCTACGGCGCGAACGAGATCAGTCTGCTCGTTTCGGCTACCGAGAGCCACTCGCAGCGAAACCTCAACCGCTCGCGCGCCGAGCAGTGGCAGAACATCGCCGACATGGCGCGCGCGGCGAAAGGGCGGTTTCGCCTCATCGGCACGCTGTCGGTCGCGTTCGGCTGCCCGTTCGAGGGACGCGTCGATCCCGGTGCCGTCGTTGCCGACTTCGAGAAGTTCAGGAGCCTGGGCGTGGAGCACGTCGCGCTCGGCGACACCATCGGCACCGCGACGCCGATCGCCGTCCGCGAAATGTTTGCACGGATCAAAGGCGGCACGCCGATCGCACACTTCCACGACACGCGCGGCACGGGCCTGGTGAACTACGTGGCGGCCTATGAAGCGGGCGTGCGCTGGTTCGACAGCGCCTTCGGCGGCGTCGGCGGGCATCCGGCGAAGGTGAAGTACGGCGAGGGGCACACCGGCAACGTGTGCACCGAGGATCTCGTGAATCTCTTCGAATCGATGGGCATCGCCACCGGCGTTGATCTCGACGGCCTGACGGCGACCGCCGAGCTTTGCGAGCGTACGCTCGGCCGCGAGCTCCATGGCCGTGTTACGCGCAGCGGGCTGAACCCGCTGCTATCGGCCTAGCGGCTGGCAGCCGTCGGCGGTGCCGTGATCGGCCGCAGGCTGATGATATCCGTCACAGACGCGTTCGCCGGCGCGTTATTTCCCCAGCTGGCACGCAGGTAATTCACGAGATCGGCGATTTGCTGATTGGAGAGTTGCGCGGCGAAGCCTGGCATCGCGGCATACCCGTCGCGGCTCGGAATTCCGCCCAGGATCACCTTGAACACATTCGCCGGCGTCGGCGCAGTCACAACGGGATTTCCGGCGAGGGGCGGAAACTTTCCCGGAACGCCGCGCCCGTCGCCCTGGTGGCAGCCGCTGCAATAGCTAAGGTAAACCGTCGCGCCGCGCTGCCGTTCGGGATAGAGAATTTGTCGCCCCGCGCGCAACGTGGAATCGGCCGGCAGGGATTTGAGATATTCCGCCATCGCCGCGAGGTCCGCGTCGCTCAGATGGCTGGTGCTGTTTCGCACCACTTCGGCCATCGGGCCGAGCACCGTCGTCTTGCCGGCGTAAGTGCCCGTCTTCAGATAGGTCGCAATCTCGGCGGCTGTCCATGTTCCCAGGCCCGCGGCGATATCCGAGGTGAGATTCAAGGCGAACCACCCGTCGATGCCCGCGCCGGCGAATTCCTGGTCCTTCTCGATTGCGCCCATCCGGTTGTGGGGCGAATGACACGCGCTGCAATGGGCGAGGCCTTCGATCAGGTAGGCGCCGCGGTTCCATGCCGGTGATTTTGCCGCGTCCGCCTGGTAGGTGCGCGCGGTGAAGTAGAGCTCCCGCCAGACCGCCATCGACAGGCGCTGGTTGAAAGGGAAGCGCAGATGGTTGACGTCGACGGCGTTACGAACGGGCTTCAGCGTCCGCAGATAAGCGTAAATCGCGTCGCTGTCCTCGCGCGTGACCTTCGAATAGAAGTCGTACGGCATTGCCGGGTACATGTACTCGCCGCTCTTGTTCACGCCTTCATGCATCGCGCGATAGAAGTCGTCGGCCGACCAGTTGCCGATTCCCGTATCCGCATCGGGCGTGATATTGGGCGCCAGCATGTAGCCGAACGGGGTGTCCAGGCGGTAGCCGCCGGCGAAAGGCGCTCCGCCTTTCGCCGTATGGCACGAAATGCAGTCGCCCGCTTGCGCGAGGTACTGGCCGCGAGCGACTTGCGGGGGTTGCGCCGCAGGTTGCGCATAAGCGAGCGTGACCACGCTGCAAAGCGCTATCACCGTGCCAAGAATGCGGATTGTCATTTCATCAAGCTACGGCGGCACTATGTGCGCTGCGCTACGGCGATGTTTCACAAGTAATGCCCTTGCTGGACCGCGAAATGCGCCAGCCATGCGCGCGCGTCAGCATGCGAGTCATGCGCTTGGCATCAAAGGGGGTCGTCGCGATGTGCATGCTGCTCGCCGCCCTTGTTGCGGCTCCCTTGTCCCGCGCGCAGACCCCGGATGCCACCTTCGAGCTGTCGGCAGGTACGGAGGAAGCGGGCGTGGGCTATGGCTGGGCAAGCGGCATGCTCTACTATCGCGACGAGTCCTATCCATTCCGCCTGGACGGCCTGAGCGTGATCGATATGGATGTCCCTCTGGAAGCCGGGGGCGTGGTCTATCACCTCGGGTCCCTCGCAGACCTCGACGGCACTTACGCCGAGGTCGAGGTCGACCCGGCACTCGCCGGCGCGGGTTTCACCGCCGCAATCGAGAATGAGCACGGCGTGCTGATCGGCCTGCGATCCGCAACGCAGGGACTGCTTTTCCAGCCGTCGCTAATCGGCGTGCAGATCGAGCTTGTCGGCACGCCACAGTCATGAGGAGGCGCTCGATAGCAGTTTGCTGCTGGCGGCGGCAGATGCGGCTGTCCGTCTCGCGCTGAACGGCGCAAAATCGCGGCCGTGCGGACACGCCACATCCACGTGCATTCGATGCGCCTCGCGACCGGCGAGGAAGCGCTCATCGCGCGCGTCGTGGCGCCCGACGGGCGCATGGGCTACGGCTTCAGCTTCCGGCTCGATGCAACGGAGGCGCGCCACATGGCCGAATGGGGCGCGGGCGTGCGCGGCGAGCGGCCGCCTTACGAGAGCCAGCTCGACCACCCTTGGGAGCGCGCGTGGCTCGCAGAAGAGGACATCGAGTGGCAAATCGAGGCCGCCTTTGCCAAGATTCGCTGGTCACCTGAATGAGGAGGACGCAATGGGCAAGATGGTGAGCTACAAGCGACCCGACGGGAAAAGCGTGAACGGCTATCTCGCGGAGCCGCCGGCGGGCGCAAAGGCGCCGGGTATGGTCGTGATCCAGGAGTGGTGGGGCCTGAACGACCAGATCAAGGGCATTGCGGACAAGCTCGCGAAAAGCGGCTACCGCGCGCTCGTCCCGGACCTCTATCGTGGCAAAGTCGCCAAAGCTGCCGATGAGGCCAGCCACATGATGAAGGGCCTCAACTTTCCCGATGCCGCCGAGCAAGACATTCGCGGCGCCGTGCAGTATCTGAAGCAAAGCTCCAAAAAAGTCGCAGTGGGCGGCTTCTGCATGGGCGGCGCGCAGACCATCCTCTCTGCCGTCCGCGTCCCAGAGATGGACGCGGGTGCTTGCTTCTACGGCATTCCGGATCTCAGCGCCGCTGAATTGAAGACCATAAGAATTCCCTTGATTTGCCATTTCGCAAACCGGGACGGCCACTGGACGCCCGCGAAGGTGAACGACCTCGAAGCCGCGCTCAAGCAATCCAAGTCTCAATTCGAGATCTACCGCTACGACGCCCAGCACGCCTTCATGAACGAAGCCCGCCCCCAAGTCTACGACGCCGCCAGCGCCAAGTTAGCCTGGGACCGCACCGTAAAGTTCCTAAAGCACGCCCTCGCTTAACGCGTCGTCCGCCACTTTGGTGCCTTGTCGGTCCCCGGGCTGATTGTTACCGGTACGTTGCCTCTACTTATCCCCTTATGTTTGCCACTTACGTAAACTGCCGGGTGTGTATCTAAAATTCCCAAATTGGAAAACTACTCTAGGTCTGCCTCTGGCACGTCTTCCTTTACTATTGCCTTCAACTCCCGACGCACGACGTCTGCAGAGAATCCCGCGCGCAGAAGGCTGCCGTAGATGGAAGCCATTTTCTTTTCATCGATTTCACCGCGGTAGGAGCGGAGCTTCCGTTCGATCCGCTGCCGCACCGTCGCGCCCTCATCGGTTTCCTTCCCCGCTTCTTCCAGCGCCGACTCAATATGCCGGTCCGGCACTCCTCGGACCCGCAACTCTCGCGCAACGCGAAACTTACCCTGTTTGCGTCCCGCGGTCCGCTGCCGCGCAAATTGCTTCGCATACCGGGCGTCATCGATCTGGCCATTTTCTTTCAAACGCGCCATCACCAGTTGCACCAGCAGCTTGTTATTGCTCCGCCGCTCCAATTTCTGCTTCATTTCGTGCACGGAATGCGCTCGCCGCATCAATGCCCGCAACGCCACATCGTAGAGCTCCGCTTCAGTCTCAAGTTGGCAAGGCTTCCCAAACATGGATGGAGCATAGAGGGAGGAAGTGCCAGAGTCAAAATCAAATGAGTTGGTGGTCGTTGGTTGTCACGTTGCAGCTTTGGAGAAACACTCCCCAGGCCCTGAGCTAGCGCCGGCTCTTGCTGAGGACTGAATTATTTGCGGGCGAAGCGTTCGAAGTCGGCCATTTGCGAGGCCATTTCCTCGCGGGCGGAGTCGCCGGCGGAGCGAATGCCCTGAATGCGCAGCTTGAATTCGTCGGGGTTCGAGGCGCGGGCCAGGGCTTCGTCGAGCGTGATGAGCTGCTTCGAGTAGAGATCGAAGAGCGACTGGTCGAAGGTCTGCATGCCGTACTGGCTGGTGCCGGCGGCGATGGCGTCATGAATCAAGCGCGTTTTGTCCGCGTTGATGATGCAGTCTCGGATGTACCCGGTAGCGATCATGATTTCGCAGGCGGGGACGCGGCCTTTGTCATCCGCGCGGCGCACCAGCCGCTGCGACACGACTGCCTTCAGCGTGGCGGCAAGCTGCAAGCGAATTTGCTTCTGCTCCGGCGGCGGGAAGACCGCGATAATACGCTGAATCGTTTCCGTGGCGTCGAGGGTATGCAGAGTGGATAGCACGAGGTGGCCGGTTTCCGCGGCGAGCAGCGCCGTGGAAATGGTTTCCAGGTCGCGCATTTCGCCGACCAGAATCACGTCCGGGTCCTGACGCAGCGCAGCGCGTAGCGCGGTGGAAAAGTTCGCGGTGTCCACTTCGACTTCGCGCTGATTGATGAAGCTTTTTTTGTCGCGGTGCAAGAACTCAATGGGGTCTTCGATGGTGATCAGATGGTCGGCGCGGTTGGCATTGATGCGGTCGATCATCGCCGCCAGCGTGGTGGACTTACCGGAACCGGTGTTTCCCGTAACCAGCACCAACCCGCGCTGCTCTTCGCAAATTTTGGAGATCACCGGGGGAAGGTTCAATTCTTCCGTGGTGCGAATCTTGGTGGGAATGACGCGCAGCACCATGCCGACGTTGCCGCGCTGCTGAAAAACGTTGACGCGGAAGCGGCCCAGACCCGCAACACCATAGGCCATATCCAATTCCGCGGTTTCCTTGAACTTTTGCTTCTGGCGGTTGGTCATCATGCTGAACGCCATCGAGAGTATTTCTTCCGGCGTGACGCGAGGCACGTCGGTCAGCGGGGTGAGCAGGCCGTCCACGCGCAAGTAAGGGTGATTGCCGACTTTCAGATGCAAGTCGGACGCTTTGCTTTCAACCGCGCGGCGGAGAAGATCGTCAATGCTGATGGCCATATGGTGTAAACCCCGTGAAAATGCAGCTAATAC
Source organism: Betaproteobacteria bacterium (assembly GCA_005883675.1). GTDB lineage: Bacteria > Pseudomonadota > Gammaproteobacteria > Burkholderiales > SG8-39 > SCGC-AG-212-J23. The sequence continues at coordinate 14,569 of VBCM01000059.1, forward strand.
GCGACACTAGCACCCGCGGGAAGGGCGGGCAAGTAAGCCGCGCAGGCAGGTTGCGCGCTAGTTACCTGTACGGGGGGCGTGGTCAGTTTTCAGTGGTCCGTGTTCAGTTCGGAGGGAGAGAAGAGATTGACAGTCGAAAGTTGAAGGTTGAAGGGGAGAGGAATGGAGGAAGCTCGCTCCGGTGGATTGCGAGACCCAACAGTCGCGCGCCTCGGCCAACCCAAAACTTAAATGGTAAAATTCAAAGAGTAGGAAACTAGGACCGAAAACGGCTCAGGTTTTTTTCAGATAGAGGGAATCGTAGAGCAGGCCGGCGACAAATCCTCCGGCTAGCGGACCAACCCAGTAGACTCCGTGATTGGCCCAGTGGGTTGCCGACAGCGCGGGCCCAAATGCCCTTGCCGGATTCAAAGCCGCACCCGTGAGCGGCCCCGCGACGAGGATGCCGAGCGAAATCGTCAGACCGATGGCAAAGCCCGCAATCGAACGGAACGCGCCTTTTTCATCGACGGCGGTGGCAAAAACAACGAGAACCAAGAAGAAAGTTGTCACTGCCTCCAGCGCCATTCCCGCCCAGCGCGGAAAATCCCGGGCCAATTCCGGGGTGCCCAGAGCTACGGCGCGCCAGGTCTCTTCGGGAACGACGGCCTTCAGCACAAACGCCGCGGCCGTCGCGCCGGCAAGCTGCGCGGCCCAATAGAGAATGGTGTCCACGGTATTCACGCGCTTGGTGACCCAGAAGCCGATGGTCACCGCGGGATTGAAATGTCCGCCGGAGATGTGCCCGAGGGCGGAAACCATGATGGCGATGGCGAGACCGTGGGCCAGCGCAATGCCGAGAAGACCCAGGCCTCCCGCGCCATGCAAATATTGGTCCGTGCAGATCGAGCCCGCGCCAAAAAAAATCAGCGCAAACGTTCCGAGGAATTCCGCGATCAGCTTTTGCGAGGTGCTGTACATTCGAAAGCCTCCGTGCAGGGGAAGGAAGGTGCGCCCAATTCGAACGTGGGGCAGACCCACGCGACCCACCAGATCGGAAAACCGGGGATCGCTGCGCAACGGCATGAGAGCTTCATGATTGAGCAGCATGGTCATGCGGCTATCACGTCTTTGGAATGCCATCTCCAAAGCGGCAAAAGCATGATCCTTTTCACCCAGAGCTACGTAGATTCCAGCAACGTCCATCCAGGACGCCCGGTCCGACTTGGCTTCCTGAATGACGTCGCCAAGAATCTTTCTAGCCTCTTCGATTCTGCCGGTTTGCGCGTATACATAGGCGAGCATGCTTCGATAGACGGACGATTCCCGCGAGGACTGCACGGCCTGCTCGAGCTCCTTCACGGCCTCCTCATTTTTTCCATCGTGCACCAGCGTAAGTCCAAAAAGAAAGTGGCCGAGGGGAAAATTGCGCTCAGGGTCGAGCGTTTTCTGGAACTGCGCGACGACTTCCTTTGGCCGGCCGCTCCGGGAAAGGATCTGGCCATGTACCGCATTGATGATGAGGGAGAAGGGATCCGCTTCCTGCGCGCGCCGGATCAAAGCCAGCGCTTCGTCGTACCACCCCAAATTCTCCAAGAGTTCCGCATACCACTGCAATCCGGTAGCGTATCCCGGGTTAATGACCAGCGCCCGGTGAGACTCTCGCTCGGCACCGTCAAAATCCCAAAAGACAAAGGCATATCCGGTGCCTTGCCGCGAGGATGCGAGGGCGTTGCACTGCGGGGATTTTTTGTTCAATGGATCACTAGCGTGGTGCCACAGGACCGGATGCGCCGGCAGGGGTGCAGCATGCTGCGCCCCTGCAAGGGGGGGCGTTTACTGAGGTGAGCCAGTTGTGGCGGTCGGGCTTGCTGCCGCTGGTGATGGCGAAGAATTCCGCCTGTAAAGTGAGTGTAATTGGACCAGCGACACCTTTGCCGACCTGGATGTGATCGACGGAGCGGATGGGAGTGATTTCGACGGCGGTGCCGACAAAGAAGACTTCGTCAGCGATGTAGAGCATCTCGCGCGGAATTACGTGTTCCTTGACGGGAATGTGCAGGTCTTCCGCCAGCTTCGTGACGGCGTCCCGTGTGATGCCCGGCAAAATACTGGTGGCCAGGGGCGGAGTGTAAAGCACGCCGTCGTGAACGAGGAACACATTCATGCCCGAGCCTTCACTGACGTGGCCTTGAGAATCCAGAGCGATGCCTTCGGTATATCCGTTGAACGTGGCTTCCATGCGAATGAGCTGCGAGTTCATGTAATTCGCCGCGGCCTTGGACATGGCGGGAAGGGTGTTCGGTGCGATGCGCGTCCAGGAGCTGACACCGACATCGACGCCTTTCGACAAGGCTTCCGGGCCAAGATAGGCGCCCCAGCTCCAGCAGGCCATGTAGATGTCGATCGGCGAGTTCAGGGGATTCACTCCCACTTCGCCGTAGCCGCGCAGGACGATGGGCTTCACGTAGCAGGAATTCAATTTGTTCAGGCGCACCAGTTCGCAAGCCGTGCCAGCGAACTGATCGACGGAGAAGGGAAGCTCCATGCGGTAAATTTTCGCGGAGTTGATCAGCCGCTGCATGTGCTCGCGCAACCGGAAGATTGCCGGTCCCTGCTTCGTTTCATAACAGCGGATGCCTTCAAATACCGAGGAGCCGTAGCTCACCACGTGGGAAAGGACGTGCAACTTGGCGTCGTCCCAGTTGATCCACTTTCCGTTGTGCCAGATTTTCTCGGTCGCCTGAATCGGCATAGATGCTCCCTGTTCGGTAGTGCCACTCGCCGCGGTACCGCTCCAAATCGCAGAATACGGTACACGGCGGCGAGCGTCAATGCGCTTCGCGTAGTGCAAGCGTCGTGTTGGAAACCAATTTGGCGCGTGAGGTCTCGACGCAATGTGGTGAGAGCCGCGAGTGAAGCACAAAAATGAAATTGGAGGTCACTGCGCTGGTCCGGAAGGAGCGGACGGTTTCGAAGACGGATTGAGAGTATCCGCCATTGCTTGCGCCTTCGAAATGGTACGGCTCGTCTTATTTTCCCAGATTCCCAGGAGCAGGAAGGGGATCGCGGTGGCGGCGACCAGAAGCTTGGCCCGGCGGGGGATCTTGGATTCAGGCTCCCAGCGGAAGAGCTGGGCGGACAGGAAGAAGGTAAGGCCAGCCCACACGAGGAGCGAGGCGACCGCTATCAGAACGTCGCCGTTCCAAGGGTCAGCCGACCAGTAGATAGCATCCTGCAGTTCAGTGACGAGGTAGGTAGCGGGAAGGAAGAGTCCTACGCGGCTGACGACCTGAGGGAGACTCGCAAGCGGGACCGTCGCACCGGAAAGGAAAATCAGGGGCAACCAAATGAGCTGATTGATGACCTGCGTTTCCTGCATGGTGTTGGTGACGCTGGCGACGACGAGACCCATGGACGCGAAGGAGACGGCGCCGACGGTGATCAGCAGGAACGCCGAGACAAGATTGCCAAGGTCCGTGACGTGAAAAATGAAGCGTGCGAGGAGGAGCTCGAGGACGACCGTGGGCATGGTGAGGACGAAATTGGCGACGACGCTGGAGGCCAGCATGTCGCTGGGTGTAACGGGCGTGACATGGAAGCGGCGCAAGATGCCCTGTTCTCGAAACGTGACGAGGGCGGCGCTGAGACCCCAGAAGCTGCCCATCACAGTGAGGGCGAGGACCGGGCCGAGAAAATATTGAACCGCGCGGGGGACACCTCTTCCGAAGACCCCGGCGTAAAGGAAGAAAAACCCGAAGGGCATGATCACGCTGAAAAATAAAAACATTTTATTGCGCAGCGTGAGCTGAATGCGCATGCGCGTCAAGGTGGCGAAGTTTGTCAATCGCGCAACCTCCTTCCGGTCATTTCGATAAAAACGTCTTCCAGGGAGGGCGAAGCGATTTCCAGGCTGACGAGTTCATTGTCCTGGGCTTCGAGATGCTTTACCAGGGAGACGATAGTTTGAGGCGGGCGTTTGGAGTGAATTACATAAGTGCCGTCGACCTCGCGCGCGTCCGTCGCCCCGTCGAGGTTCCTCAGCGTGCCATTGGATTCCGGCTTCGATAGGCGCACTTCGATGCGCGTGGTGCCGCCGGAATGCGCTTTCAGATCGCGCGGCGTACCAAGAGCAATCACTTTTCCGTGATCGACGATGGCCACGCGATCGCAGAGCCGCTCGGCTTCCTCGATATAGTGTGTGGTCATGACAATCGTTTTTTTCTCGCGTTTCAATTCCTCGATGATGTCGTATATTTCTCGCCGCACCTGCGGATCGAGCCCGGCAGTCGGCTCGTCGAAAAACAGGACCTTGGGATCGTTGACGAGAGCCATGGCAAGGGCCAGGCGTTGCTTTTGTCCACCAGAGAGCTGGCTGTAAAAGGTATTGCGCTTTTCTTCCAAACCGAAGCGCTTGAGCAGCTCCTCCGGGTTGCGCCGCCGCTTGTAAAAGCTGGCGAAGAGGCGCAGCGCTTCCATCACGCGAAGTTTGTCCGGAAGCGATGTGGATTGGAGCGCGGCACCGATTTCATGCTTCAGTTCCTGGGCGTTGCGCTGCGGATCCAGTCCGCAGACGGAGACGCGGCCGCTATCTAACGTGCGCAACCCCTCGAGAATCTCAACGGTGCTAGTTTTTCCGGCGCCGTTTGGCCCGAGTAGCCCGAAAACCTCGCCCTCTTCTACCGCAAAACTGACGCCACGAACGGCTTCCACGTCACCGTACCGCTTGACGAGATTTTCCACTTGGAGGATGGAATTGACCATGTTCCTTGCTCCCCCCACCACTCAGGGGCGCAATAGAAAAAGAGGGTATAGCATACCGCAGATTCGAGTCTGGCTTGTAACGTGAGAACAGTCCGCCTGCGGCTTCACTTGTGAATGCGTTTTTTAGTAGTTCGGTGTTTCAGTACGGACTTCTTTGGTGGTTTCCAGAGGTGGCGTTTCAGGTCCACCCGAGACTCGAGAATTGCGATGCCTTCGCTGGCGAGGAGTTTTCTTTGCAGGGAAGCGTAAGGCTCGCGGATAAGGATCTTGCCACGCTCACCGACGACGCGATGCCAGGGAATGCCTTTTCCGGAGGGAGTCGCGGCCATGGCCCGGCCGGCGCTGCGCGCGCCGCCGGGCAGGCACAAGGCTTTCGCGAGTGCCCCATAC
>VBCM01000060.1 GCA_005883675.1 Betaproteobacteria bacterium
TTCGATGGGGCGATCGCGGTGACTTCCTGCCAGCTCGCCGCGCCGTCGGTCGTGCGGAAGACGCCGTTATGGTGCTGCGCGTAGAGCACCTCGGGCCGCGCGGGCGACTGCACCATGCGGTGCACGTCCTGGATGTTCTGGTCGTGCTTGCGCTCCGGCGGAAAGTAATCGGCGTGCATGCCGCTCGCCGCGAGCTGCCAGCTTTCGCCGGCGTTGGCGCTCTGCCAGACGCCGCCGCAGGAAACAGCGATGGTGAGCTTCCTCTCATCGCGCGGATCGATGCAGATCGAGTGGATGCCCGGGGAGTCGTAACCGCCGCCGAACCACTCAGTGCGCTCCTTGCGATCCCAGAGGCTCGTCACCAGCGACCAGCTCTCGCCGCGGTCGCGTGAGCGGAAGAGCCCGCCGGGGTTGGTACCGGCCCAGAGCGTGTCGCCCGCGCCTTCGAGGGTCCAGATCTGCACGAGCTTCCACTCGGTCTTGTCGTCCGTCCCCGCGGGCTTGGGCGGACAGGCGGGCGCGGCGATCTCGCTCCAGCTCTCGCCGCCGTTGTCCGAGCGGCGCAGCTTCACGCCGAAGTGCCCGAGGTTCAGCGCCGCGTAGATCGCGCCGCCGTGCGCGAGCACCGCGTTCACGGGGTCGCCGAGAAAATGCGGTCGTCCGAGCCCCCAGCGGCCCGGCTCGATGATGAAGAGGCCCTTCCTCGTCGCGACATAGAGCTGCATGGTCATCCTCCCGTCAGTGCCTGCAATACGTGGATCGCCGCGCCCGCGCCCACCGCGTCGTCGAGCCGCGCGCGGCGGCCATCGACGAACACGAACACATGCCTGCGCAGCTCGCCCTGCTCATCGAGCACGTAGTCGCGCACCTGCGGCTGCGCGCGGAACACGGCCTGGAGCGCCGCGCCGACCGTCGCGCCGGAGACTTCGCTTTCGGCGCAGCGCACGTGGCGCTGCAGGTGGGACGTGAACACGACGCGCGGCATGGCGAGCCGGTATCATAAAAGGATTGATGAGGAAGCACTTGCGCGCCGCGTGGGAGTTCATCGTGGCCCTCGTGACGCGCTTTCGCGAAGAGCGGGTCACCCAGACGGCGGGAAGCCTCACCTACACGACGCTGCTTTCGCTGGTGCCGCTCTTCACCGTGGCGCTCGCGGTCTCCACCGCCTTTCCGGCGTTCGACGAGTGGATCAGCTCGCTGCAGCTCTTCATCCTCGAGAACGTCCTGCCCGACACGCCGGCGGTCAACACGCTGATCGAGCAGATCAATACCTTCTCCGAGAACGCCGCGCGCCTCACCGCGATCGGCATCGCCGGCTTCGTCGTCACCTCGGTGATGCTGATGCTCACCATCGACAACGCGCTCAACCGCATCTTCCGCGTGCAGCGGCGCCGCTCGATCGTGCAGAACGTCTTCGTCTACTGGGGCGTCATCACGCTCGGGCCGCTCTTCGTCGGCGGCAGCCTCTCGAGCACCTACTTCGCGCTGCGCCAGGCGGCGGGCCGCTTGACCTTCACCTTTCTTGCCGACGCCCTGGTCGGCGTCGTGCCGTTCATGCTGACCTGCGGCGCGCTGATGCTGCTCTACTCGGTGGTGCCGGCGCGCCGGGTCGAGTGGCGCCATGCGGTGCTCGGCGGGCTCCTCGCCGGCGTCGGCTTCGAGATCGCGAAGCGCGGCTTTGCCATTTATCTCAGCCGCGTGCCGACCTACACGCTCATCTACGGCGCCTTCGCCACCATCCCGATCTTCCTCATCTGGCTCTACCTCTCGTGGCTCGTGGTGCTTACCGGCGCCATCTTCACCGCGATGCTGCCGGTGTTCGGCCGCAAGCCCGAGCGCCATCGCGTGCCGGGCGAGGAGCTCGCCGATGCGCTCGGCGTGCTCGGCGCGCTCGCGCGTGCGCACGAGCGGGGCGACGTCCTGCCGCTCAATGCGCTCGCGCGCGCGCAGCGGTTGCCGCCGGATCGCTGCGAAGAGATCCTGGTGCGCGCGGCGACGCGCGGCTGGGTCGCGCGCACCGAGCGCGACGCCTGGGTGCTCGCGCGCGACGCCTCGCAGATCCAGGTCGCCGATGTCTATCGGGCCTTCGTCTACGACGCCGACGCGGTAGGCGTGCCCCAGGACCATCTTGGTTTATCGTTGCGCGATTTCATGCGCCGGGACCGCAATGAGGAGAAGCATGAAGAAGCCGCAATGCTCTCGCCCCCCTGATAAGGGGGGTGGCGCGAAGCGCCGGGGGGTTTTTCGACGTAAAGACGAAAACCCCCCGTTCCCCCCGCGTACGCGGGAGTCACGACCCCCTTATCAGGGGGTCAGCCAATGAGCGCGATTCCACGCCGAGAAAGGCTGATCGTCGCGCTCGACGTGCCGAGCGCTGCCGAAGCGCGTGCGCTGGTCGAGCGGCTCGGCCCGGCGGCGTGCTTCTACAAGGTGGGGCTCGAGCTCTTCGTGACCGCCGGCTATTTCGAGCTCGTGAACTGGCTCGTCAAGCGCGGCCACAAGGTGTTTGCCGATCTCAAGATGTACGACATCCCGGAGACGGTCGCGCGGGCGGTGGCGAACCTGCGCGGGCGCGGCATCACGTTCGTCACCGTGCATGGCAACCAAGGCATCATGCAGGCCGCGGCGAAGGAGAAGGGCGATCTCAAGGTCCTCGCGGTGACTGTGCTCACCAGCCTCGATCGCGGCGATCTCGATGACCTCGGTTTCTCCTGCGATGTGGAAAGGCTCGTGCTCTCCAGAGCGCGGCGCGCGCTGGAAGCGGGCTGCGACGGCGTCATCTCGTCCGGGCTGGAAGCGCAGCGGCTGAAGAGCGAGTTCCACGACCGGCTGCTGGTGGTGACGCCCGGCATCCGCCCGGTGGACAACAAGCCGGCGGACGATCAGAAGCGCACGGTCGATGTCGCGCAGGCGTTCGCCAACGGCGCCGACTACATCGTGGTCGGCCGCCCGATCCGCCAGGCCGCCGACCCGCGCGCCGCGGCCGAGGCGACCCAGAAGACGATTGCCACTATTTTCCCGTAGCGAGCAGTTCGCGCAGCAGCCGCTCGAGGTGCGAGTGGATCGGGAGCTGCACGCCGTGAAAGAGCACCTCACTGTCGCGCGTCACCCGGATGGTGGGGAAATTCTCCACCTCGAGCTCACCGACTTCATCGGCCTGGTCCTCGATGTCGATCCAGCGGAATTCCGCACTGGGAAACTTCTCGCCGAGCGCGAGGAAGCCGGGGCGGTATTCGACGCAGGTGTCGCACCACTCGGCGCAAAGGCAGCTCACCACCACCATGCCTGATTTTATGCATGCGGTCCTCGGCATGGCCGGGCTCGTCGCGCTCGCCTGGCTCGCGAGCGAGGCGCGCCGTGCGGTGCCCTGGCGCGCGGTGGCGGCGGGCATCGTGCTGGAGCTCCTGCTTGCCGTCGTCTTTCTGAAGGTGGCAGCGATCAAGGACGCCTTCATGGCGGCGAACGACGCGCTGCTCGTGCTCGAGCAGGCGACGCAGGCGGGCACGAGCCTGGTGTTCGGTTATCTGGGCGGCGCGCCCACGCCGTTCGCCGTGACGGCGCCGCAGGCGACCTTCATCCTCGCGTTCCGCGCGCTGCCGCTGGTGCTCGTGATCAGCGCGCTCTCGGCGCTGCTCTTCTACTGGCGCGTGCTGCCCGCCGTGGTACGCGCGATCTCGTGGCTCCTGCGGCGCACGATGGGCGTCGGCGGTGTAGTGGGGCTTGCTACGGCCGCGAACGTGTTCGTCGGCATGGTCGAGGCGCCGCTTTTCGTGCGCCCGTATCTCGCGCGCGTCTCGCGCGGCGAGCTCTTCGCGCTGATGGTGCCCGGCATGGCCTCGATCGCGGGCACGGTGCTCTTTCTCTACGCGAGCATCCTGCGCCCGGTGCTGCCCGACGCGGTGGCGCATCTCTTGATCGCCTCGGTGCTCTCCGCACCGGCCGCGCTCGCGATGTCATTTGTCATGGTACCGCCGCGCGGCGCGCCGGCCGGCGGCGAGCTCGAGCTGCGCTCGGAAGCGAGCGGCGCCATGGATGCGATCACGCGCGGCACGCTGGACGGCGCGCAGCTCCTGATCAATATCGTCGCCATGCTGGTGGTTTTCGTGGCGCTCGTCGCGCTGGTCAATCTGATGATTGCGCCCTACAGCCTGCAGGGCGTGCTCGGCGTGGCGCTCGCGCCGCTCGCATGGCTCTGCGGCGTGCCGTGGAGCGAGGCGCAGAGCGCGGGGGCGCTGCTCGGCACGAAGACCGTGCTGAACGAGCTCGTCGCTTATATCGATCTGTCCAAGGGCGAGCTCTCCGAGCGAAGCCGCCTGCTCATGACATATGCCCTGTGCGGCTTCGCGAACTTCGGCAGCCTCGGCATCATGATCGGCGGGCTTGGCACCATGTGCCCCGAGCGCCGCGCCGAAGTCGTATCGCTTGGAATAAAGTCGATCGTCGGCGGAACGCTCGCCACCTGTTTCACCGCAGCCAGTGTCGCCTTGATTCTCTAACGGTTAATCTTCGTGTCATAAACCCATGTAGTTGCCCGACTACAGCACGTTCATGTTTTTGAGGATATCGAGTCGGGGGGTGCGGCCCTAGCATGATTTGGAATGAGACCCGAGGTGATGGAGCAGCTGCGCGAGGCGCACGACATCTATTCGCTGACAAAGGGCGTGCTCGAGCTATGCGAGCCCTACGGCCCGGTGCACAGTTTCAAGCTCGTGCATAACCGGGGCGCCGCGCGCGTGGTCTGCTTCATCGAGCTGGAGTCGCAGCGAGAGCAGCCGGCGCTGGTGCGCGCGCTCGGCGCCAAGGTGATCAACGGCACGGCCTGCCTCGACATCCCGGTGGGCGAGGAATTCCGCGGGGCGGACACGATCGCCTCTCGGCCCACCCATGAGCTGCGGCGCGAGAGCGCCGCCCAGGTGCACAACTAGCGCAAGTTCCCCCCCTTGCATACGCACCTCCCTCCCTTCGTGCGTATGTAGGCATCGGACCCCGGCTCCCCTACCGGGGTCTTTTTTTATGCGCGTCCTTTTCGTCACTCCGGAGTGCGCACCGCTCACGAAGACGGGCGGGCTCGGCGACGTCGCCGCGGCGCTGCCCGCGGCGCTGCGCGCGCAGGGCAACGACGTGCGCGTGCTGCTGCCGCGCTACCGCGAGATCGATCCGGCCGGCGCCGAAGAGCGCGCCCAGTTGCGGCTGCTCGGCATGGACGTGCGTGTGCTCGAGAAGGGCGATTGCCTGCTCGTGGATGCGCCGGCGCTCTACGACCGCGATGGCAATCCGTACCAGGATGCGGCCGGCGTCGACTGGCCCGACAACGCGCTGCGCTTCGGCCTGCTCTCGCGCGTCGCGGCGCTCCTCGCGGGCAGCGCATCGCCGCTCGCCTGGCGCCCGGAGGTCCTGCATTGCAACGACTGGCCCACCGCGCTCGCGCCCGTGTATCTCCATTTCGAACCGGCGCGCTCAGGCACGGTGATGACGGTGCACAACCTCGCGTTCCAGGGAATCTTCGACGCGGCGCTGCTCGAGCGCCTCGAGCTGCCGCGCGCGACCTTCGCCATCGAGGGCGTCGAGTTCTACGGCCGGCTCTCGTTCCTCAAGGGCGGCCTCGTCTACGCGGACGCCATCAGCACGGTGAGCCCGACCTACGCGCGCGAGATCCTGACCGAAGAGCTCGGCTGCGGCTTGGACGGCGTGCTGCGCGAGCGCCGCGGCGTGCTGCGCGGCATCCTCAACGGCGTCGACGGCGAGATCTGGAACCCGATGACCGACCCGCACATTGCCGAGCGCTACTCGTGGACGAGCCTCGAGCGGAAGGCGGCGAATAAGCTCGCGCTACAGTCCCGATTGAACCTGGCGCCCGAGCCGCAGGCGCCGCTCCTCGGCATGGTGGGCCGGTTCACGCACCAGAAGGGCGTCGATCTCCTCGCGGGCGCCGTGGACGAGCTCGTGCAGCTCGGCGCTCAAGTTTGTGTCCTCGGGCACGGCGAGCACGAGCATGAAGCGGCGCTTTCCGCGGCGGCCGCACGCCATCCAGGGCGCGTCGCCTGCGCGATCGGCTTCAACGAGGAGCTCGCACACCTCATCGAGGCGGGCGCCGACATGTTCCTCATGCCCTCGCGCTTCGAGCCCTGTGGTCTCAACCAGATGTACAGCCAGCGCTACGGCACGCCGCCGGTGGCGCGCGCCACCGGCGGGCTCATCGATACGATCATGGACGGCGAGACGGGATTTCTGTTCGCGCCGGCGGAGAGCGCCGCGCTAGTCGCGGCGGTAACGCGCGCGCTGGCGATCTACGGCGATGCGCGCCGCTGGCGCGAGCTGCAGCGCCGCGGCATGACCCGCGACTTCAGCTGGGCTGGACCCGCTCGTCAGTATGCCGGTCTCTACGCGGCGCACGCCAGGGCGCCGGTGCCTTGAGCGCCTGCTCGCTCTCGCCGATGCGCGCGTGGGCCACCATCGCCGCCTCGTATTCCCCCCGGATCGGCCAGCGGCTGTTCCACAGGTTGAAGCGCGGGCGCTGCCCCATCGCGTCCTGCTGCGCGGCGGCGAGTGCCGACAGCGTGCCGACGTCGCGCCAGTAGCAGCGCTCCTCGAACTCCTGCACGCCCGGCACGCGGTTCTCGCCGAAGTCGTACGCATACACGCGCTCGTTCTTGCAGACGCGCGGCAGCACATCGCGCCCGAAGTCCACTTCGCCGCGCTCGCGCGCTTCGAGTAGCACGCGCTCGAGCACTTCCGGATGGAACGCGTAGTTGCCCATCGAGGCGTAAGCGTGACGCGGATCGCCGGGGATCGCGCACGGCTGCTTCGGCTTCTCGCAGAAATCGACCACGCGGCCGTCCGCCGCGGTCTTCAGCACGCCGAAGCTGCGCGCCGCTTCGAGCGGCACCGCCAGCGCCGAGACGGTGACGCCGGCCGCGCGCGTGCCGTGGAATTCGATCATCTGCCGCACGTCCATGCGATAGATATGGTCAGCGGCGAACACCGCCACGATGTCGGGCGCATGCGCCTGCACCAAGTCGAGATATTGGTACACGGCGTCGGCGGTTCCCTTGAACCGGCTTTCCAGCGTGTTGGCGCGCGGCAACAGCACCTTGATGCTCCCTTCGGACTGCGCGAACCACGGCGCCCACGCCGCCTGGATGTGCTGCATCAGCGACTCGGGCTTGTACTGCGCCAGCACGTAGATCGTGGAAATTCCGGAGTTCACCAGGTTCGAAAGCACGAAATCGCAAATGCGATAGCCGTTCGCGAAAGGAAGCGCCGGCTTCGCTTGCTCGGCGGTCAGCGGATAGAGCCTCGTGCCTTCACCACCGGCGAGGACGAGCGCGACGATTTTCATTGGCGATGCACCTTTCTGTTGATTCTTTGGGGCCACATTGCCGCTGGATCATATGGACCGGTAGCAGTCCGTACTATCGACCGGACGACGTTCCCACTGTAACAGCGACCGCACCTCGCGTAGTCGGTCGGTGACAGGCAATTCAAGTGCCCGCGATAGTGCGCGTTCACCATGCGCCCTACGATGGCCGTCGCATCGGGGTTCCGCCGTGACCTTGCCCCAACGACCACTCACCACCACCTGCGCCATCGTTGGGGCAGCGACGCTGCTCGTGGTGGGCTCGGATGCGGCGTACGAGCCGCCAGCGCCTGCGCGCGCGGCAGCCTGCGTGCCGGCCGAGCGCTTCGCGCCGCCGCTAGCCGATCCCACGCAGGCGATGCTCACCAAGTACCTGTCCCGCCGCTTCCTCATTGCGGACGAGGCGGCCGGGCTGATGGTGGACGCGGCTTACCGCGCCGCCCGCGACGTCGGTCTGGATCCGTACCTCGTGCTCGCCGTCATCGCGATCGAGTCGGGCTTCAACCCGATCGCCGAAAGCGTCATGGGCGCCAAGGGCTTGATGCAGATCATCCCGAAGTACCACCAGCGGCTGCTCGTCGCCCATGGCGGCGAGGCGGTGATCTGGGACCCGGAGGCGAACATCGCGCTCGGCGCGCGCATCCTCCAGGAGTACGTCTACCGCGCCGGCACGATCGAAGCGGGGCTGCAGTACTACAACGGCGCCCTCTCGGATGCGAGCGCCCAATATGCGAGCCGCGTGATGGCCGAGCGTGAGCGCTTGCTAGAAGCGGTGCAGGGCGGCTGATGCTGCGCGCGCTGGTCCTTGCCCTCGCGCTTTTCGCACCGGCGCTCGCCCAGCCCGCCATAACCGCCGGCGACCTGGCCGAAATCCGCGCCGTAATCAGCCGGCAGATCGAGGCTTTCCGGCGCGACGACGCCGAGAGCGCCTTCGCGCTCGTCTCGCCGGCGGTGCAGCAGACCTACGGCACGCCGGCGCGCTTCCTCGACGTCATGCGCACGTCCTATCACCCGGTCTACCGGCCGGCCGCGGTGGCGTTCCTCGAACCGGTGATGTTCGGGTCGGACGCCGTGCAGCCGGTGCAGCTCACCGACCGCGCCGGCAGCGTCTGGCTTGCCTACTTCGCCATGCAGCGGCAGAAGGATGGGAGCTGGCGCGCGGCCGGCTGCCACCTCGTGCAGCGGGCGCTGACCATTCCGACGTAAGCTTTCGCCTCCGGTGGAGGCGCCCGCACGATCCGTCGTTACCCCGAGCACCGTCTGGCGCGGCCGCGCGCATCCGCTCGGCGCGACCTGGGACGGCGCCGGGGTCAACTTCGCGCTCTTTTCCAAGAACGCAACGCGCGTCGAGCTCTGCCTCTTCGACCCGCGCGGCCGGCGCGAGCTCGAGCGCGTCGAGCTCCGCGAGCGCACCGACTTCGTCTGGCACTGCTACCTGCCCGACGCGCGTCCGGGCCTGCTCTACGGCTACCGCGTCGACGGCCCGCAGGAGGGCGGCCATCGCTTCGACCGCTCGAAGCTCCTCCTCGACCCGTACGCAAAACTGATCGTCGGCAAGATCGGCGCGGGCCTCGGGCGCTCCCAGGTCGTCGACAGCGCCTTTAGCTGGGGCGACGACCGGCCGCCGCGCACGGCGTGGCAGGACACCGTCATCTACGAGCTCCACGTCAAGGGCTTCACCCAGCGCCATCCCGACGTGCCCGAGCAGCTCCGCGGCACCTACGCTGGACTCGCCTGCCGCCCGATGGTCGAGTATCTCCAGAGCCTCGGCGTCACCGCGGTAGAGTTGCTGCCGGTGCAGGCGTTCGTCGACGAGCGGCGCCTGGTGCAGAACGGCCTGCGCAACTACTGGGGCTACAACTCGATCGGCTTCTTCGCGCCCGAGTGGCGCTACTTCGCTACCGGCACGATCGGCGAATTCAAGAGCATGGTGCGCACGCTCCACGCCGCCGGCCTGGAAGTCATCCTGGATGTCGTCTACAACCACACCGCCGAAGCCGACCACACCGGGCCGACGCTCAGCTTCCGCGGCCTCGACAACTCGATCTACTACCGCCTCGATCCAGCGAACCCGCGCCGCTATCTCAACGTCACCGGCACCGGCAACAGCTTCAACACCAGCCACCGCCTGGTCCTCGCGCTCGTCATGGACAGCCTGCGCTACTGGGTGCAGGAGATGCACGTCGACGGCTTCCGATTCGACCTCGCGCCTACGCTCGCGAGGAACGCGACGCATGCGTTCGATCGCAACGGCGCCTTCCTCTCCGCCATTCGCCAGGACCCGGTGCTCTCGCAGGTGAAGCTGATCGCCGAGCCGTGGGATATGGGCGAGGGCGGCTATCGCCTGGGCGGCTTTCCGCCCGGCTGGGCCGAGTGGAACGACCGCTATCGCGACGCGGTGCGCTCCTGGTGGCGCGCCGACGCCGGCACGGTGGGCGAGCTCGCCTCGCGCCTCACCGGCTCCTCCGACATCTTCCAGGTCACGGGCCGCAACCCCACGGCGAGCGTCAACTTCGTGACCACCCACGACGGCTTCACCCTGGAGGATCTCGTTTCCTACGAGCGCAAGCACAACGAAGCCAATCTGGAGGGCAACCACGACGGCTCGGACAACAACCGCAGCTACAACTTCGGCGTCGAGGGATCGACCGAAGACCAACACATCCGCACCGCGCGCGTGCAGCAGAAGCGCAACTTCCTCGCCACGCTCCTCTTCTCGCAGGGCGTGCCGATGCTCGTCGCGGGCGACGAGCTCGGGCGCACGCAGCGCGGCAACAACAACGCCTACTGCCACGACAGCGAGCTCTCCTGGCTCGACTGGGAGCGCGCCGACCAGAAGCTGCTCGAATTCGTGCGCGCGCTAATCGCCATGCGCGCTCGCCATCCGGCGTTCCGCCGCCGCACCTATCCCAAGCCCGAGGACGTCACCTGGCTCACGCCGCGCGCCGCGCCGATGACCGCGGCCGAATGGCAGAACGGCGCGACGCGCGCGCTCGGCATGCTGCTCCTCGGCCGGCGGCTCGCCGAGCGCGACGAGCGCGGCGCGCCGATCGAGGATGAAGATCTGCTCTTGCTCGTCAACGCGGGCGAGGAACCCGTCGAATTCACGCTACCGGCCGGCGGCTGGCACCTGCTGCTGGACACCGCCGCGCCCGGCGGCGGCGTCACCGATCCCTATCCGCTCGCCGCGCGCGCGCTCGCGCTCCTGGCTAAGCGGCCTTAATCGGGATCCTTGTCGAACGCCGTCGTGCCCGGCGGCAACCGCACCCACGAGTGCCGGCGGCACTCATAAACCGAAACCCGCGGCGCCGGAAAGCTGGGATCAGCAAAGGCCCCCACGGCCACGCTCACTGATCCTTCATGCCCTTCTTCCGTATGGAAGACGGTCGAGCCGCAAACCGGGCAGAAGCGGAACTTGAACCTCGCGCCCTGATCACCGGCGTGCACGTATTCAGTCGCCTTACCGAAGATCTTGTACGGCGCGGCGAAGCTCGCCAATGCCGCGAAGACACTGCCGGTCCGCTGCTGACAGGCGAGACAGTGGCACACGCCGACTCCTCGCGGTTCGCCTTGGACTTCGATGCGTAACTGACGGCAATGGCAGGAGGCTGTTCGGGAAGGCATCGACTTACCTCGTCGCGCGGACTTAGCGGGAAACCGAATCGATCGAACGGGCTGTTAGCCCAGCGTGTCAACTAAATCGGGGGAAGTTTGGGCGTCGCTCAACAACCGGCTGTTAGTTGACAACGCCTTTGACACGAAATCTCCGTGGGCCCATTTCTTCGACAAGGAGCTTTGGTGGTCGATGTGTTTGCCACGGGATAAGGCGCCTTGCGCGTAACCAGTGGGCAATCTCTTTGCTAATTAACTCATGGCACTTAGCGGTCCAGAAGGAGGCCTTGGAGACGCTCACCTCAACTTCGGCAAATCCGTGTTCTGCTGGCAATTCCAAAACGACTGTTTGCCACCGCTTATCAAACAACCGATCACGATCTGCAATAGGTACTTTCAGACCGTAATCTGTCGCAGACTCGTGGCTTCCGTTCTTCCAGGCTGTCCAAACCAATGCCATGTGCACTCCTTTGTTGCCAACTAACGCAGAGTTAAGCTGCCGGCTGCGCCGCGGTCCTTGCCGTTCATATCACAATTGAATCAGCGGCGCAGCCGGTGGGCTTGAAGACGCGTTAGGCGCTTACCGGTTCAGCGCGTTTGGTATTTGGGCCGTTATCAACGAGACGGCAAGCAGTGTGGTGTCTGAAACCAGGTACCCATCACGTTCTGCGCGGGGGGTGCTCGGCGACTAAACTCGGATCGGACGTTGGAACATAACGGCACTAGACCGACGAATAATTTCCAAAACCACCTTTGCCATTGTTAGCCTTCGCGCCCGCGATGATAGACGAGAGCAACATCCCCCGTTTCAAGCAGGGACTTGAGATTCGATAAGACCATCGGCCAGCCCTCCGACACGGCTCCGATGAACTTGGGCTCAATCTCGTAGACGCAACGGGAGTTGCCCTCTGCCTTGAACTCGGGCTTCCATTCATTTAGCCAACTCATCACCAGCCGCTTCTGCGAAACGCTCTCGAGAATCTCGCCCGAGTCCATGAGGCTTCCGTCAGCATACATTCTCCACGTGGAGCCGACCTTCCATTCGCTTTCGACGCTCATTCCGAACCGATACTGCTTTATGAACTCGGGCGTCGTTAGTGCATGCCACAGCTTCTCGGGTGTTATGCGGATGTACGTAACGTAAACAAATTTCGAGCCTGACATCGGATTCTCTTAAGTTTGCGATTCGCTTCTCTGCGTCCGAGCGGGGCGCGCTGTTAGGCGTCTGACGCATGTTCGCAGCGATGCGCTGCGAGGAGCTCGACCTCGCGCTCCGCGGCGATCGGTGTG
>VBCM01000061.1 GCA_005883675.1 Betaproteobacteria bacterium
GGGTTGATGCCGCCCTGGTGCGCGTAGCGCAGCTTCGGGCGCACCAGCCCCCGCTTGGGCGGCGCCTGACGCTCGACCGCGGCGATCATCGCGCGCGTGAGCTTCGGGGTCGGCAGCCGGGCCATCGCCGCCGCATGGGCGCGATCGACTGCGCGCATGAGCTCCCCCAGCCCCTTGGCGCCCTTGGCCGAGATGAAGTGCGCTTCGGCGAAGCCGAGGAAGCCGAGCTTCCATTGCAGCTCGCTCTTCAGGCGCTCGCGCGCCGCCTTGTCTGCGGCGTCCCACTTGTTGACCGCCAGTACCACCGCGCGGCCGCGCTCCAGGATGTAGCCCGCGACATGCGCGTCCTGCTCGGTGATGCCTTCGGCCGCGTCGATGAGAAGCACGGCGACGTTCGCCGCCTCGATCGCCTGCAGCGCCTTTACGATCGAGAAATATTCGGGCGGCGTCCCGGTGCGCCCGCGCCGGCGCACGCCCGCCGTGTCAATGAGGGTGTAGCGCCGCCCCGCGCGCTCGAAGGGCACCTCGATCGGGTCGCGCGTGGTGCCGGGCTCGTCGAAGGCAATGACCCGCTCTTCACCCACCAGCGCGTTGATCAGCGTCGATTTGCCGACGTTCGGGCGGCCGACGATGGCGACGCGTGCCTCGCGCTGCGCGTCTTCGTCCTCGTCTTCATCCTCGGGGAACGGGCTCAGCACGGCCTCGAGCAGCTCGCGCACCCCCTCGCCGTGCGCGGCCGAGATGGCGGCCGGCTGGCCGATGCCGAGCTCGTGGAAATCGGCCACCGCGGTGTCCGGCTGCATGCCTTCGGCCTTGTTGACGGCGAGCCACACGCTGGGCTTGCGGCGCAGGCGCTCCGCGATGTCGCGGTCGGCGCTGGTGAGGCCCGCGCGCGCGTCGACGACGAAGATCACCGCGTCCGCCTCGGCGATCGCCTGCTCGGCCTGGCGCGCCATCTCGACAGCGAGGCGCTCGCCCGCGCGCGGCTCGAAGCCGCCGGTATCGATGGCGATGAAGCGCCGCTCGCCGGCGCGGCCCTCGCCGTAATGGCGATCGCGCGTCACGCCGGGAAGGTCGTGCACGATCGCCTCGCGGCTGCGCGTCAGGCGGTTAAAGAGGGTCGATTTGCCGACGTTCGGCCGCCCGACCACGGCGAGCACGGGCTTCACAGCGCAAGTGCATGCAATGCGCCGTCCTGCGTTTGCACCAGCACGCCGCCCGGCAACGGCAGCGGTGCCGCGCGCACCGGCCCGCCGCGGGTCGCATAGCGCGCGACGAAGGCGCCGGTATCGCGGGCGACGAAGTGCACATAGCCTTCGAGATCGCCCACGGCGATCACTTCGCCCACCGGCTGCGGCAGCGAGAGCTGCCGGTTGGCGAGCTTGTCCTGCTTCCAGACGGAGCGCCCGTTCGTGCGATCGAAGGCCTGCAGCGTGCCGCGATCGTCGGCGACAAAGGCATAGCGCGCATCGAGGCTCACACCGGTGAGCGAGGAAATATCGCGCGCCCAGACCTGCCGTCCGCTCGCCGTCTCGTAGCACCCGACGCGGCCCTGGTAGGTGGCGGCGCAGACCTCTTTGCCCTGGACCACGGGGTCGCCGACCACGTCGGCCACGCGCTCGAGCTCGGTGCCGCCCTTGGGCAGCGCTACGGTCGCCTCCCAGCGCACGCCGCCGTTGGCGAGCGAGATGGCGGTGAGCTTGCCGCCGGCGAAGCCGACGAACGCCGTCTCGCCGTCGACCGCGATGCCGGAGGGCGCGCGGATGATGAGGGATGAGGGCGCACGCTGATAGAGCCAGCGGCGCTTGCCGCCCTTGGCGTCGAAGGCGAAGACCCGGTTGTCGACGCTCCTCACGAGCACGAGGCCGGCGGCCACCGCGGGCGGGGCGATCACCTCGCTCGAGACGCGCGCGCTCCAGCGGCGCTCGCCGTTCGCCGCATCGAGCGCGATGACGTCGCCGTGCTCGTTCGCCACCGCGACCATGCGTCCGTCGGTACCGACGCCGGCGGAGAGCGGCGTGCCCGCGGACACGCGCCAGGCGCTGCGGCCGCTCGCCGCGTCGAGCCGCATCACCGTGCCGTCGCGCGCCGCGCTGTACACGGCGCCGTCGGCGAACGCCGGCTCGAAGACGAAGGTATCCGCGCTGCCGACTCGCGCGCTCCAGACCTCGCGCACTCTCTCCGACTCCTTCAGTTCCGGCAGCGGCGCCGGCTGCGGGCCGCTGGGACTGGAACAAGCCGCCAGCGCCAGCACTAAAACTAATGCCCAGAATCTCATCCGCCGAGCGCCTCCAGTCGCATGCGCACGCTCTCGCGGAAGGCGGCGCTGCCGCTGCCCGCCTTGTCGAGCGCCACGCGGTAGGCGGCGCGCGCTTCGTTCGGCTGCTGCTTTGCGACCAGCACGTCGCCCTTCGCCGCGGCGTACTGCGCGTCGTAAGCGCTGGCATGCTTCTCATCCAGCAGTTTCAGCGCCTCGTCGTAGGCCTTCTCGTCCAGCAGGATGGCGGCGAGGCGCAGGCGCGCGAGGTCGCGGAAGTCGTCGGTGCGCGCGTGCTCGAGCACCCATTGCAGCTGCGCCTTGGCGCTCTTCGTGTCGCTCCTGTCGTAATAGTAGCGCGCGGCCATCAGCGCGCCCATCGACGCATACAGCGTGCGCGGATAGTTCTCGAGCAGGGCGCCGTCGGCGTCGCGCAGCGCCTTGGCGTCGCCCGCGCGGGCGGCGCGCACGAGGGTGTCGTAGAGGCTGCCTGCCTGCGACGCCTGGTTGCGCTCGTACCAGCGCCAGCCCTGCCAGCCGGCGAAGGCGAGCGCCGCGGCGGTGATCGCGCTCACGATGAGATTGCCGTGCTGGTTCCACCAAGCCTTGAGCTCGGCGACCTGTTCCTGTTCCTCGAGATCTAGCGCCATTAATTAACCTTCTCGTCGAGCATCTGTTTCACGCGTGCGGCGACTTCACCGAGCGGCACGTCGCTCTCGCGCTGGCTCGCGAGGTCCTTCACCTTGACTGTACCGCGGCCGAACTCCTCCGCGCCCGCGGTGATCGCGATGCGAAAGCCCTTCTTGCTCGCATATTCGAACTGCTTGCCGATCTTGGCGCGCTCGAGATACACCTCGGTATTGATGTCCCGCTCGCGCAGCTCGGCCGCGATGGCGAGGTAGCGCGCGAGCGCATCGGCGTCGAGCATGGTGACGAGTACCTCGGCGGGCGTCCTCGGCGGCGGCCGCAGCAGGTTGGCCTCTTTCAGCCGCGCAAACAGGCGGCTCAGCCCGATCGAGATGCCCACCCCCGGCAGGCGCGTGTTGCTGAAGTAGCTCGCGAGATCGTCATAGCGGCCCCCCGAGCAGATGCTGCCGATGTCCGCATGCGCGCTCAGCGTCGTCTCGTAGATCGTGCCGGTGTAGTAGTCGAGCCCGCGCACCACGCTGAGATCGATCGCGAACGCCGTGTCCGGCACGCCGAACTGGCGTGCCGCATCCGTCACTTTGCCGAGCTCGTCCAGTCCCTGCGTGTACGACTCATTGCGGTAGGCGAGGTCGGTGAGCAGCGCGAGCGTCTCGGCGCTCTCGCGGCGCGCCGTAATGATGCGGTAGAGCTCGGCGGCGGCCTTCGCCGCCATGCCTTGGCTGCCGAGCTCGCCGAGGATCGCCTGCTCGGGCTCCTTGGCGGTCTTGTCGAGCGCGCGCAGCACCTCGCTTGCCCGGGCCTCCGGCACCTCGAAGTGCTGCAGGATGCCCTTCAGCAGCTTGCGGTTGTTGATGCGGATACAGAACTCGCCGATCGCCATGTCCTTGAACATCGCGTAGATGACGCTCGGGATCTCGGCCTCGTAGAGATAGGAGAGCGTCTCGCGACCGATGATGTCGATGTCGCACTGATAGAACTCGCGGAAGCGCCCGCGCTTCACCTGCGGGTTCTCGCCCCGCCATACGCGCTGGATCTGGTAGCGGCGGAAGGGAAAGGCGAGCTCGCGCTCGCGCATCGCGACGTAGCGGGCGAGCGGCACCGTGAGATCGAAGCGCAGCGCCCCCTTGGCCGCCGCCTCTTCGTCCTCCGGCGCGGCAAGGCGCGAAAGCGCGTAGATCTCCTTCTCCGTGCCGCCTTTGGAGGTGAGCACCTCGATCCGCTCGGCCGAGGGCGTCTCGATCGGCAGGAAGCCGTAGCGCTCGAAGTTGCGGCGGATGAGATCGAGGAGCGCGTCGAACTGCAGCTGGTCCTGCGGCAGAAACTCCTGGTCGAAGCCCTTCAGCAGGGCCGGGCGTACTTTTCGCATGGACGGGGGCGTTGCGGCGCTCAGGCGGCCTTGGCGCCGTATTTTTCCCGGACGTAATTCTCGACGATCGCCTGGAACTCTTCCGCGATGCGCTCGCCCTTGAGCGTGACCGTCTTGCGCCCATCGACATAGACCGGCGCCGCCGGCACCTCGTTGGTGCCCGGCAGGCTGATGCCGATGTTCGCGTGCTTCGACTCGCCCGGGCCGTTCACCACGCAACCCATCACCGCCACGCGCATGTTTTCCACGCCGGGATGCGCGGCGCGCCATACCGGCATCTGCGCTCGCAAATAACCCTCGATCTTCTGCGCGAGCTCCTGGAAATAGGTGCTCGTGGTGCGCCCGCAGCCCGGGCAGGCGCTCACCATCGGCGCGAAGGCACGCAGGCCCATGGTCTGCAGGAGCTCCTGCGCCACCTGCACTTCGCGCGTGCGGCGACCGCCCGGCTCGGGCGTGAGCGACACGCGGACCGTGTCGCCGATACCTTCCTGCAGGAGCACCGCCATCGCGGCGCTGGAGGCGACGATGCCCTTCGTGCCCATCCCCGCTTCGGTAAGCCCGAGGTGCAGGGCGTAGTCGCAGCGCTCGGCGAGCGCGCGGTACACGGCGATCAGGTCCTGCACCTGGCTCATCTTGCACGAGATGACGATGCGCTCGGCGGGCAGGCCCCACTCCTCGGCCTGGCGCGCCGAGTCGAGGGCCGAGCGGATGACCGCCTCGCGCATGACATCCATAGCGTCTTGGGGAACCGGAAGCTGCGCGTTGTCGTCCATCATGCGCGCGAGGAGCTCCGGATCGAGGCTTCCCCAGTTGACGCCGATGCGCACCGGTTTTTCGTATTTCAGGGCGCAGTCGATCATGGCGGCGAATTGCTCGTCGCGCTTCGCGCCGCGGCCGACGTTGCCGGGGTTGATGCGGTATTTCGCGAGCGCCTTGGCGCAGTCGGGGTATTGCGTAAGCAGCTTGTGCCCGTTGAAGTGGAAGTCACCGACGAGCGGCACGCGGCAACCGGTGAGATCCAGGCGCTCGCGGATGCGCGGCACGGCGGCGGCCGCCTCGGGGGAGTTCACGGTGATGCGCACGAGCTCCGAGCCCGCGCGCGCGAGCTCGGCGACCTGCGCCGCGGTCGCCGGCACGTCGGCGGTGTCGGTGTTGGTCATCGACTGCACGACGATCGGGGCGCCGCCGCCCATGACGACGCCGCCGACGCGCACCGCTCGCGAGAGGCGTCTCTTCATGGCAGGGTGAAGCGGGCGATCGAGAGCTTGGTGTGCGGCGCGAGGTCGACGGGCTTGTCGTTATGGATGACTTGCACGTGCGCGGCATTGCCGATGACGAGGGTCAGCGGCCCGCGCGAGCGCACCACCCGCTCGGCGCCCTTCGGATTGAGCGAGGAGACGAGCATGCGATCGTTGGCGTCCTTCACCTCGATCCACGCTTCCTCTTCGCAGCGGATCACCAGGCGATGCGAGCCGCCGCGTGGCTTGTCGGCTACGGCGAGCGGCGGCGCAGCCGTGACGGCAGCGACCTTTTCCACCGCGGCCCGCTCGGGCGGCGGCTGCTGCACGGCGACGCTGGTGCTGATCTGTGCCGGCGCGCTGGCCTCGACGGTCTTCGGCTCGCTTTTCGGTGCGGCCGGCGCTGCGGGCTTGGGCGCGGCGCGCTTCACCGCCGCCACCTGCGTCGGTACCTTGTGTTCGCGGTACCACTGATAGGCCACGCCACCCCCGAGGGTGAGCACCGCGAGCGAGAGGCCCAAGTAGACGAAGGTGGACTGGCGCGCGCTGTCGGAGAACGGTACGGGCTGGCTGTAGCGCGCGGCCAGCCGATTGGCGTCCGGCGAATCTAAGCGCCCGGCGAGGTGCTCGAGCAGTGGCTCGGGCGCGACCTTGAGCAGCCGCGCGTAGTTGCGCAGCATGCCGCGCACGAACGTGCCGCCGGGCAGCGCCTCGAAGCGTCCCGCCTCGAGCGCCTCGACCTGCCGGGGCGCGAGCTTCAACTGGTGCGCCACTTCGGACACGGTGAGCCCCAGCGCCTCGCGCGCGCTTTTCAGCTCCGCACCGGCCGCGTCACTCATAATGGCCCCGCTGCAGTGACTGGTATTCCGGCGAGCCGGGGAAGCGGCGCCGCAGCTGGTTGGCATAGCTCTGTTCGGCGACGCGCTCGCCCAGGCGGCGCTCGATGCGCAGGGCGAGCCACAGCGATTCGGCGCTCGGCGAGACGAGCTTGTTGCGGCGCGCGACGAGCTTGCGCGCCTCCTCCGCCTTGCCCTGCCGATAGCGGATCTCGCCGAGCTTGAGCAGCGACGCCGGCTCGTCCGGATCGAGCTTCAGCGCGCGCTGGAAGAAATCCTCCGCGTCCTTGACGTTGTCCTGCCGAAGGCTGCACAGGCCCGCCGCGGAATACGAGCGCCACGGTGCCTGGTAGAGCGGGTTCTTCACCGCCTGCATGAAGTGCCGGATGCCCTCCTGCTCGCGGCCGTTCTGGCAGAGGAACCAGCCGTAATGGTGATTGATGTCGGGGTCGTTCGGCGCGAGGCGCAGCCCGCGCTCGAAGCTGTCCTGCGCGAACACGTTTTCTTTCAGCTCCTGGTAGACCAGGCCGTAGACGCCGTACGCCGGTGCATAGGAAGCATCCGCGTCCGTCGCCGCGCGCAGCTCCTGGAGCGCGACGCTCATGGCGCCGCGCTCGTAGTAGGCCGCGGCAAGATCGGTGTGCACGCGCGCACGGTTGCGCGGCTCGCTCACGCCGCCGGTGATGGTCCCCGTGTCGGAGCTCGGGGCCTGCGGCTGGGCAGCGCACCCCGCGATGAGCACCGCGAGCGCGGCTGCGCGCCAGGGCTTCATGCGCGCACTTCCTTCAGGCGGTAGAAGGCCGCGCGGCGCGTGCGATCGGCGACATCGCCGGCGAGCTGGCCGCAGGCGGCCGCGATGTCGTCGCCGCGCGTCTTGCGCGTCGTTACGGTAAGGCCGGCGCGCTGCAGTATCTCGGCGAAGCGTCGGATGCGCTCGGCGCTCGAGCGCGTGAACTCGGACGCGGGGAACGGGTTGAACGGGATTAGGTTGAACTTGCAGCGCACGCGCTTGGCGATGCCGACGAGCTCGCGCGCGTGCTGGTCGCCATCGTTCACGCCCTCGAGCATCACGTACTCGAAGGTGATGAAGTCGCGCGGCGCTTTTTCCAGGTAGCGGTTGCATGCGGCGACGAGCTCGCGCAGCGGATACTTGCGGTTCACCGGCACCAGGCGATCGCGCAGCGCGTCGTTGGGCGCGTGCAGCGAGACGGCGAGCGCCACCGGGCATTCGTCGCGCAGCCGGTCCATTCCCGGAATCACGCCCGAGGTGGAAACGGTGACCCGCCGGCGCGAGAGCCC
>VBCM01000062.1 GCA_005883675.1 Betaproteobacteria bacterium
ACGTAATTGCCCCCGCCCTCGCGTCCGATGACCTTGGAGCTCTTGGCCATGGTGAGGTTCGAGCCTGTCAGGTCGGCCGAGCCTCCGATGAGCTCGGGCAGCGCGGGCACCAGCGCGTCGAGCGCGAGCTGTGAGGCGCGGCGCGTGGCCACCGTTTCCGCCTTCTGGTTGAACTCCGCGACGAGACGCTCGGCCATGGCGGCGAAGCCGTCAGGCAGCTCGCCGGCCATGCGCCGCTTGAACTCGGCGGCTTCCGCCGGGAACGCTTTCTCGTACGCGGCAAAGCGCCGCCGCCAGTTCTTTTCGGCGCGCTTGCCCGCCTCGCGCGCGTCCCAGCCGTCGTAGACGTGCTGGGGAATCTCGAACGCCGGGTACGGCCAGCCGATGGCCTGGCGCGTCGCAGCCACCTCCTGCGCGCCGAGCGCGGCGCCGTGGGCGGCGCCGGTGTTGGCCTTGGTCGGCGCGCCCTTGGCGATCGTCGTCCTGGCGAGAATCAGGGTCGGGCGGCTCTTTTCGCGCTTGGCGCGCTTGAGCGCCCGGTCTAGCGCCTCGACGTCGTGGCCGTCGAGCGGCCCGATGACGTGCCAGCCGTAGGACTCGAAGCGCTTGCGCACGTCGTCGGTGAACCACTGCTTGATCTCGCCCTTGTCGGAGTCGATCGAGATGCCGTTGTCGTCGTAGACCGCGATCAGCTTGCCCAGGCCGAGCGTCCCGGCGAGCGAGCAGGACTCGTGCGAGACGCCTTCCATCATGCAGCCGTCGCCCATGAAGGCGTAGGTGTAGTGGTCGACGATCGGGTGGCCGGGCCGGTTGAACTCGGCGGCGAGCAGCCGCTCGGCGAGCGCCATGCCCACCGCGTTGGAGATGCCCTGGCCGAGCGGCCCGGTGGTGGTCTCGACGCCGGGCGCGCAGCCGCGCTCCGGATGCCCGGGCGTCTTCGAGCCGAGCTGGCGGAAGCGGTGCAACTCGCCGATCGGCAGGTCGTAGCCTGTGAGGTGGAGCAGGCTATAGAGCAGCATCGAGCCGTGCCCGTTCGACAGGATGAAGCGGTCGCGGTCCGGCCAGCCAGGGTTCGCCGGGTTGTGGCGCAGGTGCCGCTTCCACAGCGCCACCGCGATCTCCGCCATGCCCATCGGCATGCCGGGGTGGCCCGACTTGGCGGCCTCCACCGCGTCCATTGCGAGCGCGCGAATGGAATTGGCGAGCTCGGCGTCGGTAGCTTTGGCCGTTACGGAAGAATCCATCGGAGCGCGCAAATTATACTCAGCGCCTCCCATGGAGCTGCCCTTCTCCAGCCCGCCGCGCTACGAGCCTGCCGTGAACTGCGGCGCGCCGGGCGAGGCGCACTGGTTCGTGTTCCGCGGCGACGACCTCGCCGTCGAGATGGGCCCGTTGCACGCGCCGAGCGACGACCCGCGGGTCAAGGCGCGGCCGGCCTGGGCGCGGCTGCCGTTGCAAAAAAACCACAATTGGCTGGGCTCAAGCACGCTTCGAACCCTATATCTAGGGTGCCTGGACGGCCGGCAATGCTGGGCCGCGGAACTCGCCGACGGCGCCGCCGCGCCCGCTGGCACTGCGTGGGCGGGCCTGCGCGCGCTCTACAGCGTGCTCGAGGACGCGCACTTCGCGCTCGCCGGCCGCGCGCTGCAGCTCGTCGCCTGGGACCGCACGCACCAGTACTGCGGGCGTTGCGGCACGCCGACCGAGGCCAAGCGCGAGGAACGCGCCCGCATCTGCCCCAAGTGCAAGCTCACGGCGTATCCGCGCCTCGCGCCCGCCGTGATGGCGCTGGTTCATAGGGAAAACGGCGGAAAAAGGGAGCTCCTCCTCGGGCGCAGCCCGCACTTCCCGGCCGGCATGTACAGCGCGCTCGCCGGCTTCGTCGAGCCCGGCGAGTCGCTCGAGCAGTGCCTCGAGCGCGAGGTGCATGAGGAAGTCGGCGTGCGCGTCGCCAACATCCGCTACTTCGCGAGCCAGCCGTGGCCGTTCCCGCATTCGCTCATGATCGCGTTCGTCGCCGAGTGGAGCGGCGGCGAGATCGCGCCTCAGGCGGGCGAAATCGAGGACGCGAAGTGGTTCGATGTATTGCAATTGCCGAAACTTCCGAGCAGAATCTCGATCGCTCGAAGATTGATCGACGCGGTTTGTCAAGAGCTGGTTGAAAGATCGAACGAGCAAAATTGAGTACTTAGGAGGTTTTGCACGAATTGAGCGCAACTGAAGAGCGCTGTGCGCCGCAAGGCGTGGATCGGGGGCGTGGCCTGGACACGAAGGGCCGCGCCTTCGCGTTTTGGAGGGTACAAAAATGAATGGTCTGCATCTCATCGGTGACCTCACCGGCTGCCGCTGCGATCCGCAGCTCCTACTAGACGGCGAGCGATTCCGCGCAAAGTGCGTCGAGATGGTCGAGGCCGCCGGTCTCACCACCGTCGGCGTGAGCTTCCATCAGTTCGATGGCTGCGGCTTCACCGGCTGCATCGTGCTGGCCGAGTCCCACCTGGCAGTCCATACCTGGCCCGAGCGCCAGGGGCTGACGCTCGACGTCTACGTCTGCAACTACAGCGCCGACAACTCGGCCAAGGCGCGCAGTCTCTTCGACACCATCGTCGCGTACTTCCAGCCCACGGAGGTCGCGCGCCAGGAGATCGACCGCGGCGAGCACCTGCTGATGGAGCCGCTCAGCGCCTCGACCGGCTTCTACATCAAGGCCTCGAAGCAGCTCGGCGAGTGGCAGACCAAGTTCCAGAAGATGCAGATCTACGAGACGCCGCACTACGGCAAGCTCTTCCGCCTCGACGGCTTCAACATGACCTCCGAGAAGGAGGAGTTCGTCTACCACGAGAACCTGGTGCACCCGGCGCTCACCGCCCACCTCGCGCCCAAGAAGGTGCTGATCATCGGCGGCGGCGACGGCGGCTCCTCCGAAGAGGTGCTGAAGCACCCCGCGGTCGAGTCGGTGACCATGGTCGAGATCGACGCCGACGTGATCCAGGTGGCGAAGGAGCACTTCCAGGCCGTGCACAACGGCGTCTTCGACAACCCGAAGCTGCGCGTGCTGATCGACGACGGCATGAAGTTCGTGCGCGAGACGCAGGAGCGCTTCGATCTGATCTCGCTCGACTTGAACGACCCGGTCGGCCCGGCGGCCGCGCTTTACTCGCTGGAATTCTTCCAGCAGCTTCGCACGGCGCTCGCCCCCGGCGGCGCGCTGACGCTGCATCTCGGCTCGCCGGTGGCGCAGCCGCAGCGCGTGGCCGATCTCGCCCAGCGGCTGAACAACGTCTTTCGCATCGTGCGCGCGTACACCATGTACATCCCGCTCTACGGCTCGCTATGGGCGATGGCGGTGTGCTCCGACAAGCTCGATCCGAAGTCCTTCACCGCCGACGAGATCGACCGGCGCATCGACGCGCGCAAGCTCCAGGAGCTTCGCTTCTACAACGGCGAGACGCACGAGGGCGTCTTCGCGCTGCCCAACTTCGTGAGGGACCTCGTGACCCCGGCGCGCCTTAAGCAGCCGTCGCGAGGGCGCCGGCTGGGCGTGGTCCGGACCGCGATGAAATAGGACAACCGTCCGCGGCAGAAAGGGCGCCCGCGCGGCGCCCTTTTTTATTCCAGCGCCTGGAGGACCTTGCGTACCGTCTCGAAGATGCGCTCGATCTGCGCCTTTTCGACGATGAGCGGCGGCGAGAAGGCGAGCGTGTCGGCGGTATAGCGAATGAGAACGCCCGCTTCGAAGCATTTCACGAGCGCGTCGTAGCCGCGGCTACCCGGCGCGCCGGCGCGCGGCCCGAGCTCGATCGCCCCCATCAGCCCGTAGTTGCGGATGTCGATGACGTTGCGCTCGCCCTTCAGCGCGTGGAGGGCGTTCTCCCAGTACTTCTCCAGCGAGGCGGCGCGCTCGAGCAGCCCTTCCTCCTCGTACGTGTCGAGGGCGCCGATGCCCGCTGCGCAGGCGAGCGGATGGCCGGAGTAGGTGTAGCCATGGAACAACTCGATGCCGTCCGGGCCTTTCATGAACGCGTCGTAGATGTCTTCGCGCACGATCACCGCGCCCATCGGCACGGTGCCGCTCGTCATGCCCTTGGCGATGGTGAAGAGATCGGGCATCACGCCGAGACGCTGCGAGCCAAACGGCTTGCCCAGGCGCCCGAAACCGGTGATCACCTCGTCGAAAATCAGCAGGATTCCGTGTTTGGTGCAGATCTCGCGCAGCCGCTCGAGATATTTCACCGGCGGAATCAGCACGCCGGCGGAGCCTGGCACTGGCTCGACGATCACGGCGGCGATCGTCGATGGATCGTGCAGCGTGCACAGGCGCTCGAGGTCCTCGGCCAGCTCCGCGCCGTGCGCGGGCTGGCCGCGGGAGAAGGCGTTGCGCGCAATGTCGTGCGTATGGCGCAGATGATCGATGCCGGCGACGCCCGGCCCGAAGAGCTTGCGGTTGGGTCCCAGGCCGCCGACCGACATGCCGCCGAAGTTGACGCCGTGGTAGCCGCGCTCGCGGCCGATCAGGCGGAAGCGTCCCGGCTCGCCACGCGCGCGGTGGTACGCGAGTGCGATCTTCAGCGCGCTGTCGACCGATTCAGAGCCCGAGTTGGTGAAGAACACGCGCTTGAAGCGCTCCGGGGCAATCGCCGCGAGGCGCTCGGCGAACTCGAACGCGATCGGGTGGCCCATCTGGAAAGTCGGCGCGAAGTCCATCTGCGCCGCCTGGCGCTGGATCGCCTGCACGATCTTCGGCCGGCAGTGGCCTGCGTTGACGCACCACAGTCCCGCGCAGGCGTCGAGAATCTGGCGGCCCTCTGGCGTCCAGTAGTACATGCCCTCGGCACGAGCGAGCAGCCGCGGCGCCTTCTTGAACTGCCGGTTCGACGTGAACGGCATCCAGAACGCCGACTGCTCGAGGCTGGCAGTGAAATCCGCGCGCTTGTTCATGCGGCTAGCTTACCTTACGCGTCTATTGCGGCACTGCACTAACCTTAGGCCGAGTAGGCCACCACGCGTTGCTTTTGCTCACCGAGGCCGGAGATCGTGAGACGCATCACATCGCCGGGCTTGAGAAATACCGGCGGCTTCATGCCGAGTCCCACGCCGGGCGGCGTGCCGGTGGCGATGATATCGCCCGGCACGAGCGTCATGTACTGGCTCACGTGCGAGATCAGCTTCACCACGTTGAACACCATGGTGCGCGTGTTGCCGCTCTGCATACGTTTCTCGTTCACCTCGAGCGCCATGTCGAGCGCCTGCGGATCGCGGATCTCGTCGGTGGTCACGAGCCACGGGCCGATCGGCCCCGCGGTGTCGAATCCCTTGCCCTTGTCCCACTGGCTGGTCGCCATCTGGAAGGAGCGCTCCGACACGTCGTTCACGATGCAGTAGCCCGCGACATGATTGAGCGCGGACGCTTCGTCGACGTAGCGTGCGGTGGTGCCGATCACGACGCCGAGTTCCACTTCCCAGTCGAGCTTGGTCGAGTTCTTCGGCTGGATGACATCGTCGTTCGGACCGCTGATGCAGGTGGTCGCCTTCATGAAGACGATCGGCTCCGGCGGGATCGGCAGCCCGGCTTCCTTGGCGTGGTCGGAGTAGTTGAGGCCGATGGCCACGAACTTGCCGATGCCAACGTACGGCACGCCGTAGCGCGGCGTGCCGTTCACCAGCGGCAGCGATTCGGGCTTCAGCCGCGTCAGCATCTTCAGCCCGCGCGGCGAGATCTCGTTCGGCCCGAGGCTGTCGACGATCTTCGACAGATCGCGCAGCTTGCCTTCGCCATCGATCATGCCCGGCTTCTCGTAGCCCGGCTTGCCGTAGCGACAGAGTTTCATATCGTCATACCCCCATCAATCGAGAAAACGTTGCCGGTCGCGAAGAGCGATTCGTCCGAGGCGAGATAAACCAGGATCGGCGTGATGTCGTCGACCGTGCCGAGGCGGCCCATCGGCTGGCGGGCGATGAAGTCCTTCCTCGCCTGCACCGGATCGGCGTAGGAATCGATGCGACCCTTGAGCGACGGCGTGTCCACGGTCCCCGGCGCGATCGCGTTGCAGCGAATGCCCTGGCGCACGTAATCGGCCGCGATGGACTTGGTGAGGCCGATCACCGCCGCCTTGCTCGCACCATAGACGCAGCGGTTGGGCAAGCCTTTGATGGAGGAGGCGACCGAGGCCATGTTGATGATCGAGCCCTTCTGCTTCTTCAGCATTCCCGGCAGGAACGCCCGCGTCACGAGGAACATCGAGCGCACATTCACACTCATCGCCTGGTCCCAGTCTTTCGCGCTCGCCTCGAGGATCGAGCCGTTGTGCACGATGCCGGCGCAGTTGAAGACCACATCCACGTCGCCCACTTCCTGCGCGATACGCGCGATCGCCGGCTCGTCGGTCACATCGAGCTGGCGCGTGCGGATGGCGTCCTTGCCTTCGATGCTCTTCAGCTGCTGCGCGTTGACGTCAGTCGCCCAGACCTTGGCGCCTTCGCGCGCGAAGGCGAGCGCCGCGGCCTGGCCCATGCCTTGCGCGGCGGCGGTAATGAACGCCGTTTTTCCTGCGAGCCGTCCTGCCATAGGGGGGTTTTCCTGAAGGGCAGCGATTATACTTCGCGTCTCCATGAATCGGTTCGATTTCGCCGGCCGCACCGCCGTGGTGACGGGCGGCGCCCAAGGCATCGGCGCCGCGATCGCGAAGCGCTTGCAAGCCTCCGGTGCGAAGGTGGCGATCTGGGATCTCGAAGGCTCGCCGCGCGTGGACGTCGCCGATCAGACGTCCATCGAGAGCGCGGTGAAGCGCAGCATGGCGGAGCTCGGCAGGATCGACGTGCTGATCAACAACGCCGGCATCGCCGGGCCGAGCATGCCGGTGGTCGAATATCCGGTGAGCGAGTGGCAGCGCGTCATCGACATCGATCTCAACGGCCCGTTTCTGTGCTGCCGCGCCGTGGTGCCTCACATGGTGAAGGCGGGCTATGGACGCATCGTCAACATCGCGTCGATCGCCGGCAAGGAAGGCAATCCGAACGCCGCGGCGTACGCGGCCGCCAAGGGCGGCCTGATCGCCTTCACTAAGGCGCTCGGCAAGGAGCTCGCCCAGAGCGGCGTGCTCGTCAACTGCGTGACGCCCGCCGCCGCGCAGACCGCGATCCTCGAGCAAGTGACGGCCGAGTTCGCCAAGTACATGCTGTCGAAGATCCCGATGGGACGCTTCGTCAAGGTGGAGGAAATCGCGGCGCTCGTCTGCTGGCTCGCCTCGGAGGAGTGTTCGTTCTCCACCGGAGCCGTGTTCGACATTTCCGGCGTCCGCGCCACGTACTGATGGCTCAAGAACCGCGGCGTGCCGCAGGACCAGTTCGACGGCCGGCCGGTCATCGGCGTCTGCAACACCTGGTCCGAGCTCACGCCCTGCAACACACACTTCCGCGTCCTCGCGGACCATGTACGCCACGGCATCCTGGAAGCCGGCGGCTTCCCGCTCGAATTCCCGGTGATGTCGCTCGGCGAGACGCTGCTGCGCCCGACCGCCATGCTCTACCGCAACCTCGCGAGCATGGACGCCGAGGAATCGATCCGCGGCAACCCGCTCGACGGCGTGGTGCTGCTCGGCGGCTGCGATAAGACCACGCCCTCGATCCTGATGGGCGCGGCGAGCGTCGACCTGCCGACGATCTTCGTCTCCGGCGGACCGATGCTCTCCGGCAAATACCGCGGCCATGACATCGGCTCGGGCACCAATGTCTGGTCGATGTCCGAGGATTTGCGCGCCGGCAAATTGACGCTGGAAGAGTTCCACGAAGCCGAGTCGTGCATGCACCGCTCGCACGGGCATTGCATGACCATGGGTACGGCCTCGACCATGGCCTCGATGATCGAAGCGCTCGGCGTCGGCATGCCGGGCAACGCGGCCTATCCCGCTGTCGATGCGCGGCGCAACGTGCTCGCGCGCCTGGCGGGCCGGCGCATCGTGCAGCTGGTGAAGGACGATGTGCGGCTCGCGCAGATCCTCACCAAGCAGGCATTCGAGAACGCGATCCGCGCCAACGCCGCGATCGGCGGCTCTACCAACGCCGTAATCCACCTCATCGCCATTGCGCGACGCATCGGCGTCGAGCTCACGCTCGACGACTGGGACCGGGTGGGGAGCGGCGTGCACACGCTCGTCAACCTCAAGCCGAACGGCGAATACCTGATGGAGGACTTCTGCTACGCGGGTGGCCTGCCGGTGGTGCTGCGCGAGCTCGGCGAGAACGGGTTGCTGCACAAGGACGCGCTCACCGTGAATGGGCAGATCCTGTGGGAGAACGTGCGCAACGCGGAATGCTGGAACCGCGACGTCATCCACAGCTTCAAGTCACCGTTCAAGGAGCACACGGGCATCGCGGTGCTGCGCGGCAACCTCTGTCCGGACGGCGCCATCATCAAGCCGTCGGCGGCGACGCCGGCGCTGATGCAGCACCGTGGCCGCGCCGTCGTCTTTGCAAACATCGAAGACTTCCACCGGCGCATCGATGACCCGAATCTCGAGATCGACGAGCGCTCGGTCATGGTGCTGCAGAACTGCGGGCCGAAGGGTTATCCGGGCATGGCGGAAGTCGGCAACATGCCGCTGCCGCCGAAGATCCTGAAGCGCGGCATCACCGACATGGTGCGCATCTCCGATGCGCGCATGAGCGGTACCGCGTACGGCACCGTGGTGCTGCACATCTCGCCCGAAGCGGCGGCCGGCGGCACGCTGGCGCTCGTGCGCAGCGGCGACGAGATCGAGCTCGACGTGGCGCAACGCAAGCTACAACTCGTAGTAAGCGACAGCGAGCTCGCCGCGCGCCGCGCGCGCTGGCAGCCGCCCAAGCCCGCGCTCGAGCGCGGCTACTGGAAGCTCTACGTCGATCACGTGCTGCAGGCGAGCGACGGCGCCGATCTCGACTTTCTCGTCGGCAGCAGCGGCGCCTTCGTCCCGCGCGACAACCACTGAGGAGCTGCGCATGCTCCAGGCTGCTGACCTCACTATCCGGCTACATCCCAACGACGACGTCGTCATCGCGCGCACCGAGCTGCCCGCAGGGACGCTCATACAGAAAGAAAACGTACGCGCCGCAGTTCGCATTCCGGCTGGACACAAGATCGCCGTGCGCGCCCTGGCGCCGGTCCAGCCGGTGCACCGCTACAACCAGGTCATCGGCTTCGCCACGCAGCCGATCGCGCCGGGCGATCACGTGCATGTGCACAACGTCGCCATGGGCGACTTCCAGCGCGACTACGCGTTCTGCACGGGCGTGAAGGCCACCGAGTACATCGAGCCCGCGGCCAGCTTCATGGGCATCAAGCGCGCCGATGGCCGCGTCGCGACGCGCAACTACATCGGCATCCTCACGAGCGTGAATTGCTCGGCCACCGTGGCGCGCATGATCGCCGAGCACTTCCGAAATAATTTAACCGAGCACCCCAATGTGGACGGCGTGGTCGCACTGACGCACAAGACGGGCTGCGGCATGGCGAGCGAGGGCGAGGCGACCGATGTGCTGCGCCGGACCATCGCTGGCTATGCCCGGCATCCGAATTTCTATTCGACGCAGATCGTCGGCCTGGGCTGCGAGGCGAACCAGATCAATATGCTGATGGCCGCCCAAGGCTTGAAGAAGAGCGACAAGCTTGGCGCCTTCACCATCCAAGAGAAAGGTGGCACGCGCAAGGCAGTCGAGAACGGTATCGCGCGCGTGAAGGAAATGCTGCCCGAAGCGAACAAGGTGCAGCGCGAGCCAGTGCCGGCGGCGCATTTGATCCTCGGTCTGCAGTGCGGGGGCTCGGACGGCTATTCGGGCATCAGCGCGAACCCGGCGCTCGGCGCGGCGGTCGATCTGCTGGTGCGTCATGGCGGCACCGCGATCCTTTCCGAGACGCCGGAGATCTACGGCGCCGAGCATCTGCTCACGCGGCGCGCGGTGAGCCGCGCGGTGGGCGAGAAACTGATCGCGCGCATCCGCTGGTGGGAGGAATACACGCGGCGCAACGGCAACGAG
>VBCM01000008.1 GCA_005883675.1 Betaproteobacteria bacterium
AGCTGGTTGTAGCCGCGCGGCGAGCGCTGGAAGCGGAATTCGACATCGCCCGCCGTGTGCTCCTCTACCGGCCAGCCGTTCACGCCGATGGCGTCGGGGAAATCGGCGCAGTCGAGCACATCTCCCTCGGTGAGTTGATACACGCCGCCGATGCGCCGCGTCTCGCGGATGCCGATCTGCGGCGCGATATCGGCGAGGTACGCGCGCTCGAAGCCCGGCGTCGTTTCGCGGATGAACTGGAACGTGTCCCAGACCTGGCGGCGGCCTTCCACCTCGCCCCAGGCAAGCTGCGCGGCATCGATGCCGCTCACGGCGCTGCCGTCGGGATTGCGGAGCTGCGTGAGGTTCGCGCGTCATTCGACCGGATTGGGCTGCGGGCGCAGGATTGGCTTCTTGCGCGGAAAGCGCCGCCCTGCGCGCTCGGCTTCCTCCATGCGCTGCGCGATTGTCTCGCACGCGTTGCCCGCCTTTGCCGGATCGACGCCGCCGATGCGATACATCGTGGACGGATAGAGCATGTTTCCTTTTCCGTCGCCCACTTCGTACGGAGCTCCCATCCACGCGGCGAGATCGCCGTCGCCCGAGCAGTCGATGAACATGCGGCCACGGATGGCGCGACGGCCGGACTTTGTCTCCACCAGCAGATGGCCATCGCGATAGCCCACCGCGAGCGCGTGAAACAGCAGCCGGACGTTCGCAGCGAGCAGGATCTGATCCGCGACGAGCTTGTAGGCGGAGACGTCATAGGCCTGCGCCTGGATGCGGCCGCCGAAGAGCACGTGCGGCGCGGCGAGCGCGCCCAGCGCCTGGAGGCGCGCAACCACGTCATCGGCGATGCCGTGCACGACCTGGTGGTGCTCGCCGTGCACTTTTGCGTGCAGGCCGCAGAAGTTCGCCAGTCCCGCGGCAGTGCCCGCGCCGCCGAGGAAACCGTAGCGCTCGACGAGGATCGTGGAGCGGCCTGCCCTGCCCGCCGCCGCGGCGGCGGCGATGCCCGCGGGCCCGCCGCCGAGCACCACCACCTCGTGCTCGGCGAGCACCGGCGTGTCGCGCTGCGGCTCGCGGACGAACATACAATCGAATTATGCAAGCGAAGCTGCGCCTCGCTCCCGCGCGGGTAGAACTCGAGCGCCGCGGCGGCAACATCTATCTGCGCTCGCCGCAGAAGCTCGCGCCCTTCGCGCGCTGCGTCACCGAGTGGCTCGTGCGCTGGTCGGACAAGGCGCCCGAGCGGACCTTCCTCGCCGAGCGCAAGGGCGACGGCTGGCGCAAGCTGAGCTACCGCGAAGCCTACGGCGCCGTGCGGCGGATCAGCCAAGCCCTGCTCGACCTGGGACTGAGCGCGGAGCGGCCTGTCGCCATTCTTTCGGACAACGGCGTGGACCACGCGCTCCTTGCGCTCGGCGCGATGCACGTCGGCATCCCGGTCGCGCCGATCTCGCCCGCGTACTCGCTCATGTCGCAGGACTACGGCAAGCTGAAGCACATCTTCGAGCTCGTGCAGCCCGGGCTCGTGTTCGCCGCCGACGCGGCGAAATTCGCGCCGGCGCTCGCCGCGGTGGGCGCGAAGTCGACATCGGTGGCAGAGCTCCTGGAAAGCAACCCCGGCTCGACACAGGAGCGCGAGCACGCGCGCGTCGGGCCGCAGACGGTGGCGAAAATTCTCTTCACCTCGGGCTCGACCGGCATGCCGAAGGGCGTGATCAACACGCACGGCATGCTGTGCGCGAATCAGCAGCAGCTCGCACAGGCGTGGCCGTTCGTCGAGGACCGGCCGCCCGTCGTGGTCGACTGGCTGCCCTGGAACCACACCTTCGGCGGCAATCACAATTTCAACCTGCTGCTGCGCAACGGCGGCACGCTGTACGTGGATGGCGGCAAGCCGCTGCCCGGGTTGGTAGAGACGACGGTGAAGAACCTGGCGGATGTCTCGCCGACCATGTACTTCAACGTGCCGCGCGGCTATGACCTGCTGCTGCCGTATCTCGAGCGGGACGAGAAACTGCGCCAGAGCTTTTTCCGCGAGCTGGATGTGCTCTTCTATGCCGCCGCCTCGCTACCGCAGAATCTGTGGGACAAATTGAAAAAGCTGGGTGGACCGCGCCTCGCCATGCTCTCCGCGTGGGGATCGACCGAAACCTCGCCCCTCGCGACCTCGGTGCACTTCCACATGGAGCGGCCAGGCGTGATCGGCTTGCCGATACCGGAATGCGAGCTGAAGCTCGTGCCGACAGCCGGCAAGCTCGAAGTGCGGGTGCGCGGGCCGAACGTCATGCCCGGCTATTACAAGCGCGCCGATCTCACGCGGGAAGCGTTCGATGAGGAAGGCTTTTACCGTATCGGCGACGCGGTCAGGTTCGCCGACGCGGATGATCCGGCGAAGGGCATCGTCTTCGATGGTCGCGTGGCCGAGGACTTCAAGCTGACGAGCGGCACGTGGGTGAACGTCGGCGCGGTGCGGGTGAAGCTCATCGCCGCCGCCGACCCCTTGGTCCAGGATGCGGTGATCACCGGCCACGATCGCGACGAGATCGGTGCGCTCGTTTTCTTGAGCGCCGCCGCCAAGGACCGCTCGGACGTGCGCGAGCGGCTGAGCGCAGCGCTCGCGAAGCTCGCGGCCGAGGGCGGCAGCTCGACGCATCCGCGGCGCCTGCTGGTGATGAGCGAGCCGCCGTTGATCGATGCGAACGAGATCACCGACAAGGGCTACATCAACCAGCGCGCGGTGCTCGAGCGGCGCGCGGCGCTGGTCGAGAAGCTCTACGCGGGCGGTGAAGGCGTCATCACCGCCGGCTGAACGAATTCCGTACTTAGTACGGAATTAGCGCTTTTGTAGTCCGAGCCAGGCGATCGCGCTCACGGTGAGAACCGCGCCCGCGATCTGCAGCGGGGTCACGGTGAAGCCGAGGAAGAGCCACCCGAGCACGAGGAGCGCGATCGGCTCGAAGTTGAGGGCAGCCGTGGTGGTCGTCGGGATACGCGGCAGCACGAAGAAGAGCGAGCCCATCGCGATGCAGTAGAACACCGCGAGCAGCGCGAGCCCGGCCCAGCCGCTCGGCGCCTGCGGCAGCGCCTGCGCGCCGGCCGCGGCTCCGGCGACGATGACGAGCACCGCCGTCACGGCGGTCATGGCGAAGGTGCGAAGCCGCCCGTCGAGCGGCTTGAGCGCATTCGCGTTGAGGTAATAGACCACCGCCATGCTCGTGCCGCTGGCGAAGGCCCACAACACACCGGCGCGCACCGCCGCCCAATCGGCCGCGAGGTGCGCCGGCCGCAGGTTCAAGGCGAGCGCGAGCCCGACGAGCGCGAGCGCCATCGGTGCGAGCGCGCTCCAGCGCGGCGCTTCGCGGCCGAGCGCCCAGGTGAGGAGCACGTAGAGCATCGGCGAAGTCTGGAAGACGAGCAGCGCCAGCGCCGGCGGAATGAGCGCCACCGCGGAATAGAGGCAGTAGCTCTGCGAGGCGATCAGGAGCCCGGCGAGTAGCGTGCGGCCGCGCAGCGCGCGCGGGATGGCGAGCGAGACCCCCTGAAGGCGCATCATGACGAAGAGCACGAGCGTCGTGAACGTCGCGCGCACGCTTACCCCGGTCACCACGCTCGCGCCGTGGTCGAAGGCGATGCGCGCGCAAAGGTGGTTGGAGGCGAAGCAGCTCGCCACGCCGAGGAGGACCAGCACGCCGAGCCGCGGCGAGAGCCTGGCGTCCATCCTCAGCGGAACTGCGGATCGACCTCGGGCCGCAGCCCGTTGGCGAGCCGGTTGGTCTCGTTGGCGAGGCCGACCACCGCCATAAGCTCCATGAACATGGGCTCTGTCATGCCTTTCTTGCGCGCGGCGGCGGTGTGCGAATAGGTGCAGTATTCGCAGCCGTTGGTAGCGCTGACCGCCACGTAGATCATTTCCTTGACCAGGGGATCGAGCGCCCCGGGGGCCATGACCTGCTTGACGTTCGCCCAGACGCGCCTTAGCTCCCGCGGGTCATGGGCGAGCGCCTTCCAGAAGTTGTTGATCCAGTCGACGCCCCGCGTCTTCATGATGTCGTCGTAGACCGACCTCACCTCCGGCGAGGCTTCGGCGTATTCGATGAGCTTGACGAGGGCCATGGCGCCTCCACGCTAAGGGACAAGGGCGAAAGCCTAGTAGAATGCCGGCCCTGAATGAAGTTTCTGTTCGACGTCTTTCCCGTCGTCCTCTTTTTCGTCGCCTTCAAGCTTTTCAACATCTACGTCGCTACCGCGGTGGCAATCGCGGCCAGTTGCGTGCAGGTGTCGTGGCTGAAGCTGCGCGGCCGACGCGTGGATCTGATGCTGTGGGCGAGCCTCGCCATCATCGTCCTGTTCGGAGGGGCGACGCTGCTCTTGCAGGACGAGACCTTCATCAAGTGGAAGCCGTCCGTGCTCTACTGGCTGTTCGGCGCGGTGCTCGCGGGCGGAGTGCTCGGCTTCCGCAAAAACCTCATCCGTGCGCTGCTGGGCGAGCAGATGCGTCTCCCCGACCCGGTCTGGGCGCGGCTCAACTGGAGCTGGGTGGCGTTCTTCGCCTTCATGGGCGCGGCGAACCTCTACGTCGCCTACAACTACTCG
Source organism: Betaproteobacteria bacterium (assembly GCA_005883675.1). Taxonomy (GTDB): domain Bacteria; phylum Pseudomonadota; class Gammaproteobacteria; order Burkholderiales; family SG8-39; genus SCGC-AG-212-J23. Next base: position 4,582 of record VBCM01000008.1, read on the forward strand.
ACCGACCTGTGGGTGGACTTCAAGCTCTTCGGCGGCATCGGGCTGATGATCGCCTTCGTCGTCGCCCAATCGCTGGTCCTTGCAAAATACTTGCAGGACGAGCAGTGAACCTCGCCGCGGAAATCACAAACCGCCTCGCGGCGCTCGAGCCGCTCGAGGTCGAGCTGGTGGATGAGAGCGAAGCTCACCGCGGCCACGCCGGCTACCGCGCGGGCGGCGGCACCCACTGGCGGCTCGCCATCGTCTCGCCGCGCTTTGCCGGACAACCGGTTGTCGCGCGCCACCGGATGGTGTATCAGGCGCTCGGCAATCTCATGCACAATCCGATCCACGCGCTCGCCATCAGCGCGCGCGCACCCGAAGAAACGAAAGGAAGCGAATGAAACTGGCAGTACCCCAAGGAGGCGCCGGTCGCCAAGGTGAACGGCGTCGCCCTGCCCGCCTCGCACCTGGAATTCCTCATGCAGCAGCAGCGGACCCGCGGCGCGCCCGACAACGCGCAGACGCGCCAGATGCTGAAGGACGAGCTCGTCAACCGCGAGGTCGTGGCGCAGGAGGCGCAGCGCAGCGGCATGGCGAAGAAGCCCGAGGTGCAGACCCAGGTGGAGATGGCGCGCCAGGAAATCATGGTCGGCGCGTATCTGCGCGACTGGGTGCAGAAGCACCCGGTGAGCGAGGACGACGTGCAGAAGGAGTACGAGCGCGCGAAGAGCCAGACCGGCGACAAGGAATACCACGCGCGCCACATCCTGGTCGACACCGAGGATGAGGCGAAAACGATCATCGGCCAGCTTAAGAAAGGCACGAGCTTCGCCGAGCTCGCGCAGAAAAACTCCAAGGACAACGGCTCGAAGGAGCGCGGCGGCGACCTCGACTGGAACGTGCCCGCGGCGTTCGACAAGACTTTCTCCGAGGCCATGGTCGGCCTGGAGAAGGGCAAGTACACCGAGGCGCCGGTGCACACGCGCTTCGGCTACCACATCATCCAGCTCGACGACGTGCGCCAGACGCGCTTTCCGGCGTTCGCAGAAGTGAAGCCGCGCATCCAGCAGCAGCTCACGCAACAAAAGATCGAGGAGCTGGTCCGGGGGCTTAGGGCAAAAGCGAAGGTGGAATAATCGAGGTGGAGTAACGCTATGGCCAGATACGGACGCAAGGCCCGCTCCAAAGTTAAACGCGCGATGCATGAACGCAAGCGCGGCACGCTGAGAAGCGGCCGCTCGGGCAAGCGCGTGAAGAGCCGCAAGCAGGCGATCGCGATCGGCCTCTCTGAAGCCCGCCGCGCAGGCGGCAAGGTGCCAAAACGGCGGCGGCGCAAGTCCTCGCGCAGGAAGAAGTAGCGCCCGGCTCCACCTTCCAGGTAGTGCGCGGCAACCTCCTGGAAGAGCCGGTCGAAGCGATCGTCAACGCGGCGAACGGGCACCTCGCGCACGGCGGCGGCGTGGCAGGGATCATCTCGCGCGCCGCGGGCCCCGAGCTGCAGGCCGAGTCAGACCGGCTGGTGGCCGAGCGCGGCCCCTTCGCCACCGGCGCCGCAGTCGTCACCGGCGCCGGCAAGCTGCCGTTCAAGGGCGTGATCCATGCGGTGGGCCCGCGCTACGGCGAGGGCGACGAGGAAGCGAAGCTGGTGGAGGCGCTCACGCAGGCCTTCGCGCGTGCACGCGAGGGCGGCTGGCTGGGCGTGTCCTTCCCTGCCGTGTCGGCCGGCATCTTCGCCGTGCCGCTCGAAATCTGTGCCCGCGCCTATCTCAAGGCGGCGCGCACCGCGTTGGGGAAAGGCGGGCTGCGTAATGTGCGGCTATGCTTGCGCGACCAACCGGTCATCGACGCCGTGCTGAAGGAGCTCAAACCATGAGATGGCTCGTCCTTGCGCTGACGCTGGTCGCTGCTGGCGTGCAGGCGCAGCAGCAGGAGAAGGCGATCTTCGCCGCCGGCTGCTTCTGGTGCACCGAGGAAGCGTTCGAGAAAGTCCCGGGCGTCGTCTCCGCCGTGTCCGGCTATACGGGCGGCACGGTGAAGAACCCGAGCTACGAGCAGGTCTCCAGCGGGCGCACGGGCCACGCCGAGGCCGTGGAAGTCACGTTCGATCCGGCGAAGGTCACCTACGCGCAGCTACTCGACGTCTTCTGGGTGAATCACGATCCGACGGTGACGAACCGCCAGTTCTGCGATAGCGGCACGCAGTACCGGCCGGCGATCTTCTACCTCAACGACGAGCAGAAGCGGCTCGCCGAGGCCTCGAAGGCGAAGTGGGAGAAGATGAGGCCCTTCAAGCAGCCGATCCTGACGGAGATCACCAAGGCCGGGCCGTTCTACCCGGCCGAGGATTACCACCAGGACTATTACAAGAAGAACCCGCTGCAGTACCGCTTCTACGTCACCGGCTGCGGCCGCTACCAACGGCTCGACAGCCTATGGGGCGAGCTGCGCAAGCACTGATTTAGGCCCCGCGCTACTTCTTGCGCGGGAAGTTCGGGTCGTCCGGAATCTTCTTCGGATCGCGCAGCGCCGGGTCCTCGCCCTTGATGTGCTCCTTGCCGAGGCGCTCGGCTTTCTGCATCTCGTTCTTCTCGCCTTCGCTCTTCGGCTGCGCCTTGCGCGCGGCGTCGTCGACCTTGCCCGACTCCATGAACTTGCGCTGGCGCTCGTTGTACTCCTTCGTACCGCTATAGCTGCCTTCGCCTTCGACCTTGTCTTTGCGTTGCATTGCCGGAATCTCCTGCGGGTTGATTTAGGTCTACGGTGCAACCCGCGTGCCATACGCGGGTAAAAGCGCGCCGCCACTGCAATTTAGCGGCCTGAACCCGCCGGCTCTGGGTTACTCAAACACGGACGGAGGGGTACAACCTTGCTTAAGGAGGAAAAGCTCATGAAAGGAACGATCACATTGCTACTCGTCTCGGGCGCCGCGCTCACCGCGTGCACCACGCGCGTCATCGAGCGGCCGGTACCATCGGCGCCCTCGGTGGTGACGACACCCGCGATTTCAGAGCGGGTGGTGGAGCGTGGCCCGGCGGCGTCCGGCGCGACAACGCCGTCGGCGTGCACCTGGGCGTCGCAGACGTACAGCTCGGGCGCGCTCTCCTGCCAGGACCACGTGGAGTTCCGCTGCAACAACGGCGCTTGGGAGCGCAGCGTCAATGCCTGCTGACGTTCGAGGAAGGGACTGGGCCCCCGCTTTCGCGGGGGAGACGATTTCAGAACTTCTCTAGTCTGCTTCCTCGATCCAGGCCGTCTGGATCGCCTCGAGGATCTTCTCGCCGCAGCGCTTCGGATCGTCGCTGAAGTCGGGCAGCGCCAGCACCCAGTTATAGAGGTCGGTGAAGCGCACCCGCTCCGGATCGACGTCCGGATGCGCTTCGGTGAGAGCGATTGCGATCTCTTGCGTGTCAGTCCACTTCATTAAACCCCCCGGCGCTTCGCGCCACCCCCCTTATCAGCCTGGCAGGAGAGCCGCGAGGTCGCCTCGAGGCCCCACGCCTTGTCGAGCATGTCCTCTTCCTTCTCCTCGGCCGGCTCGAGCGAATCGTAGCCCTGGCGCAGGATGACGTGGCAGGTGGTGCACGCCGCCTGCTTCTCGCAGGCGTGCTCGATGTCGATGTGGTGCTCGAGCAACGTGTCGCAGATCGACTTGCCAGGCTCGGCATCGATTTCCGCGCCCTGGGGGCAGATGGCGTGGCCCGGCAGTACCTTGAGTTTTGGCACTTCAGAGGGCGCCGATCTGCCTTCCAGCAAGCGCGCGGCGGATGCCCTCATCCATGCGCCGCGCCGCGAAATCTTCGGTGGCGTGGTTGAGCGCTTCGACCGCCTGCTTGATCGCGCGGTGATCGGCGCCGGCGAGCGCCTTCTCCAGCTCGGCGATGCGCGCGTCGATGCCCGAGCTCTCTTGCGGGGCGAGCAAGGCGCCGTCGGCTGCTAAAGCCGAGCGCGTCGCTTCCAGCAGCCGCTCGCCCTCGACGCGCGCCTCGGCGAGCGCGCGCGCATGCACGTCCTCCTTCGCATGGGCGAACGAATCGCGCAGCATGCGCTCGATATCGGCATCCGCGAGGCCGTAGGACGGCTTCACCGCCACCGACGCTTCCGCGCCGGTAGTGCTTTCGCGCGCGCTGACGGCGAGGAGGCCATCCGCGTCGACCTGGAAAGTCACCCTGACGCGCGCGGCGCCCGCCGCCATCGGCGGTATGCCCTTCAGCTCGAAGCGCGCGAGCGAGCGGCAGTCGGAGACGAGCTCGCGCTCGCCCTGCACCACATGGAAGCTCATGCCCGACTGCCCGTCCTTGAACGTGGTGAATTCCTGCGCGCGCGCAGCCGGGATGGTGCTGTTGCGCGGAATGATCTTCTCGACGAGCCCGCCCATCGTTTCGATGCCGAGCGAAAGCGGGATGACGTCGAGGAGCAGCCAGTCCTCGCCCTGCGGCTTGTTGCCGGCAAGCACATTCGCCTGCATGGCGGCGCCCAGCGCCACCACCTTGTCCGGGTCGAGGTTGTTGAGCGGATCGCGCTTGAAGAACTCCGCCACCGCGCGCTGGATCTGCGGCATGCGAGTGGCGCCGCCGACCATCACCACGCCCTGGATATCGCCGACGCCCAATGCGGCGTCGCGCAGCGCCTTCCTCACCGGCCCGAGCGTCTTCTGCACTAGCGTTTGCGTGATGCGGCAGAAGGTTTCGGTGTCGATGGCTACGTCGACGAACTCTCCCGTGGCAAGGCGCGCGGTGATCGGCGCCTCGCCGTGCGAGGTGAGATGCTCCTTCGCCTCGCGCGCCTTGACGAGCAAGAGGCGCATGTCGCGCGGCGCGAGCGGCGCGAGCTTCGCCTGCTCCACCGCCCAGCAAAACACGCGCTGGTCGAAGTCGTCGCCGCCGAGGAGCGAGTCGCCGCTCGTTGCCACGACTTCGAATACGCCGCGCGACAATTTCAAAACCGATAAATCGAAGGTGCCCCCGCCCAAGTCATAGACCGCGAACACCCCCTCGGAAGCATTGTCGAGGCCATAGGCGATCGCCGCCGCGGTCGGCTCGTTCAGCAGCCGCAGCACGTTCAGGCCCGCGAGCCGCCCGGCGTCCTTGGTCGCCTGGCGTTGCGCGTCGTCGAAGTACGCCGGCACCGTGATCACCGCGCCCGCGAGCGGCCCGCCGAGCGAAGCCTCGGCGCGCTCGCGCAGCGGCTTCAGGATGTCGGCGGAGACCTCCACCGGGCTTTTCACGCCCGCGGCGGTGCGAATCTGCAGCATGCCCGGCGCGTCCACGAAGTCGTAAGGCGCGTTCTGCAGGTGATCGATGTCCTTCACCCCGCGGCCCATGAAGCGCTTCACCGAGACGATGGTGTTGTTCGGGTCCACGGCCTGGTGCGCCTGCGCGGCGTAGCCCACCTCGACTTTTCCATTGCTCAAATAACGCACGATGGACGGCAGGAGCGGCCTGCCCTGCGCATCCGGCAGCACCGTGGCGACGCCGCTGCGGACCGTGGCGACGAGCGAGTTCGTAGTGCCGAGGTCGATGCCCACCGCGAGCCGCCGCTCGTGGGGCTCGGGCGACTGGCCGGGCTCGGCGATCTGCAGCAGCGCCATTATTCGATGGCCTCGTAGGCGGCGTCGATTTCGGCGTCCATCTTTTCCAGGAACTTGAGCTCGCGCACGAGATCCGCCGCGACGGCGTAATCTTTTTTCCGGTCGAGCGACTCGCCGAGGCGCTCTTGCAGCGAGCGCTTGTCGGCGTCGATGCGCTTCTGCAGCCGCTCCAGGGCGCCGAGATCCTTGGAGCCGGTGGCGTCTTCCAGCGCCTCGCGCAGCTCCAGCTGCTCGGTGAGGAAATCGGCAGGCATGGCGGTGTTGGTCTCGAACGCGACGTCAACCCCCTGCAGCTCGAGAAGATGGCTTGCGCGCTGCACCGGGTTCTTGAGCGCACGGTACGCCTCGTTGACGCGCGTGGTCCATTGCAGCGACGCGCGCCGCTCGGCGTCGCCCGCGTGCGCGTAGCGGTCGGGGTGCACGCGCGACTGGATCTCGCGATAGGCGCGCTCGAGGCGCTCTTCATCGACGGCGAAGGCCGGCTGCAGACCGAACAAGTCGAAGTGGTTCTGCATCGCCGGAAGGTACGGCGCGCGAGACGCCGCGCTAGACGTTAAAGCTTTCCCCGCAACCGCACTCGTCCTTCACGTTCGGATTGCGGAACTTGAAGCCCTCGTTCAGGCCCTCGCGAGCATAGTCGAGCTCCGTGCCCTGCAGATAGGGCAGGCTCTTCGGATCGACGATGACCTTCACCCCGTGGCTCTCGAACTACGCCCACGCGCAGTGCGACTCCCTTGCCGCGCTTGGCGAGGTTGGACTGAACGTGGCGCGCCGCGTTTTCCGTCAGCGTGATCACGCGACCTTCTTCTCCTGGGCCGGCGCCGCGGCCGCGGCCTCCAGACCATGCTTCTTCTTGTAGTCGGCGACCGCCGCCTTGATCGCGTCCTCGGCGAGGATCGAGCAGTGGATCTTCACCGGCGGGAGCGAGAGCTCCTGCGCGATCTCGGTGTTCTTGATGGAGGCCGCCTGCTCGAGGGTTTTGCCCTTCACCCATTCGGTGACGAGCGAGCTCGAGGCGATCGCCGAGCCGCAGCCGTAGGTCTTGAAGCGCGCGTCCTCGATGCGGCCGTCGGCGCCGACCCTGATCTGCAGCTTCATCACGTCGCCGCAGGCGGGCGCGCCGACCATGCCGGTGCCGACGGCATCGTCGCTCTTGTCGAACGAGCCCACGTTGCGCGGGTGCTCGTAGTGATCGATGACTTTGTCGCTGTATGCCATATCAGACTCCTGATCTCAGGCCGGTTGCTTGGCCTTGTTCAATGTGCTGCCCATTGCACGGTACTCAGGTCGATGCCTTCCTTGTGCATTTCCCAGAGCGGCGAGAGCTCGCGCAGCTTCGCCACCTTCTGCTTGATGAGCTGCGCGGCATAGTCCACTTCTTCCTCGGTGGTGAAACGGCCGAGCGTGATGCGGATCGAGCTGTGCGCGAGCTCATCGTTGCGCCCGAGCGCGCGCAGCACGTACGAAGGCTCGAGCGACGCCGAGGTGCAAGCGGAGCCGGAGGAGACGGCGATGTCCTTGACCGCCATGATCAGCGACTCACCCTCGACGAAGTTGAAGCTGACGTTGAGGTTGTGCGGGATGCGCCGTTGCAGATCGCCGTTCAGGTACACCTCTTCCATCGTCTGGATGTTCTTCCAGAGCTTGTCGCGAAGCGCGCGGATACGCTCGTTGTCGGTCGCCATTTCGGCCTTCGCCAGGCGCGCCGCCTCGCCGAAGCCGACGATCTGGTGCGTGGCGAGCGTGCCCGAGCGAAAGCCGCGCTCATGGCCGCCGCCGTGGATCTGCGCTTCGAGCCGCACGCGCGGCTTGCGGCGCACGTAGAGCGCGCCGATGCCTTTCGGTCCGTACATCTTGTGCGCCGTAATCGTGAGCAGATCGGCCCGTAGCTTGTTCATGTCGATGTCGACGCGACCACCGCCCTGCACCGCATCGCAGTGGAAGATGATGCCCTTCGCCTTGCAGATGTCGGCGATTTCCCATACCGGCTGGATGACGCCGATCTCGTTGTTCACCATCATGATCGAGGCGAGGATGGTGTCAGGCCGGATCGCCGCCTTGAACTGCTCGAGGTCCACCAGGCCGTCATCCTTTACCTCGAGATAGGTCGCCTCGAAGCCCTGCCGCTCGAGCTCGCGGAACGTGTCGAGCACGGCCTTGTGCTCGGTGCGCTGGGTGATGAGGTGTCTTCCCTTCGTCTTGTAGAACTGGGCCGCGCCCTTGATTGCGAGGTTGTTGCCCTCGGTCGCGCCGGAAGTCCAGACGATGTCCTTCGGATCGGCGTTGAGCAGCGCCGCGACGTGCGCGCGCGCCTCTTCCACCGCCTGCTCCGCCTTCCAGCCGAACGCGTGCGAGCGGCTCGCCGGGTTGCCGAAGAACTCGGTGAGGTACGGGATCATCTTCTGCGCCACGCGCGGATCGACCGGCGTGGTCGCGGAATAGTCGAGGTAGATCGGCAGCTTCATGCCGCGACTTTCTCCTGCTGGCGGAAATCCTTGATCACCGCCACCGGTTTGCCCGCCTGATGCGCCACCAGGTCGGCGAGCGTCACGGAGGAGAGGTAGTCGTGCATCTTCTCGTTCAGCGTCGCCCACAGAACTGCGTGGCATCGAGCGGCTCGTCGACCGCGGTGACGATGTCCGCCACGGTGACCTGGTTCGGGCCGTGGGCGAGGTTGTAGCCGCCACCCGGACCGCGCACGCTCGAGACGAGCTTCGCGCGGCGCAGCTTGCCGAAGAGCTGCTCGAGGTAGGAAAGCGAAATGTGCTGGCGCTCACTGATCGCCGCGAGCGTGACAGGGCCGCGGTTCTGGCGAAGCGCCAGATCCAGCATCGCCGTGACCGCAAACCTGCCTTTGGTCGTCAATTTCATGCGGGCCTCTTGGAATACCCGATTAACATGGTCAAGTATACCTTAATCCGACAGAAACAGTCGGACTTTAGTTCCCCCAGAAAAACAGCGAGATAAATGGGGACGGACCCCCATTTACGGCGCTAGCGCGTCCCCCCGATCTGCGTCCGGGGCAATGGCCGGTCCTCACGCTCGAGCTCGGCCATGCGCGCCTGCAGCGCCCGCAGCGAGCGCTCGAGGTCCTGCGAATGCTCGACGAGCTGCTGGATCGCCTTGGCGTAGGGATCGGTCTGCTCCTGCACCACCGCGTAGGCGGCGAAGCGCGCAGCCTGCTCGGCTTCCTTGCTTTCCACCACGCGGGCCGGGATGCCGACCACCGTGGCGCCGGCCGGCACTTCCTTCACCACCACCGAGTTCGCGCCGACGCGCGCGCCATCCCCGACGGCGAAGCCGCCGAGGATCTTCGCGCCCGCGCCGACGATGACGCCGGCGCCGAGCGTCGGATGGCGCTTGGCTCCCGGATAAAGCGACGTGCCGCCGAGCGTCACACCCTGGTAGATCGTGCAGCCGTTGCCGACCTCGGCGGTCTCGCCGATCACCACGCCCATGCCGTGGTCGATGAAGACGCAGGAGCCGATCCTGGCACCGGGATGGATCTCGATGCCGGTCAGCCAGCGGCCGATGTGCGACGTGAATCGCCCGAGCCACTTGAGCTTCCGCAGCCAAAACCAGTGCGCGAGCTTGTGGATGTAGATCGCGTGCAGGCCGGGATAGCAGGTCAGTACCTCCCACGTCGAGCGCGCCGCGGGGTCGCGCTCGAGGATGCAGGCGATATCGCTGCGCAGTCGCGAGAACATGCGGCGATTCTATGGGTGCCCGACTAAACTAATCAACTATTCCTGCCGCTCATCGCCACCATGCTTGGGCGTCATGAGCGCCTTCAGCAGCCCGCGCAGGATGTTCACTTCTTCGCGCTCGAGCGCCGGCACGCGCGAGAAGAGCCGGCGCCAGCGCTCGCGCAGTCGCGAATTCGGCGCCATGAAGCCGCTCGCGCTCGCGGCTTCCTCGAGATGTGCGTACAGCCCCTCGAGGTCCTCGACGGTGGCGCGCTTCTCCACGCGGGCAAAAGGCATCGCCACATCCACGCACATGCGCAGCTCATAGGCGACCACCTGCACCGCCTGGGCGAGGTTGAGCGAGCTGAACTGCGGGTTCGACGGAATGTGCACGAGAAACTGGCAGGCGAACACTTCTTCGTTGGTGAGGCCCGCCGTCTCGTTGCCGAAGACGAAGGCGACCAGCGCGTTCATCTCCACGGCGCGTGCCGCGGCGCTGCGCACGTCGAGCACCTGCGGCGACCACTCGCGCGCGCGCGCCGACAGCGCGAACGCCGCCTCGCAATCGGCGATCGCCTCGCGCAGCGTCGCGTGCACCCGCGCCGCTTCGAGCACATCGACCGCATTGGTCGCCATCCACTGCGCTTCCGGCGCCGGAAAGCGCTCGGGCTGCACCAGCCGCAGATCGGCAAGCCCCATCGCCTTCATCGCGCGCGCCGCGGCGCCGATGTTGCCCGGATGGCTCGGGCGGCAGAGCACGATGCGGATCGGCGGCATCCGACTAGAATACGCCCCCGAAAATCGGGGTCAGAGCCCTAATTGCGTCAGCAACAGGAAATAGGGCTCTGACCCCGATTTTCTAGACATGCATCCGATCCTGAATATCGCCGTGCGCGCGGCGCGCCGCGCGGGCTCGATCATCAATCGCGCCGCGCTCGATAGCGGCGGGCTGCGCGTCACCTCGAAGCGCGCGAAGGACTTCGTCACGCAGGTCGATCACGCGGCCGAAGAGGCGATCATCGACATCGTGCGCAAGAGCTATCCCGAGCACGGCTTGCTCGCCGAGGAATCCGGCGCGGCGAAGCCGGACGCGGAAGTCGTGTGGATCATCGACCCGCTGGACGGCACCACCAACTTCATCCACGGCTTTCCGCAGTACTGCGTGTCGATCGGCATCCAGCACCGCGGCGCGCTCGCGCATGCGGTGGTCTACGACCCGGTGCGCAATGAGCTCTTCACGGCATCGAAAGGCCGCGGCGCCTTCCTCAACGACCGGCGCATCCGCGTTTCCACGCTCGCGCGCTTCCCTGACGCGCTGGTCGGCACCGGCTTCCCGTTCAAGGAAGTGACGCGCCTGGAGCTCTACACGCGCCAGCTGCAGACGATGATGAAGACCTGCGCCGGCGTGCGCCGCGCGGGCGCCGCGGCGCTCGATCTCGCCTATGTCGCGTGCGGGCGGCTGGATGCCTTCTGGGAGCTCGGGCTCTCGCCCTGGGACATGGCGGGCGGCGCGCTCCTCATCCAGGAGGCGGGCGGCCTCGTCGGCGACTTGAACGGCGACCAGGGCTACATGCAGTCCGGCGACATCGCCGCCGCCACGCCGAAGGTCTTTACCGCGCTTCTCGAGGCGCTGCGCTGAAGCGCTCGAGCTCGGCGGCTTGCCGCCTGCAGCGCGGACCGTCGTCGCCGAACTCCATCGCCTCCCAAGGCACGATATAGCCGCCGGGCCGGCGAAAGCCGACCAGGAAGCCGATCTCGCGCATGAGCTCGCCGAGCGAGAAGCGCTCGAGGAAGCCGGCGCGGCCGACGAGGTAATCGACCACCACGAGCTCGCTGCCCTCCCGGCGTACGCGCACCTCGTGCAGGCGGCCGATCGGCTTGTCGGCGGCGTCGCGCACCGGCCGCCCGACGTGGCGCTCGAGTGAAATGACGCGGCTCATTTCGCTCCCGGGATGCGGTTCACGAACTTGTCGCTAAGCCAGCGCTCGAGGTCGAGAGGCGGCGAGCGATGCGCATCCACGTCGATCTCGATGTCGATGCCGAAGTCGAGCACCTGCGACCAGCGGAAGCGGTACGGATGGCCTTCGTGCTGCCAGCGCGAGGCGATACGCGCCGCCCAGCGGCCATAGCGCGCGCCCAGGCGCCGCCAGGCCGTCACACCGTCGATTTCGAGATAGGCCACGCGCGGCGCCGCGCCCTCGCGCAGCTCGAGGCCGATGCCGTCGACCTTGCCGAGCGGCTGCTTCCTGCGGTCGAGCACCTGGGTATCGAGCACGTCGCGGATGAGGTCGATCGTCATTTGGAGCCGATGAGCTCGAGCGGTATCGAAACGACAGCGAGGATCCCTGTCAGCACGACGATCAACGCCACCACCGCGTTGCTGAAGCGGCTGTTGACGTGGCTCCCCATGTAGCGCGGATCATTCATCAGCACGAGGAACGGCAGCGCGGTGAGCGGCAGGACGAGCGCGGTGATCGCCATCGAGAAAAGCGTGAGCTTCATCGGGTTGAGACCCACGAGCACGATGAGTCCGGCAGCCGCGATGAATGCGCTGTACGTCGTACTGAAGCGCGCCGCCTCGCGCGGCTTGAGATTCTCGCCCCAGTTCCAGCCGAAAGCCTGCGAAACCGAGTAGGCGCTCGCCAGGCTCAGCTCGAGCGCGGCGCCGAAGCAGGCGATGGCGAGCGAGGCGACGAAGAGGTAGAAGCCCCAGCCACCGTAGGCCGGCACGAGCATGAGCGCGGCCTGCTCGAACTCCTCGACGCGGATGCCTTGCGGCTTTAGCGCGAGCGCCGCCACGATAATAACCGCCATCGAGATAAGCCCGCCGAATGACATGCCGAGTGTGGCGATGACACGGTTGGCGGTGATGAAGCTCTTGTCCCATTTGTCTTCTATCGCGCCCGACGAATAGAAGAGGAACAGGTACGGCGCGATGGTCGCGCCGATGATGCTGACGACCAGGAACAAGTAATGCGTCCGCTCCTCGGCCGGCAGGCTCGGCACGAGCCCAGCCGCGAGCTCCACCGGCTCGGCGCCGAGCACGAAAATGGCGACGACGAAGCACAGCGTGACGAGGCCGAGCAGCGCGGCGCCGTTCTCCACCATGTCGAATGTCGCGAGCCAGAGAAGCATCCATAGCGCGAGCGCCACGGGAATCGCCCACAGCTGGAACCCGATGCCGGTGAGGAGCTGCAGCGCCACGCAGACGCCGCCGAGCTCCGCGGCGAGCACCAGCAGGTTGACGAGGAGCGTCGCCGCGAACGGCACGATGAACGCGGCGAAGCCGAAGCGCTTGCGGATGGCGTCGATGATGGTGTGGCCGCTGACGATCGAAAAGCGGCCGGACATCTCCACGAGAAAGATGACGCAGATCGTGCCGAGCAACACCGCCCAGAGGAGCGAAAGCCCGAACGCCGCGCCCGCCTGGGCGGAAGTGGCGATCGAGCCGACGTCGAGAAAGCCGCCGATGCTGGTGACGATGCCGAGCGCGATGCCGAGGATCTTCTTCATCGGCCCGCGATCTCGGTGATGAGCCGGCGCACCGCGGCGCGATCGCCGCGCTCCACCGCCTCGCGCAGCTCATCGACCGGCTCCGCCGCCTCCGGCAGCGCGCCGTTCGCAAGCTCTTCCGATGCCTTGCGCAGCGCGCGCTTCGCGTAGGCAGTGGGGACCTCGCCCTGCTCCCAATGCCGCGCCACGACGAGCGCCGTGGCGCTCCAGGAGCGCGCGCTCTTCAGCTTCTGCTCATCTTGATCGCCGCATGCCGCGAGCGCGGCGAGCGCGATGGCGACGACCGCGCGCCGCCCTGCGCTACAGCGGCATGGCACCTTTGGCGACGTCGGCGCGCGAGCTTGCGTCACAGTGGCTGCTTATTATCCGAGCGCCACTAAAGGAGGTGGACATGGCAGGCAAGTCGATTAAGAACAAGCGCAAGTACAAGGCGCTCAAGCGCAAGGGCATGTCGAAGTCGCGCGCCGCGGCGATTTCGAATGCCGGCAAGAAGGCGAGCCGCAAGGGCGGCAAGCGCGGCGGTCGCAAGTCGCGCCGCCGCAAGCACCGCTAGGTCGCCGAGATCTCGACCTTGTCCGGATAGAACGCGAGCAAGCCCTTGATGAGGGTCATCTCGTCGTAGGGCTGCTCGTAGCTCCACACCGCGTTCTCCGGACCGTTCACGATGGAGTAGTACGAGGCGTCGCCCTTGAACGGGCAATGCGTGCGATGGCTCGTGCGCGCCAGGCGCTCCACCTTGACGTCGCCGCGCGGCACGTAATAGACGGGCGCATACGTTCCTTCCTGCATTACCAGGGCATCGCGGCTGTCGGCGATCAGCTCGCCATTGAACTTGACCTGCACACGCACGCTCGTCGGCTTGACCTGGATGCGATGGTCGGGCCGCTGCTTGAAGCCGGGGGCGGGATTAGTCATAAGTGCCTCGTCTCGGCGGGCGGCGACTTCATGTCGTCGTGCGCCATGTTGAAGTAGCGTACCGGCGCCGCGATCAGCTCCGCCGGATCGACGCCGTCCAGGCAGTTCACTCGCAGCGCATACATCTCGCCCCCCTTGCCGTCGGGGCCGCGGGAGAACGAGCGCACGCCGCAGGTGCCGCAAAAGAGATGGTGCAGCCGCTTTCTTCCGAACTGGTACTCCCGCAGCGCGTCCTCGCCGGCAAGGAGGCGAAAGTCCGCCGCCGGCACGCCCGCGAGCCAGGCGCGCGTCTTCTTGCAGATGGAGCAATTGCACTTGAACGTGCCCTGCCCGAGGTCGATGTCCGCCTCGTAGCGCACGGCGCCACAGTGGCAGCTTCCGCGGTAGGTCTTTTTCATCGCGTTTTCGCCTTCCACAGGCCCATCATGCGCCCCTCCGGATCGGTGAAGAGGCAGAGCTTGCCCATGCCGGGCACCTTCTGCGACTCGACGTGGATCTTGCCGCCCGCCACGACAATCTTCTTGCGGTAGGCGGCGAGATCGTCGACGAGGATGTAGAACAGCATGTTGCCGGGCCACGGGCCTTCGCGGTCCGGCTTGACGATGCCGCCATTGATGCCCCGCATTTCCCCTTCGGCGGCGCCCGTATCGACGATGCGGTAATTCAGCTCCGGCCGATGCTCAACCTTCCAGCCGAAGATGCGCGCATAGAAATCGGCAACCTTCGCCGGCTCCTTCGACATCAGCTCCCAATGCACCACCGCGTTGCCCATATCGGGGCTCAGCCCGCTTTCGGCGCCATCACCATCCAGCCGACGCCGAAGCGGTCGGCGAGCATGCCGAAGCTCGAGGCGAAGAAGGTCTTGGTCAGCGGCATGTTCACCTTGCCGCCGTCGGCGAGCGCGTTGAAAAAGCGCTTCGCCTCCGCGTCGTCGCGCGCCGTGAGCGCGAGCGAAAACCCCTCGAAATGCGGCTTGCCGGCGCTGTAGCCGTCGGAGGCCAGGAGCTGCGTGTCGCCGATGCGGAATGCCGCATGCATCACCTTGTCGCCCGGCGCGTTCATCCCCGGTGGCGGCGGTTCCGGGCTTTCCTTGTTGCGCATCAGCATCTCGACCTTGGCGCCGAGGTGCTTGCTGTAGAACTGCAGCGCTTCCTCGCAGCGACCGTCGAAGAAAAGATAGGCCTGGACTTGCATGGTCATCTCCTTAAAGGTCCACCATCACTTTGAAGCCACCCCAGAACATGCGCTTGCCGTCGAAGGGCAGCGTTTTCGGATCCATCATTTTCGCCAGGCGCTTGTCCTTCATCACCTTGGCGTTCACGCGGTCGCGATCGGCGCGCGACCTGTAGACGATGTAAGAGAAAAACACCGTCTCGCCGGGCCTTTGCTTCACCGCGCGCGGGAACGACGTGCGCTTGCCCCAGGTGACATCGTCCGCCACGCATTCGCGGAACTCGAGCGCGCCGTGGTCGCGCCACACCTTGCCCGCGCGGCGCGACATGGCGCGGTACGCAGCGAGCTTTTTCTTCGGCACCGGGGTCACGAAACCATCAACGTACGCCATGGCTCGCTTCCTCCTTTTGCATCGCACGCACCGTCTCGCGGATCGGGCGGATCGGCCGCACCTCGACCGAGCCGACCTGCGCCGGCGGAATCCGGGCGGCGATCTGGATCGCCTCGTTCAGGTCGCGCGCCTCGATCATGTAGAAGCCGGCGAGGCATTCCTTCGTCTCGGCGAACGGCCCATCGATCACCGAGACCTTGCCGTTACGCACGCGCACCGTGGTCGCGGTGGAGACCGGTTGCAGCGCCTCCGAGGCGATGCACTGGCCGCTACCCCGGATTTCCTCGTCGTAGGCGACGCAGTGCCGGTCGTCCATGGCCTGCAGCGCTTGCTCTTCTCCGTAGACCAGACACAGATATTTCATGGCGTTTTCTCCGCAATGGCTTTCAGGCTCGCGAGGCCGGCGTCGAATTCGCTGCCGACCATGCGATCCATGTCGATAAAGAGGTGGATGATCTTCGCCCAGGTCACGCGCGTGAGCTCGCCTTGCGGCTCGAGCAGGAATTGGACCGTATTGCGCGTTTCGAACGGCGCGAGCATATGCAGTGTCATGGTCACCCGGGACGCGGGCGCCGAATCGATGATCTCAATCGTACCCTTGCCGACGTTTCCGTTACCAGCGAACGTGTAGGCAGCGCTTTTGCCGCTCGCCGCGCCGCTATAGCTGCCCTTCAGGTTAGGGTCCTGCTGCGCGAACGGGTTCCACGTGTTGAAGCGGTGCAGGTCGTCGATCAGCGGAAAGATCTTTTCCGGCGCGGCCTTGATGCTCGCGCTGCGCTGCACCCGGAACGTGTCGCTGCGCGTCGCGGCGGCGATGAGCACGCCTGCGATGGCCAAGGCGGCGACGATACCGGCGGTCTTGAGTACGCCCATGGCTACTTCTTCCCGAGCCCGATCTTCTCGAAGCGCTTGACTTCCTTGCTCTGGGCGAAATCCTCGAGCTCGTAGAATTCGCGCACCTCGATCTGGGCTTTCACGCCGTCCACCGCCGGGTTGGGGTAGCGCTTGGTCCACTCGATCGCCTCCTCGCGCGATTTCGCCTGGATGATGGTGTAGCCGGCGACCAATTCCTTCGTCTCGGCGAACGGGCCGTCGACGAGCGTGCGCTTCTTGCCGTCGTAGCTGATGCGCCAGCCCTTGTTGCTGGGCTTGAGGCCCGCGCCATCGAGCAGCATGCCGGCCTTCCGCAGCTCCTCGTGGTACTTGGCCATCTCGGCGAAGAGGCTCTCCGGGGGCATCTTGCCCGCCTCGGAGTCCCCGGTCGCCTTGACCAGAACCATGAATCTCATCGCTATCTCCTTGAAAGTTGAGCTGCGGTTCAGGTGCCTCTGCCTATAGTCGCTTGGCGGGAAGCGAAATCGACACCGCGTTCAAAAAAGATTCTCTGCGCCGGTAGAGGAAGAGCGCCAGCGCGAGCAGGCTGCCGCCGGGCAGCAGAATTTCCACCAGCAGATACGGGCCCATGCCGCGCGCCAGCCGGCGCACGATTTCGATGATGGCAACGACGATTTCCATTTGCGGCTCCTTTGTTCCTAATCGAACGCGGGAGCGGCAAATCGACAGGCCGGGTCAGGATCGCAATTCCGCGAGGCGTTGCTGGATGAAGCGCCGCTCGGGCTCCTGGCGAACGAGCGCGAGCGCACGCTCGTACGAGGCGCGCGCGTCCGCGCGGCGCCCGAGCCGCCGGCAGAGGTCGGCGCGCGCGGCATGCGCGAGGTGGTAGTCCTTCAGCTCGCCGCGCGCGAGGATCGCGTCCACCACCGCGAGGCCGGCGGCGGGGCCATCGCGCATGGCGAGCGCGACCGCCCGATTGAGGTCAATCACCGGCGACGGATCGAGGCGCGCCAGCACGTCGTAGAGCGCAACGATTTGCTGCCAATCAGTGTCGCGGGCGCTCGGCGCCTCGGCATGCACCGCCGCGATTGCCGCCTGCAACGTATACGGCCCGAAGCGCCGTGAGCCGAGCGCGCGCTCGACGAGCGCGACACCCTCGGCAATGAGCTCGCGGTTCCAGCGCGAGCGGTCCTGGTCCTCGAGGCGGATGAGATCGCCGGAAGCAGAGGCGCGCGACGCGCGGCGCGACTCCTGCAAGAGCATCAGCGCGAGCAGGCCGCTCGCTTCCGGCTCCGGCAGCAAATCCACCAGCAGCCGGCCGACGCGGATTGCCTCCGCCGACAGATCGGCCCGCGTGACCGAGTTGCCGGTGGAGGCGGAGTAACCTTCGTTGAACACGAGGTAAACGACGCGCAGCACCGCGTCGAGCCGCTCGGCGAGTTGCGGTCCGGCAGGCACCTCGTAGGGAATGCGCGCGTCGCGGATCTTGTTCTTCGCTCGCACAATCCGCTGCGCCAATGTCGGCGGCGGCGTGAGGAACGCGCGCGCGATTTCTTCTGTCGTGAGGCCGCACACCTCGCGCAGCGTGAGGGCTACCTGCGCGTCTTGCGCGAGCGCCGGGTGGCAGCAAGTGAAGATCAGGCGCAGGCAATCGTCATCGATCGGCTCGCGCTCTGCCGGCGCCTCCGCGGCGAGCGACTCGGCGTGCTCCTCCTCCAGCGGATCGAAGCGCGCGCGCCGGCGGATGGCATCGATCGCCTTGAAACGGCCGGTCGAGACGAGCCAGGCGCGCGGGTTCGCCGGCACGCCTTCGGAGGGCCACTGCTCGAGCGCCGCGCGGAACGCCTCGTGCAGCGCCTCCTCCGCGAGGTCGAAGTCGCCCAGCAGGCGCACGAGCGTCGCAAACACACGGCGCGATTCCGCGCGGTAAATCGCCTCGATCTGGGAATTCGGGGTCAGGGCCGTAATTATTGCAGCGCCGGCCGCCCTTTTTCGAAACGTTACGCCGGCCGGCGCGGCACGACGAGATTGCCGACGGAGACCTGCACCGCCTCGCCCTTCTGGTTGCGCGTTGTCGTACGGACTTTGATAAGCCCTTGGTTGGGCCGCGACTTCGACGGCCGCACCTCGAGCACCTCGATGTCGAGATACAGCTCATCGTCCGGCCGCACGGGCAGCGGCCAGCGAAATTCGTCGAAGCCCGCGCCAATGATGCCGCCCGCGGGCTTGAACTCGCTTTGCACGAGGAGCCGCATGGTCATCGCCGCGGTATGCCAGCCGCTCGCCGCCAGGCCGCCGAAGATCGAGCCGCGTGCCGCGTCGCCGTCGAGATGAAACGGCTGCGGGTCAAATTCCGCCGCGAACGTCTTGATGCGCTCCTCATCTACGCGCAGGCGCCCCGAGCGGTAGATTTGGCCGGCGGCGAAGTCCTCGAGATATTTGCCAGTCACGTTGCCGTTCTCCTTTGCAGCGCTGCCCAGGTCAGCGGACCGAACCACACGCCCCCCGCCACCGCGGCCGCGTTGATCACGCCGAAGGCGACGAGCGCGAGGCTCTGCGCCAGAAACACATGCGACAGCTCGCCCGTCCAGCCGAGGGCGAGCCAGCCGAGGAGCGCCGCGATCGCAAGGCGCGTCAGGTTGCCGATGAGCGGCCAGAGCAGGCGCCCCGCGCCCTGCGAGGCGAAATAGAGTGCCAGCGCCAGCCCGAACATGCCATAGAACGGGCCAACGATGCGCAGGTAGCGCGATCCCGCGTCAAGCATCGCCGGATTCGTATCGAAGAGGGAGAGCCACGCCGCCGGATAGGCCGCGGCAGCGAGGCCGATCGCTTCGGTGAGCACGAGCGCGATAGCCGCGCCGATCCACGCCGTGCGCAGCGCACGCTCGCGCTCGCCCGCGCCGATCGCCGTGCCGACCATGGCAACGAGCGGCGCGCCGAGGCCGAAGACGAGCGGCACTAGCAGATATTCGAGGCGCGCGCCGGTGCCGTAGCCCGCGATCGCGGCCGGGCCGAAAGCGCCGACCAGCGATGTGCCGATCATGATCGTGAGGTTGGTCGACACCGTGACAAGCGCTGCCATCGCGCCGACCCGCAGGATGTCGCGAAAGAGCGGCCAGCGAAACCGCACCGTGCGTAGCGATGGACGCACGACGCTGCGGCCTGACCACAGATAGGCGGCGAGCGCGATGCTGCCCAGAGCGTAATAGGAAATGAGCGCGAGCGCGCCGCCGACGATGCCGAGCCGCGGAAACGGTCCCCAGCCGAAGATGAGCGCCGGCGAGAGCGGAATCACGACCAGCGCTCCGACGCAGATCACCGCCGCCGGCAGTGCCATGTTGCCGGTGCCACGGATGACCCGCATATAGCACACGGCCGCCGACGAGGAGCGCGAGCATGAAAGCGATGCCGAAGCCCAGCGCGATAACCAGTGCATGCAGCGCCAGAGCGTCGGCATCGGCGCGCCGCCCGCCGCCGAGCGCGCGGGCGATGGAGGAAGCGATGCCGCCGCCCATGGCGCCGGCGGACATCATCTGCATGAGCATCACGAGCGGAAAAACCAGTGCAACACCGGCGAGCGCGTCTGTGCCGAGTTTGCCGATGAAATAGGTCTCGATCAGGCCCACCGCCGCCTGCACGACCATCACCAGCATGTTCGGCGCCGCCAGGCGCAGCAGCGTCGGGGCGATCGGTGCCTCGAGCAGCGCGCGGGTGCGCGAGTCGATGCGGGCGCTCACGACGGCTGGTCGAAGACCAGGCATGTCGTCGTTCCATGCGCGTACAGCTTGCCGTCGGGACCGACGAGACGCGCCTCCGAGGTCGCCATCTGCCGGCCGAGATGGATCAGCTTCCCTTCGGCGCGCACGAGCGGCACGGCATCAGTGAGCGCGCGCACGATGTTCAGCTTGAGCTCGAGCGTCGTGTAGCCCTTGCCCGCCGGCAATGCGGAATGGACCGCGCAGCCGAGCGCCGAGTCGAGCAGCGTGGCGAACCAGCCGCCATGCACGGCTCCGAGCGGGTTGTAATGCTTGAGCTGCGGGCGGCCCTGGAACACCGCCACGCCCGGTTCCATATGGATCGGCACGAAGTCGAGCGTCTCGCCGATGAGCGGGCTCGGCAGCTCGCCGGCGAAGATCGCCTGCAGCGTCTCGAGCCCGGTGCGGCCGCGCACCTGCTCGGGCCGCACATAGCCCGGCGCGGCAAGCCGCGCGCGCACCGCTTGCTCTTCCGAGCGCCAGCGCGCGAGGATGTCTTCGGTCACAAGACGCCCAGGGCGTCGAGCTGCAGGTCTTTTCGAATCCCCGAGTCCAGCAAACCAGCGGGCGCAAATCTGCGGAGCAATCGCACGCGCCTCGCGACGCGACCGGCCGTGTATCGGAGCTTCGGGCGAGCCGCGCTAGCAGCTTCCAGCACGACGTCGGCCACGATGCGCGGTTCGTCTGCGGCCGCGAGTACCTCCTTCAGCTTCTTGCCCATGGCCGCACGAACCTCGCGGTACTCATCGAGCTTCGCGTCCGCTTCCAGCAGGTTCGCGTCGAACTGCGTTTTCGTGTACGCGGGCTCGATGACCGAGACCCGGATGCCCCTGGTGCGTAGCTCATGGTCGAGCGATTCCGAATAACCTTCGATCGCGTGCTTGGTTGCGGCATAAAGCGCCATGTACGGCGCCGGGAGGAAACCCAGCACGGAGCCAATGTTGATGATGCGGCCCCCGCCTTGGCGTCGCATGTGGGGCACGACGGCGCGCGTCATGCGGACGATGCCGAAGAAGTTCGTATCGAAGATCGACCGCGCCTGCTGCATCGAGCTCTCTTCCGCTCCCGCGGGGGCGATACTGAAACCGGCGTTGTTCACGAGCAGGTCGATGCGGCCGTCCAAGCGCACTATTTCCCTGACGGCGGCTTCGACTGACTCATCGCTGGTCACATCGAGGGGCAGCATCTCGAATGATCGCTGGCCCACCGGAGCTCTCCGTCTACTGGTGCCGTAGACCCTGTAGCCGGCGAGCGCGAGCCGCTCCGCCGTGGCTTCGCCGATGCCCGACGAAGCGCCCGTCACGAGAGCGATGGATCCTTCGATCTTCATTGAGATTCCTTCCAGTGGTTCCTCAGGTTGCGAGCGCCGGCCGCAGCCTCGGCGCTTCCTTGATCGGCATGTGGATGAGCGCGGCGCCGACCGCCAGCATGATGTCCATGTACCAGAGCCAGTCGTAGCTCCCGGTGCGCTCGTACACCTCGCCGCCGAGCCAGGCGCCGAGGAAGCCGCCGACCTGGTGGGACAGCATGACGATGCCGAAGAGCGTCGCGACGTAGCGAATGCCGTGGAGCTTGCCGACGAGACCAACGGTGGGCGGGACGGTCGAGAGGTAGGTGACGCCCAGCACGACGGCGAAGACCAGGAAGGTCGCCGTGGTCTTCGGCGCGAACACGAACGCGAGCACCGCGAGAGCGCGCGCGGCGTAGAGCAACGAGAGCACGCTTTTCATACGCCAGCGGCCGATCGCCCAGCCGGAAGCGAAGCTGCCTGCGATGTTGAAGAGACCGATTAGGGAGAGCGACCAGCCCGCAACCGCGGGCGGCAGGCCGCACAGCGCGACCACGTTCGGCAGGTGCGTGGCGATGAACGCGACGTGGAAGCCGCAGACGAAGAAGCCGGCGGCGAGGAGGCGGAAGCTCGGGTCTTGCATCGCATCGCGCACCGCGTGGCGGATCGACTTCTCCGGCGGCGCGCCGTGCGCTGCCGAAGGATGCAGGCCGCGCAGCGGCCAGGCGAGCGGCACGATGGCGAGCGAAAGCAGCCCGAGCGCGGTAAGGGCGCCGACCCAACCCAGCATTCCGGTGAGGAGAACGGCGAGCGGCGCGACGACGAACTGGCCGAACGAGCCCCCCGCGTTGACCATGCCGCTCGCCAGACCGCGCTTCTCGGGCGGCACGGCGCGCGCCACGGCCGACATCAGCACCCCGAGGCCCGCCATGCCGCCGCCGCCGGCAGCGATCACGCCGATGAGAAGCACGAGCATCCAGGTGGTGCTCGCGTGCGGCGTGAGCACCGTGCCCAGCATCACCAGCACCGCGCCCGTCGCCACTACCCGGCCGGTGCCGTACTTGTCGGCGATCGCGCCCGCGATCGGCTGCGTGATGCCCCACATGAGCTGCGCGACGGCGAACGCGAGGCTGATCGACGCGATGCCGAGACCCGTCGCCGAGTTAAGCGGCCCGATGAAGAGCGCCACCGATTGCCGCACGCCGAAGATGAGCGCGAATACCAAGCCCGCCGCCGCGATGAGTCCGAGCTGGCGGCGGGTCATTGCGCCACCAGCATGCCAAGCACCGTCAGCGCCGCGGCTGCCAGAACGACGAGCCAGCCGGCGATCTTCATTGGCAAGCCCTCGATATGATGATCGTAATATTCCATGGCAAAAAACTCACCCGGCCGCGCCGCGCACCAGCTCGCGCGCCGATTTACGGATACCTTTGGACAATTGCGGATCGTCCACCGCCCGCGCGAGCAGCAGCGCACCAATCAGCGTAGCGACGACCGACATCGCTTTCTCGTGCGCGGCGCTCTTTCCCCATTCGGGGAGCTGCTGTTCGATGAGACCAATGAGCTCCTTGATCCGGCGGCTGACGGCGCGCCGTACCTCGGGACACTGGCGCGGCACCTCGGTGCCGGCCGCCGCGATGGCGCAGCCCAGGCCCTGCTCGGCGGCAGTGACATGACTGTCGGCGAGATACATGTCGACGATCGCCATGAGCTCGTCGCCCGGCGTCGCCTTCGCCAGCGCCCGCGAGAGCGATTCAGCGGACTCCAGGCCCGCCTTCTCTGCCGCGGCGGCGAGCAGCGCGTCGCGCGAGTCGAAGTGCGCGTAGAACCCGCCGTGCGTGAGCCCCGCGTCCTTCATCACGTCCGCAACGCCGACGCCTTCGTAGCCGTATTTGCGGATGGCGCGGGCCGCGGCGCGCAGGATGCGCTCGCGGGTCTGCTCCTTCTTGGAACCGGCCTTGACTTGCTCCATATGACGAGTATCATATTTTCTCACGTCCTCTCTTGTCAAGCGAAAGGAACCCCGTGGATAGGATCAAGCCGCTCTACACGATGACCGCA
>VBCM01000290.1:0-2828 GCA_005883675.1 Betaproteobacteria bacterium
CGCGCCGGCTCGGGCGGCCGGTGAAGTACACCGGGACGCGCGCCGAATCGCTGATCTCCGATTACCAGGGGCGCGATCTCGTGGTGAGGCTCGAGCTCGCGCTCGACGGCGAGGGCAAGTTTCTCGCGCTGCGCGCGGACAACGTGAGCAACGTCGGCGCGCGCTGCGTGTCGCTCTCGCCGCTCAGCAAAGGCTCCGGCCTCATCACCGGCCCTTACCGGATCCCGGCGGCGACGCTGCGCAGCCGCGCAGTGTTCACCAACACGCCACCCACCAATCCCTACCGCAGCTCCGGGCGGCCGGAGATCACCTACGCGCTCGAGCGCCTCGTCGACACGACCGCGCGCGAGCTCGGCTTCGATCGCATCGAGCTGCGCCGGCGCAACCTCGTGCCGCGCGCGGCGATGCCCTACCGCAACGCGGTCGGTATGATTTACGACAGCGGCACATACGAAGCGAACATGGACCTCGCGCTGCGCCTTGCCGACTGGCAGGGCTTTGCCGTCCGGCGCGAGGCAGCGCTGCGCCGCGGGCGGCGCCAGGGGATCGGCATCGCGCCGTACGTGGAA
This sequence comes from Betaproteobacteria bacterium, assembly GCA_005883675.1. Taxonomy (GTDB): domain Bacteria; phylum Pseudomonadota; class Gammaproteobacteria; order Burkholderiales; family SG8-39; genus SCGC-AG-212-J23. The sequence continues at coordinate 570 of VBCM01000290.1, forward strand.
TCTTCGATCGGCTCGCCGAAGGAACGCGCCGAGATCACGGTGCTTCCCGCCGGCCGCGTGCGCGTCGTCATCGGCACTCAGCCGAGCGGGCAGGGGCACGAGACGAGCTTCGCGCAGGTGCTCGCCGAGCTGCTGCACGTGCCATTGGACGCGATCGACATCGTGCTCGGCGACACGGACGTGGTGCGCGTGGGCGGCGGGTCGCATTCGGGACGCTCGATGCGACATGCAGCCACCGTGTTTTCCATCGGTGCCAAAGCACTCATCGAGAAAGGCGAGCGCCTTGCCTGCTATCTCTTCGAAGCACCAGCGCGCTTTCGCGACGGCCGCTTCCTCAGCGGCGAGCGCAGCTTCGACTTCCTCGAGCTCGCGGCCGCCGCGGAGCGTGCGCTGCTGCCGCCGGAGCTGCAGGCGGGCCTCGCGGTCGTCGCCGAGCACGAGATGCACGATCCCGTGTTTCCGAACGGCTGCGCGGTCTGCGAGTGCGAAGTCGATTCAGAGACCGGTGCCCATCGTCCAAGGCGTTGGCCAGGCACTCGCCGAGCTCTGTCCGTTCGACGCCAACGGCCAGCCGCTCGCTGGCACGCTCATGGACTACGCGCTGCCGCGGGCCGCCGATGTGCCGGCGCTGCGCAGCGAGATCGTGGAAGTGCTCTCGCCTACCAATCCGCTCGGCATCAAGGCGGGCGGCGAAGGCGGTACGACGCCGGCGCCCGCCGCGGTGGCGAATGCGATCGTCGACGCGCTGGCAGAATTTGGCGTGCGCGACATCGCACTGCCCGCCACAGCGCATTCAATATGGCGCCTCATCCACGCGGAGCGCAAATGAGCCGCCTCATTGCTTTGCTGTGCGCGTGCCTGCTCGCCCTCAGCGCAGCCGCGGAGAGCTATCCGAAGGGACCGGTGCGCATGCTCGTGCCATTCCCGCCGGGCGGCGGCGTCGATGCCGCGGGTCGCCTCCTCGCGCAGGCGCTCACCGACAGCGTCGGCAAGCCCTTCGTCATCGAGAACCGCGGCGGCGCGAACGGCAACATTGGCACGGAGGTCGCGGCGCGCGCGACCGCCGACGGCTACACGCTGCTATTCACCGGCGCCGGGTTCGTCACCAATCGGAGCCTGTATAAGAAAGTGCCCTACGACCCGCTGAAAGACTTCGAGCCCATCAGTCTCATGGCGCTCGGGCCGAACATCCTCGTCGTGCATCCGTCGCTGCCGGTGCACACGGTGCAGGAGCTGATCGCCGCGGCAAAGGCGCGCCCGGGCGAGATCGGCTTCGCCGGCTCGGGCAGCGGCAGCACGCCGCATCTCGCGGGCGAGCTCTTCAACCACATGGCGGGCGTGCAGCTGGTGCACGTGCCTTATCGCGGCTCGGGCCCGGCGATGATCGGCCTTCTGGCGGGCGACGCGCCGGTCATGTTCCTGCCGGCGATCAACGCCGGCCCGCACATCGCCGCGGGGAAGCTGCGCGCGCTCGCGGTGACGAGCCGCGAGCGGCTCGCCGCTTTCCCGGATGTACCCACGGTGGCCGAATCGGGCCTCCCGGGCTACGAGTCGAGCCAGTGGTATGGATTGCTCGCGCCCGCCGGCACGCCGCGCGAGATCGGCGATTTCCTCACCGGCCAGATAATGCGCATCATGCGCGCGCCGGAAATGAAAGCACGCATGACGCACGATGGGCTGGTCGCGATCGGCAGCACACGCGAGGAGTTCGCCGCGCACATCCGCAGCGAGCTCGAGAAATGGTCACGGGTGATCCGCGCCTCCGGCGCGAGCGTGGATTAATATGCAGATGAGTTCAATTGCGCCCAGGGAGGGCTCATGAACCACGCCGCCACTTCATTCTCGCTTGCCCCGCTACAGAGCAAGATCTAAGAAACGTTGACCGAATTCTTACCGAACGTGGGCAATGAATAAGATTAAGGCGTCCGTTTTCTTCCGCGAGATTTCCGGACCCGATATTGTCCTTAGGAGCGAGCGAGGCGACATAGACTTGCACGCGTTCATGTCGTTCAAAGAACTGAGGTACAGCGTAGATAGAACGCTGGTGCTACGGTGGAACACGCTGCATTCTCAAGCTGTGAAAATAAAGGATGGATTCGTAGCGACGGTTGAATTAGTTTTTGTCGGTGTCCTTAAGCTAGGCGTACGACCTCGAGATCCAGAGATGCCTTTCGACACGGATGAGCATCTTGTCGACTTCGAGGTTCAACAGCGTGTACCAATTCAGGTTGCATTCCATTTCAACGGCGGCATGTCCAT
>VBCM01000290.1:2957-4817 GCA_005883675.1 Betaproteobacteria bacterium
TCGAGCGGCTCGAGCTTGATGATCGACGCGCCGTGGTTCGAGCCGACCCAGAAGGTCACCGGCGTGGTCGAGTTGTCGACGTGCACGCGCCGGATGTTGGTGGGCCGCGGCAGCAGATAGGTCACCGCAGCGCCGTTGCGCGTGTCGAACCGGGTCACCTGGTCGCTGAGCATCGAGCCAGTCCAGGCTTCGCCGTTCTTGTCGAGCGCGACGTCGTAAGGCGCCGACCACTTCGGCGCGATGTCCCACTGCTTGAACTCGCCGGTCTTCGTATCGAGCATGCCGATCTTGTCGCCGCGGTACTGCGCGAACCACAGGCGATCCTGCGCATCCATCTGCCCGCGGCGCGGCGCCACGACCGGTTTCTCGCCCGGGATCTCGTACAGCTTCACCTCGCCGGTCTTCGCATCGATGCGCCCGATGTGCTTGCGGCGGAAATCGGTGAACCAGGCGTTGTTCTGCGAGTCGGGAACGACGTCGTAGATGTTGTGCGGCTCGCCTTTCGGCGCGTTCTTGAACGGCTCCCAGGTCTCGATCTTGCCGGTCGCGATGTCGAGGCGATGCACGCCGGCGAAGCCGTTGTTCTGCGTCCATACTTTGCCGTCGACGTGCGCGTATTGCGGGCTCACCATGTTCACCTGCGCCGCATCGATGTTCTGCTCGGGCGGCAGCGGCCACGTGGGCCAGAGATTGCCATCGCGATCGGCGCGCAGGCCGAGGAGCCCGGTGGGGAAGCCGGGCTTCACCTCGGGGATGGGAAACTCGCGCACCGCGCCCGTGCGCGGATCGAGGCGCCCGAGGTTCTGCTCGCCGAAGCTCGAGTACCACGCGATGCCCTGCTCGTCGACGAGCACGTCGTGCGGCTCGATCGTCGCGCGCGGCAGGTCGTACTCGGTGTAGATGACGCGCGTCGCGCGGCCGCTCGGCCGCGGGAAAGTCTTCAGCTCGTAGCCCCACTTCGGCGACTCGGCGAGGTTGAGGGTGCTGAGATACTCGGCGCTCGTGCGATAGACCTGCACGCGTTGGTCGCCGCGCTCTTCCATGAGGCGCTCGGCTTTCCTCAGCTGCGGATGCTGCGGGATGCTCTGGTTGACGTAGCCCTGCATGCGCGGCAGCACCGTCTTCATGAACGCATCGGCGTCATAGCGCGAGCGGGCGATGCGCTCAAGCGTATGGCAGCCGACGCAGTTCAGCAGCAGGTCCTTCTGCCGGTCGGTGCCCGGCACGCTCGCCAGCCATTCGCCGTTCGAGAGCTGCGCCGCGAGATCCGCGGCCTTCTTCAGCTTGAGGTCGGTCAGCGCGCCCTTATTGGTGACAGTCACCATTTCCGGTGAGTCGAGCTCATAGCCGATCGCGCGGATGCGCAACTGGTAGCGTCCCGGCGCGAGCCGCTTCGCCGGAAAGCTGTAGCGTCCCTGTGCGTCGCTCACCACGGTGACGGTGATCGTCGAGCCCTCGCGTTTCGCGCTCACCAGCACGCCTTCCATAGCGCCTTCTTCGCTGGAAGTCACCTTTCCGGACAACGATTGCGCGCCGGCGGCGCCGGTGAAGAAAGCGAGCAGCAACATTGTGTGGAAGCGCACGTGAGCTCCTTAATCCTTGACCAGCGTGGTTGAGGGGGCGCCGATTTTCTTCACCATGAAGATGAGCGCCTTGGCGGGAACGCTGTCGCTCGGATTGCGCGACACCATATGAATGTCGTTGGGCGATTCATAGTAAGTATCGCCGGGGTTGAGCGTCACCGGCTGGGCGTCCTTGAGCTGCACGATGAGTTGCCCTTCGAGCAAGTGCAGGAATACGTGCGCGTCGTGCCGATGCGGCGGATTCGATGTGCCGGGAGGATAGACATTGGCGCGCACG
>VBCM01000009.1 GCA_005883675.1 Betaproteobacteria bacterium
TGCTCGTGGCGTACGAGCACGTGCTTCACCTTGTCCTGCTTGAAGAGCTCGTCGTAGATGAACAGCACCGCGCCGCCCGGATAGCCGAAGACATACTCCACCGCCTCTTCCTGCAGGCAGCGAACAACGATCTCGGCGCCCGAAAGGGCGCTGGTCTTCACTCGATCCATGGGCGGGCGAAAAGCCTTAGAAACCATGATGGTAACATCGCGCGCACAACATCGCCCCGCAGAGGGTCAATCTGGCATCGCGTAGCGAGCTTTCGGCGTTTCTGGAGGGCGTCGAGCGGCGCGCATTCAAGCAGGCAGTGTTCGCTGTGCGTGACGAGCAGGCGGCGCTCGACCTCGTGCAGGACGCGATGCTGCGTCTTGCCGAGAAGTACGGCGCTCGTCCCGCCGACGAGTTGCCGCTGCTCTTTCATCGCATCATGCAGAACGCGATCCGCGACTATTACCGCCGCCAGAAGGTGCGCTCGCTCTGGACGACGCTGCTTTCCTCGCTGTCGCCAGGCCGCGGCGACGACGAGGAGCAGGATCCACTCGAGACCTACGAACCGCGCGACGGCGAGGCGGCGCCCGCGCCCAGTGCTGAGCTCGAGCAAGCGCAAGTGCTTGAAATCATTGAGCAAGAGCTCACGCGCCTACCGGTGCGTCAACGCGAAGCTTTCCTGATGCGTTACTGGGAGGAATTGGACGTCGCTCAGACGGCGCGCATCATGGGTTGCTCGGAGGGCAGCGTGAAAACGCACTGCTCCCGGGCGACGCATGCTTTGGCCACCGCGCTGAAAGCGCGTGGGATTACCCTATGAGGGCGTCCGGGAAGAAGCCATGAACGAACTGCAATTCGCAGCCCGCATACGGCACCTGCTGAACCAGGGGACCCAAGTCGAACCGCGCATCGCCCAGCGGCTGAAGGCCGCGCGGGAGCTCGCCCTCACGCGCCAGCGCGCCGAGCGCGCGCCGGTGTTGCTGTGGGCGGACAACGTGCTCGGCAATGACTGGGGCTGGGGCGCGCTCTCGGCGCGCGTCGTGCTGCCGGTCGTGATGCTCGCAGTCGCGGCGTTCGGCATCTACCGCTGGCAGGAGAGCCAGCGCCTGGCGGAGGTGGTGGAGATCGACACGCAGCTCCTCACCGATGAGCTGCCGATCGACGCCTACCTCGATCGCGGTTTCCAGAACTGGCTGAAGAAGCACGCGGCGGAGCAATGAGGCTGCGCTTCCTCGCCGTCCTGCTTGCCCTGACGATGGCGGCGGGCGTCGGGGCCCAGCCCAATGCCCCGCAGCCGGCGAAGAAGGACAAGCCCAAAGCGACGGCGGTAAAAAAAGGCGTGCGCCCCGCCTGGGCGGAGCTCACCGCCGAGCAGCAGGCGACCCTCGCGCCGCTCAAGAACGACTGGGACACGCTCGAGCCCGAGCGGCGTCAGAAGTGGATCCAGATCGCCAAGCGCTACCCGCGCATGAAGCCGCTCGAGCAGGAGCGCGTGCAGCGGCGCATGCAGGCGTGGGCGAACTTGAGCCCCGAGCAACGCCGCCAGGCGCGCGAAAACTATAAGCAGCTCGCCAAGGCGCGGCGCCCGGCCAACAAGGATCTGCGCCAGGCGTGGGCCGAGTACCAGGCCCTGCCGCCGCAGGAGCGCGAAAGCCTCGTCCCCTCGCCGTCCACCGCCTCGCGCCGGCCGAAGCACGCGAATTGACGCCGAGCCTGGCGCGGCGTCTCGCCGCCATGGTCTACGAGGCGCTGCTTATCTTCGCCGTATCGTTCTTCGCCGCGTGGGTCTTCTTCTTCGCGAGCGGCGGTCGCGACGCCACGCGCGGCTGGCTGCGCACCGAGCTGCAGCTTTTCGTCCTCGCCGTGCTCGCCGCCTATTTTCTCTGGTGCTGGTTGCGCGGCGGCCAGACGCTCGCCATGCGTGCCTGGCGCATCCGGCTCGTCGATGTCACGCCGGCGAAGGCGATCGCGCGCTTTGTGCTCGCGCTAGTTCTCTTACCGGTGTCAATACTTTGGGCGCTGATGGATCGCGATCGTCAGTTCCTGCACGACCGCCTGGCTGGCACACGGCTCATCGACTCTCGAATTCCGTACTAAGTACGTAATTATTCCGCTCGCGCGGTCGACGCAAATATTACGTACTTAGTACGGAATTGAACGCGCGCGGCTTAGCGGCGTTCGACCCACCACATCATGAGCATCGCCGAGGCGAGGAACGCGGCGCTCGGCAGAGCGGCGGCGGCGAGCGGCGGCCAGTTCTGCAGCAGCCCGATGTGCGAGAACAGGCTGTTCAGCAGGTGGAAGAAGATGCCGAGCATGATGCCGAGGAACACCTTGACGCCCACCATCCCGGCGCGCGCGTGCATGTAGGCGAAGGGCAGCGCGAGGGCCATCATGACGAGCGCGGCGAGGGGGTAGAAGAGTTTCTTCCATAGCGCGATTTGATAGAGCTCGGTGCGCTGGTGATTGAGCTCGAGGTGCTCGGTATACTTGTGCAGCGCCCAGGCCGACATGCGCTCGGGCTTCATGATGAGCGCGTTCAGCAGGTCCGGCGCGACGGCGGTATGCCATTCGCCCTGCGCCTCGCGCAGCGTGTGCGGCCCGTCCGGTTCGAAGCGCGTGGCGACGACGCTGTAGAGGTCCCATAACCCCTTGGCGCGGTATTCGGCGCGCTCGGCGAAGGTGATCTTGCGCAGGCGGTAGGCGGCGTCGAACTCGTAGATGCGCACGCCCTGCAGGAGCTTCGGATCGCGCGACTCGCGCACGTTGATGAACGAGCCCTCGTCCTTGAACCACAGGCCCGACTGCAGGTCCTGGCCGATCATCGAGGAGAGCGCGCGCATCTTGGTCTTTTGCGCCGCCTCGTCCGCCGCCGGCGCCATCCATTCGCCAATGACGAAGGTGAGCACGACGAACGCCATACCGATCTTGAGCAGCGCCGCCGCGGCGCGCGCGGGCGAGAGGCCCGAGCCGCGCATCACCGTGTACTCGGAATTGCTCGCCAGGTGCGCGAGCACGTAGAGCGTGCCGATCAGCACGACGATCGGAAAGAGCTCATAGGCGTGCGCCGGCGCCTGGAGCAGCACGAAGGTGAACACCTGGCGCAGGTCGTACGCGCCCTTACCGAGGTCGCCGAGCTCGCCGATGAGATCGAAGAAGGCAAAAAGGGCGAGGAAGCCGATGAGCACGAACCCGGTCGCGCCATAGATCTGGCGCGCGAGATAGCGCTCAATGGTGCGCGGCCGGGCCACTATTTCCCGAGCCTGAGGCGGATGAGCTGCATGCGCTGCGCGAAGAGCACGACGAGCAGCGCCACCATGCCCGCGTGCACCAGCCAGACACCGAGGCCGAAGTCCAGGCGCCCCTGCGCCACGCGGGCCTGGCTCACGGAGAGCAGGTTCGAATAGACCATGTAGGTGAGCAGCGCGAAGAGCAGGTTCGCCGAGCGGCCGGCGCGCGGGTTGACGAAGCTCATCGGAATCGCGAGCAGCACGAGGACCAGTGCCGACACCGGGATGCCGACGCGCCAGACGAGCTCGGCGAGGTTCTCCTTGGTCGGACGGGTGATGAGCGACCAGGTGGGCAGGTTCTTCTGGTTCCTTTCCGGCTCGATGTTCTCGCGCGTCTCGATGCGCGCGGCATAGCGGTCGAACTCGGTGACGCGGTACAGCTCGTCGCCGGGCGAGCCCTCGTAGCGCCGGCCCTGCTCGAGCACGATGAAGCGATCGCCGTTCGGCGCGGTCTCGGTGCGCCCGCTGCGACTCATGCTGACGCCGCCCTTGCCCTGCTGCACGGAAGAGACGAACACGTTCTGCACCTGGTTCGATTCGCCCGAGGCCGATTCGACGAAGAATACGCGCTCCTTGTTGGCGGTCTCGCCGAAGACGCCGGGCGTCACGCGCGAGACGTCGTCGCGCGACTCGAGCTTGGTGCTGTACTGCGCGCCCATCTGCGCCGCCCACGGCGAGATGAAGAGCGAGAGCGCGGCGATCACCGCGATCTGCGGCAGCGCGAACAGCATCACCGGTTTGAGCCAGGCGGTGAGCGGCAGGCCCGAGGCGAACCAGATCACCATCTCGGAGTCGCGCCAGCCGCGCGTGAGCGTGAGCAGCACCGAGATGAACATCGTGAGCGAGAGCAGCACCGGCAGCGCACCGAGCGCGAAGAAGCCGAGGAACGCGAGCACCGCGTCGGTGGGAATCGAGCCGCCCGCCGCCTTGCCGAGCAGGCGAATGAGCTGCGTGGTGAGCGCGATGGCGAACAGCGTCATGAACACCGCGCCGGCGAGGCTCGCGAATTCTCTGAGGAGCGCGCGGTGAAAGATCATGCGATACTTTCGGCTCATGGAATTTAGCATAAAGACGCTCTCGCCCGAGACGGCGGAGACGGGCTGCATTGTGCTCGGCGTCTATGCTGAAAAGGAACTGACGGCGCCGGCGCGCCGCGTCGATCAGCGCTCGAAGGGCGCGCTCGCCGCGGCGCTCGCCGACCTCTCCGGCAAAGTGGGCTCCACGCTGCTCCTGCGCGCGCTGCCGAACGTCGCCGCGGAACGCGTGCTGCTCGTGAGCCTCGGCGCGCGCGAGGAGTTCGGCGAGACGCAGTACCGCGATGCGGTGCGCGCCGCGGCCAGCGCGCTGCGCGATTTGGCGGCGAAAGACGCGGCGCTCTTCCTCGTCGACGTGAAGGCGAACAGCCAGCCGCTGAGCTGGAACGTGCGCCACGCGGTGCTCGCCGCGCGCGAGGCGTTCTACCGCTTCGATGAGCTCAAGTCGCAGAAAAAATCGCCCGCGCCCTCGCTCGGCAAGGTGACGCTGCCGCTCTCCGCGGACGCGCAGCTCGAGCAGGCGCTGAGCGAGGCCGAGGCGACCGCCGACGGCGCGGACCTCGCGCGCACGCTCGGCAACCTGCCTTCCAACATTTGCACGCCCACGTACCTCGCCGAGCAGGCGAAGAAGCTCGCGCGCGAGTTCAAGCTCGACGTCGAGGTGCTCGAGCGCCGCGATATCGAGAAGCTCGGCATGGGCGCCTTCCTCGCCGTGACCAAGGCCTCGCGCGAGCCGCCGAAGCTGATCGTGCTGCGCTATGACGGCGCGGCGAAGTCGAAGAAGCCGCTCGCGTTCGTCGGCAAGGGCATCACCTTCGACACCGGCGGCATCTCGCTAAAGCCCGCGGCGGAGATGGACGAGATGAAGTTCGACATGTCGGGCGCGGGCAGCGTGCTCGGCGCGATCCGCGCGCTCGCCGGCATGAAGGCGCCGGTGAACGTGGTCGGCATCATCCCCACCTGCGAGAACATGCCCGGCGGCGCGGCCATCAAGCCCGGCGACGTGGTGACGACACTCTCCGGGCAGACGGTGGAGATCCTCAATACCGACGCCGAGGGCCGGCTCATCCTCTGCGATGCCCTCACCTACGCCGAGCGCTTCAAGCCCGACGCGCTGGTCAACGTCGCGACGCTCACCGGCGCGTGCGTCATCGCGCTCGGCCACGTCGCCACCGGCCTCTTCGCCAACGACCAGCAGCTCGCGGATGAGCTGCGCGCGGCGGCCGAGGAAGCCTGGGACCGCGTCTGGCAGATGCCGCTGTGGGAGGAATACCAGGAGCAGCTGCGCTCCAATTTCGCGGACTTCGCCAACATCGGCGGCCGCCCGGGCGGCAGCATCACGGCGGCGTCCTTCCTCGCGCGCTTCACCCGCAAGCAACGCTGGGCGCATCTCGACATCGCCGGCACCGCCTGGAAGAGCGGCCGCGAAAAGGGCTCGACCGGCCGGCCGGTGCCGCTGCTCGTGCGCTTCGCGCTGCGCCACGCCGGGCGCAAATAGGAACGGGGGTAGAAATCGTCCCCCGTACCCCCTAACGTGACAGACGTGGAGTTCTATTTCAACGCCCCGGACCGACTCCAGGCCGCCTGCCGGCTCGCTGTGCAGGCGCTTGCCGCTGGCGAACGGCTGCTCGTATACGCGCCGGAGCCGGAGCTCGCGCAGCGTCTGGATCGGCTGATGTGGACGTGGCCCGCGACCGGCTTCGTGCCGCACTGCGCAGTCGATGACGCGCTCGCCGCGGATACGCCGGTGCTGATCGCGCGCGACGAGCGCGCGCCGGCCGATTTCCACGTGCTCCTCAACCTCGGCGCCGAGTGCCCGCCGCATTTCGCGCGCTTCGAGCGGCTGCTCGAGGTGGTGGGCACCGACGATGCCGAGCGCGAAGCGGCGCGCGGCCGCTATCGCCTCTACAAAAGCCGCGGTTACGGCATCCGCAACCACGATCTCGCGCGCGCCGATGGCTGAGCCGAGCGGCGACTCCAAGGTGCCGGTGCTCACCGAAGTGGTCGCCGAGGCGCGCGAGCTGCGCCCGGCGATAGACGCCGCGGCGCTGGAGGCGCTCGCGCGCGAGCTCGAGCGCGCGGTGCTCACGCGGCTTGCGCCCGAGATCGACCGCGTGATCGAGGAGAAGCTCGCGCGCACGCTCTCCCAGGTGCTCGGCCAGGCGCTCGAGGGCGTGCCCACCGAGCTCACGGTCAGCGTCACGCAGATGGTGCGCGAGGCAATCGCGGCGTCGGTGGCGCACGCGCTACAGCTCCCCGACACCGAGTAGTGCTCGACAAGAGCTTCGACCCCGCGGCAATCGAAGAGCGCTGCTACCAGCGCTGGGAATCGAGCGGCTACTTCCGCCACCGCGATCACGAGACGCCGGCCTACTGCATCCAGCTGCCGCCGCCGAACGTCACCGGCACGCTGCACATGGGCCACGCGTTCCAGCAGACGCTGATGGACGCGCTCATCCGCTACCACCGCATGCGCGGCTACAACACCAACTGGGTGGTCGGCACCGATCACGCCGGCATCGCCACGCAGATCGTGGTCGAGCGCCAGCTCGAGGAGCAGGGGAAGCAGCGCCACGACCTGGGCCGCGAGAAGTTCATCGAGCGTGTCTGGCAATGGAAACAGCAGTCGGGCTCGACCATCACGCGCCAGATGCGGCGCCTCGGCGCCTCGGCCAACTGGGAATATGCCGACACCGAGGGGCAGCGCGCGGGCTACTTCACCATGTCTGATCTACCGCGGCAAGCGCCTCGTGAACTGGGACCCGGTGCTCGGCACCGCAGTCTCGGATCTCGAAGTCGACACGGAAGAAGAGGATGGACGCATCTGGGAGATCAGATACCCATTTGCAGATGGCAACGGGTCCATCTCAGTAGCGACGACCCGCCCTGAAACCATGCTCGGCGACGTCGCAGTCGCGGTAAATCCAAAGGACTCCAGATACACCGTGCTTATCGGCAAACGCGTCCGCTTGCCATTTGGAACCCAAAGGACGATTGCGATAATCGCGGATGACTATGTCGACCCACAATTTGGGACAGGTTGCGTCAAGGTAACGCCGGCTCATGACTTCAATGACTTTCAAGTCTGGTCGCGCCACGTTCGACGAAACCGCGCAATTGAGGAGCTGCCCTACGCTGGCCTATTGAGCATCCTGGATCTCAAAGGAAAGGTAATAAGCGAGTCTTGGCTAAATGAAAAGCACGCGAAGAGCGACGTAACGGCACGAAGGGATGATGAAGAGCTGCTTCGACTCGTTCCGAGTGCCTATCAAGGACTCGACAGATTTGACGCACGTAAGAAGATCGTCGATGAGGTAAGGAAGCAGAATCTTCTAGTTTCAGAGAAACCGTACAAGCTACGCGTGCCGCGCTCGGGGCGCACTGGTGAAATCGTTGAGCCAATGCTCACCGAGCAGTGGTTTGTGAAAATGGAAAGCTTGGCGCGGCCAGCTCTTGAGGCAGCGGCCACCGGTGACCTGAAGTTCTTCCCGGAACACTGGACTACGACCTATCGCCAGTGGCTCGAGAACATTCAGGACTGGTGCATCTCGCGCCAGGTCTGGTGGGGCCACCAGATCCCGGCGTGGTACGACGAGGCGGGCAAGGTCTACGTCGCGCGCGACGAAGAAGAGCTCCGCAAAAAATTCCCGGCAAAGGCGCTGCGCCGGGATCCCGATGTGCTCGACACCTGGTTCTCGTCGGCGCTCGTGCCGTTCAGCTCGCTCGGCTGGCCGCAAAAGACGAAAGACCTGGAGGTGTTCCTGCCCTCCTCGGTGCTCGTCACGGGCTTCGACATCATCTTCTTCTGGGTGGCGCGCATGGTGATGATGTCGCTGCATTTCACCCAAAGACTCCCCTTCAGGCATGTGTACATCAACGCCATCGTGCGCGACGCCGAGGGCGAGAAGATGTCGAAGTCCAAGGGCAACACGCTCGACCCGCTGGATCTCATCGACGGCATCAGCTTTGACGCGCTGCTCAAGAAATCGACCGTCGGCCTCCTCAGGGCCGAGCATCGGCCCAAGGTAGAAGCCTACATCCGGGCGCACTTCGCGAACGGCATCCCCGCGTTCGGCGCCGATGCGCTGCGCTTCACTTTCGCCTCGCTCGCGAGCTTCTCGCGTACGCTCAACTTCGATCTCAGCCGCTGCGAGGGTTACCGCAACTTCTGCAACAAGCTCTGGAACGCGACGCGCTTCGTGCTGATGAACACCGAAGGACGCGACTGCGGGCTCGACGAGCGAGCGCCGGTGAAGCTCGGCTTCATCGACCGCTGGATCGTGAGCCAGCTACAGCGCGTCGAGGCCGAGGTGGCCCAGGGGTACGCCGAATACCGCTTCGACAACCTCGCCGGTGCGATCTACCGCTTCGTGTGGGACGAGTACTGCGACTGGTACCTCGAGCTCGCCAAGGTGCAGCTGCAGGACGCCGATGAGGCCGTGCAGCGCGGCACGCGGCGCACACTGGTGCGCGTGCTCGAGACGGCGCTGCGCCTCGCGCACCCGCTAATCCCGTACATCACCGAGGAGCTCTGGCAGAAGGTGGCGCCGCTCGCGGGGAAAAAGGGCGACACGATCATGCTCCAGCGTTATCCGCAGTCGCAACCCGAGAAGATCGACGAGGCCGCCGAGCGCGACATGGCGCTGCTGAAGGCCTGGACCATGGCGACCCGCAACTTGCGCGCTGAGGCGAAGCTCGCGCCGGGTGAGCGCCTGCCGCTCTATGCGAGCGCCGCGCCGCCGGTGAGCGATGCGCCGGCGATGCTTGCCGGGCTGCGCTCGCTCGCGCGGCTAAGCGAGGTGAAGATTGTCGGCACGCTGCCCGAATCGCCGTCCCCGGTGGCCGTGGTGGGCGAGGCGCGCCTCATGCTCTACAAGGATGTCGACCCGGCCGCCGAGCGCGAGCGGCTGCAGAAGGAGACGGCGCGCCTCGCCGCCGAGATCGGCAAGGCCCGCGCACAGCTTGGCAACCCGTCATTCGTGGAGCGCGCACCCGCGCCGGTCGTGGCGCAGATGCGCGAGCGGCTGGCGGGATTCGAAGCTACGCTGGCGAAGGTAGCCGCGCAGCTAGAGAAGTTGCCTCCCGCGCGCTAGGCCAGGAGAAGTCGAAGGTCCAGCCGTGCTGCGCCTCAAGGCGCAGGCGAAACGCCTGCTCGAGCTCGAACGACGGCGTCGCCACGCAGCGGCCGGGAAAGCGCATCAGGAAGCTCGAGGCGATCACCACGCATTCGCCGAACGCCGCGACGCGGCTTTGCGCGATGTCGCGGCCATGCAGAAAGATTTCACCGTCGAGATACGCCGGCACATCGAACTGCCGGTAGGTCGCGACAACGCCGGCGAGGCCCCACGAGAGCCACCGCGACTCCCGCCCCGGCACGAGCCGGCGCGGCGCAATCAGCGCGAACGGATAACGCGCCGCCTCCTCCGACCATAGCAGGATCGGCGCGGCGCTCCTCATTTGCACCGTGGCGAGCGCGGCGTACGCGGCGTCGAATTCGCGCTGCGCTGCCGGGCCGTACCTGATCCAACGCGCGAGCATGCGACCGATTATTCCACAACCAGCTTCTTGCGTATCGCGCGCAGCTCGCGCTTGCGCTCCGCGGTCAGCTCGGGGTAGCGCATGTCCAGCTTGCGCAAAGCGTCCAGGACGATCGCCGAGACGATGAGGCGCGCGTTCTCCTTGTCGTCGGCGGGCACCACATACCACGGCGCATGGCGCGTGCTGGTGGCGGCGAGGCAGGCCTCGTAGGCCTTCATGTACGCGGGCCAGTATTTGCGCTCTTCGATGTCGGCGAGCGAGAGCTTCCAGTTCTTCTCCGGCTCGTCGATGCGCGCAAGGAAGCGTTTGCGCTGCTCTTCCTTGGACAGGTGCAGGAAGAATTTGACGACGCTCGTGCCGTTCCTGTGCAGGTGGCGCTCGAAGTGGCGGATGGAGCGGTAGCGATCCTCCCAGATGCCGTCGTCGGTGACGAGCTCCTCGGGAAGATCCTCTTTGCCGAGGATCGCGGGATGCACGCGCACGATCAGCACCTCTTCGTAATACGAGCGGTTGAAGATGCCGATGCGGCCGCGCTCGGGAAGCTCGAGCGCCGCGCGCCACAGGAAGTCGTGCTCGAGCTCGGTCGCGCTCGGCTGCTTGAAGCTCACCACGTGGCAGCCTTGCGGATTCAGGCCGCTCATCACGTGCTTGATCACGCCGTCCTTGCCCGCGGCGTCCATGCCCTGAAAGAGGAGGAGCAAGGCGTAGCGGTTGCAGGCGTAATGCTTGTCCTGGAGTTTCCTCAGCTCGGCGACGTGCTCGGCGAGTAGCTCCTCGTAGTGCGCCTGCGAGCGGTAATACGGCTTGACGCGCGTCGCCCAGCGCTGCAGCCGGACCTTGGCATCCTCGGCGACGCGGAACTCGCGCGTCACTTCTTGCGCATGAAGAAGGTGAATTCCTTGCGCTCCTCGCTATGCGAAAGGAGCTGGTGACCGGTTTGGCGCGAGAATGCCTGGAAGTCCTTCACCGCGCCCGGATCGGTGGCCACGACCTTCAGCACCTGTCCCGATTGCAGCTCGGCGAGCGCCTTCTTCGCGCGCAGGATCGGCAGCGGGCAATTGAGCCCGCGCGTATCGAGTTCCTTGTCGAAGTCCATAGGCTGCAGAGTATAAGATGCCGGCCCCATGGGAAGCTGGCTCGTCACCGTCGCGCAGCTGCCGCTCGAGGATCCCGATGCGTGCATGCGCGTGCTGCGCACGCTCGAATCGCTGGGCGCCGCGGTGATGCGCGAGGGCGTGTATGTGCTGCCCGATACGCCGACGAACCGCCAGGCGCTGCAGGCGCTTTCCGAGTACCTCGGCAAAAGCTCGGGCGGCGCGCAGGTGCTGCAGGTGAGCGCCGCATCGGCGGCGCAGCAGCGCTCGCTCGAGCGCCTCTTCGACCGCACGGCGCGCTACGAGGAGCTCATCAAGACCGTCAAAAGCCTGCGCGTGGGCTTCGGCCATTCGGATCCGAACGCGATCGCGCGCGTCCTGCAGAAGCAGCGGCGCGAGTACGAAGCGATCGCGGCGCTCGACTTCTTCCCGACGGAAGCCCGCAAGCGCGCCGAGCAGGCGCTCGCCAAGGCGGACGGCGAGGTGAAGGAGCTTCTGTTCACCTCGTCGCAGCCGGCGGCCTTCGGCGCGGGCGAAAGGCTCCTGCGCCGCACCTGGGCGACGCGCAAGCCCGCCTGGGCCGACCGCCTCGCCTGCGCCTGGCTCATCCGGCGCTTCGTCGATCCCGAGGCAACGCTCACCTGGCTCGAGAAAAATGAGCCGGCGCCCGCCGGCGCGCTCGGCTTCGCCTACGACGGCGCGCACTTCCCGGCGAGCGCGAGCCGCGTGGCCTACGAGGAAATGCTCGCCAAGCTCAATCTCGGGGGCAACCCGGCGCTGGCGAAGATCGCAAGCATCGTGCATTTCCTCGAGATGGGCGGGCTGGCGGTGCCCGAAGCGGCGGGCGTGCAGACGCTGCTGCAGGGGGCGCTGCGCCGCTCCACGGGCCCGGAGGAGCTGCTGCGCGAAGCCGAGAAGACCTACGATCTCCTCTACGAAGCCTATTACGAGCCGCCCGGCGCCAAGCGCTAGCCGGCAGCCGCTCGGCGGCGAAAGAGCACCCAGCTCGTAGCGATGTACTTGTCGCCGCCCTTGGGCATGTTGCCCCGGTGCGTATGGGTAAACGCCGTCGGCGCGATGAGCAGCTCGCGGAATTTGTCGTTCAGGTAGATCGTCCACAGCACGACGCGGTGCAGCGACTCGCCGTGATCCTCTGGGCTCGGGTGAAGTTCGCAATGCCAGTAGGGATATGCGCCGCCGTCAGCGAAGTATTTCTGCAGATTGCGGATTCATCACCACAAGGTTAAGCAGATCATCATCGGCCTGGGCCAGCCGTTCCGCGTCCAGGCTCAGCGGCGCGCCGCCGTCCGCGCGGGGCACCTGCAGGCGCGACGCGGCAGCCGGTCGTATAGCTCGATGAAATCCGGAACTAGCGCTTCGCTTCCTTCATCTCGGCGGCGTACTGCGCGCGCAGCTCCTTCAGGCGCGCGTCGACCACCGAGAGCTGGTAGAAGTCGCCGTCGCCTGCCGAGCGCGCAAGCTGCAGCTGCTCGATGGCGGCGGGCAGGCTCCCCTGCAGCGCGTACGCCTCGCCCTGCGCCTGGTGCTGCAGCAGCCGCTTGCCCATCGCCGCGTAGGCCTTCGCCTGCATGCCATAGAGGCGCGCGTCCTTCGGGTACTGGACGATCGATTCGCGCAGCGTGGCAAGGGCGGCGTCATTCGCCCCCGTATCCTGGAGCGCGGCGATGTAGGCGTAGTTGATGGCGCGTGAATACGGATAGCGCTTCTGCGCCTCCGCGAGGATGCGGCTTGCACCGGCCTTATCGGCGGCCGCCTGCTTGATGCGCGCGGCGAGCGTCTCGACCATCGGGCTCTCGATGCCGGTCGCCCGCAGCCGGTCGAGCTCGCGCTGCGCCTCGGCTGCGCGCCCGGCGCGCATGAGCGCCTGCGCGAGGCCGTAGTGCGTCGCCGGCTCGTTGGCATAACGGTGCTCGCGCAGCGCCGACTCGAAGCTCGCCACTGCGTCGCGCGCTTCGCCGGCATCGGCGCGCAGCTTCGCGCGCACCAGATAAAAGTCGGCCGCATCGGGATGCTGGCGATAGGGCATCCCTGCGGCCTTGTTCAGCACATCCGCGATCCGCTCGGTGGTTATCGGGTGGGTGCGCAGATACCCGGGCAGCGTGCCGTCATCGCTCACGCGCGTCGAGCGCTGCAGCTTCTCGAAGAAGGAGGCCATCGCGCGCACGTCGAAGCCCGCGTCCTCCAGGGTCTGCAGGCCGATGCGGTCCGCTTCGCGCTCGAAGTCTCGCGAGTAGCTGAGCTGCGACTGGATGCCGGCGCCCTGCGCCGCCGCCGCGGCGCCGGCCGCGAGATCCGGGCGCGAGCGCCCCAGCAGAATCGCGGCGGCGAGCGCCACCATCATCGGCATCTGCATCTGCTGCTGCTGGGTGAGCATGCGCGCGAGGTGCCGCTGGCTCACGTGGCCGAGCTCGTGGGCGAGCACCGCGGCGAGCTCCGACTCGGTCTCCGCGGTATTGATGAGTCCGGTGTGCACGCCGACGAACCCGCCCGGCAATGCGAACGCGTT
>VBCM01000010.1:0-2177 GCA_005883675.1 Betaproteobacteria bacterium
CGCCGCATTGAGAGCGACAACGACATGCGTTGGCGGCGTGAAACGCCATTGCGTCGTCTTTTCCATGTACGTCCATTGGTCGTAGAGATCGAGCGCGAGCGACGTCGATCGACCCATGCACTGCTCGAGCGCCAGGCGACGCACGAACACGAATCCCATTCCCGGCGGACCCTCGACACATTTTCCCGATGCGCCGATCAACGCGTCGAACGGCGTCGTGCGGGCATCGATCGCCAGCGCGCCGAATGAGCTCATCGCGTCGACGAGCAGACTTTTCCCGTGCCGCGCAACCGTCGCCGCAATGTCGGAGAGCGGGTTCAGGATCCCCGTCGATGTCTCGCAATGAATCAATCCGACATGCGTGATCGAGGGATCGCGTGTGAGCAGCCGCTCGACATCCTCCGCCGTCGTGCGGACATCGTCGGGCGTCTCGAATACGGAAAGCTTCCGGCCCATCATTCGACAGCAAAGGTGCCGCTGCCCTGCAGCGGCACGCAAACATGAGCGCCGTCCGATTCAATCACACCTAGAAGCTTTTCCCGCACTTCGCGCGTCACCGTATTGAAGTTGGAATCCCACGAGCCCCAGTCGCGCAGCATCGCCGCCTTGGTTTGCAGCGACGTCGTCAATGGGCCGGGGGTCAACAGGATCGGATCGCGGGTGAAGTTCGGCATGAATGGACTTTCGAATGTGCGCGCTGGCTCGCGCGGTCAGCCTGCCGCCGACGGCTTGCGCCACGCCTGTGTTCGGGTCAGCAACAGTCGCGTGACGCCGGCGTAGACGATGCAGACCAGCGACGATGACGCCACGATCAGCGTCGCCATCGCCGCGGCGGCGCCGATTTCACCGGCATCGTCGAGATTGAGGATCGCCACCGACGCGAGCTGCGTTTGCGGCGCGTACAGAAAAACGACGGCGGAGATCGTCACCATCGCATTGACGAACAGGTAGCGCCCGATATCGAGGATCGCCGGTAAGCAGACGGGTACGGTCACGCGAAAGAACGTCTTGTAGAACGGCACTTTCAATGACGCCGAGACGGCTTCGAACTCGTTGTCCAGCGCCTTCAACGCCGTAACGGCGGTGAGATGGCTCGAGGTGTAGTAATGCACGACGGTGGACAGCACGAGGATCGTCAGCGTGTGGTAGAGCCCGTTCAACGGGTTGTCCGGATGGTTGAAGAAGAGGATGTAACCGAGACCGAGCACCATCCCCGGCACGCCCATCGGTATCGCGGCGAGCAGGCGAATCAGTGTCCGCACTCCGTTCATTCCCGTCGTCTTTTCGAGCAGATACGCGCCGCCGAAGATGAACATCGTCCCGAACACGGCGGTCGCGGCCGCCATCTTGACGCTGTTCCAGAAAGAAACAATGACGCCGGCGTCGATCAAGCCAAATGTGTAATGCCGCAACGAGAAATGAAGATCGTACGGCCACAGATTGATGAACGACGTGTAGACGGCCATTCCCAATACGGCGAGCAGCAAGAGTGCGACGACGACACAGAACGCCAGCATCGCCGCGTCGAACCAGCGCTTCGGCTTCGGCGCATAGGGCACGGCGCGCGACGAAAACTGCGATTGCAATCGACCTTGCATGATCCAGTCGACGATGAAGGCGACGAATACCGGCACGAGCAGTATCAGGCTCACCACCGCGCCTTTGTTGAAGTTTTGCTGCCCGATCACCTGCTTGAAGATGTCGAGCGCAAGCACGTTGAAATTGCCGCCGATGACCTTGGGAATGCCGAAGTCGCTGACCGTGTACGAAAACACGACCATCGCCGCGCTGACGAGACCGTATTTGGCGCCCGGCAGCGTGATCGTAAAGAATTTGCGCCACGTCGGCGTGCGCAGCGATTCGGCCGCTTCATAGAGACGACCGTCGGCGAGCAGCAATGCAGTCAAGACGATCATCAGCGCGTGCGGAAACGTGGCGTAGATGGAGCTCAAGATGATCCCGATCGGTCCATACACGCTCGCGCCGCCGAGCAGCTCTTTGAGCAGGCCCTGCGTGCCGAACCACTGGATGAACGAGATCGCGCTCAGCAGCGACGGTGCGAGAATCGGGGTCAGCGCGATTACGCGAAAGAAGCCGCGCCATGGCATGCAGGAGCGCGTCAACGCGTACGCGTACATGAACGCCAACGGCACGGTAACGCCGGTGACCACCGTCGC
>VBCM01000010.1:2328-20234 GCA_005883675.1 Betaproteobacteria bacterium
AATGCGGCGGCAGCGGTCGCCATCGATCAACTCAGGATACGGAGCGCCGCAGGCGGAAGACAAACAGACACCGCTGTTCCCGGACGAAGTTGCGCTTGTGCGACGGCGTGGCGCGGCACGTTTAGAACCAATGGCGGCGCGCCCGGCGTATCGAGCGCGACGCCGACCATGCAAAAAGCGCCGAGGAACTCGACCTTGGCGACGGTCGCCGGCAGCGTGTTCGTCGCCGTCGTGCCGTTCATCGACAGCGCGATATCTTCCGGTCGCAGGTACAGCTTGACCGCGGTGCCCGAGATCAGATCACTGCGACCCAGCACGAGCGACATCGTGCCGACGCGGCACACACCGCCCTGCTCCACGATCGCAGGGAGTACGTTGACCTTGCCGACGAAATCCGCGGTAAACGGCGTCGCGGGCATTTCGTAGATTTCGCGCGGTGTGCCGATCTGCTCGATCCGTCCCTGGTTCATCACGACGATACGGTCGGCCATCGACAGCGCCTCTTCCTGATCGTGCGTCACCATGACGGTGGTCACGCCGAGGCGGCGCTGCAGCTCTTTGATCTCGTCGCGCAGCCGGACACGTACGCGTGCATCGAGCGCGGAGAGCGGCTCATCGAGCAGCAGCAGGCCGGGCGAAGTCGCAAGCGCGCGCGCAAGTGCCACGCGCTGCTGCTCGCCGCCGGAAAGATGCTTCGGATAGTGCTGCAGCCGCTCGCCGAGACCGACGCGCACGAGCATCTCGCGCGCACGCGCCTCGGCGTCGTCCACGCGGGCGAGCTCGAGCGGCAGCATGACGTTCTCGAGCGCCGTGAGCGCGGGGAGGAGCTGGAACGATTGGAAGACGAAGCCGAGAAGTCGCCCGCGGAGCTGGGCGCGCTGATCTTCATCGAGCGAGAAGAGATCGACGCCGTCGAGCATCACCGTGCCTACGCTCGGCGTATCGAGACCCGCGAGCAGCGCAAGCAGCGTCGACTTGCCGGAGCCCGAGGCGCCGACCACGGCGAGCGCCTCGCCGGACGTGACCGCGAGATCGATGTCGCGCAGAATGACGAGGTCGGCGTCGCCACTCTTCACCGTCTTGCCAATGCCCCTCGCCGCGAGAACGCTCGCTTTCGTCTGCATGCTGTGGGCGCTCAGCGCCGCGGCGGCGGAGAAATCCATACTGGTCGTGGGCGACAGCCTGTCAGCCGCGTACGGCCTCGAGCGCTCGCGCGGCTGGGTGGCGCTGCTCGAAGACCGGCTGAAGCGGGAACGGCTCGATTATAGCGTCGTCAATGCGAGCATCTCCGGCGAGACCAGCGCCGGCGGCCGCGCGCGCATCGACGAGCTGCTCAAGCAGCATCACCCGACGGTCGTCATCCTCGAGCTCGGCGGCAACGACGGCCTGCGCGGGCTGCCGCTTGCCCAGATGAAGGCCAACCTCGGCACGATCGTCGAGCGCGCAAAGAAAGCCGGCGCGCGCGTGCTGGTGGTCGGCATGCGGCTGCCGCCGAACTATGGGCCGGAGTACACACACGCCTTCGAGGATACGTTCGCCGAGGTGGCAAAGCGCTATCAGGTGACGCTCGCGCCTTTCATCCTCGAAGGCTTCGCGGAGAAGCCGGAGTATTTCCAGCCCGATCGCATCCATCCGACCGCCGAGGTGCAACCGCTGATCGTCGATCGCGTCTGGCGCGGCCTGCGGCCGTTGCTTAAGTAAGGCGCAGCTTCGGCGCGCCCGCGAGGAGGCGGCCGATCTCCTTCGCCTCGCCGTCGAACTCCTTAAGGACACGCGGCACGGCCTGCGGCGCGCAGGCGACGAGCAGCCCGCCGCTCGTCTGCGGATCGGTGATGAGCTTCTTCTGCCAATCGGCGAAACCGGCAGGGAGCTCCACCTCGTGCCCATAGCTCTTCCAGTTGCGCTCGGAGGCGCCGGTGGCGATGCCCTGTCTTGCCCAGTCGAGCGCTTCGGCAATGAGCGGCAGCGCATCGAACTTCACCTCCGCGGCGAGGCGCGCGCCGCGGCACATCCCGAGCAGATGCCCGGCGAGGCCGAAGCCGGTGATGTCGGTCAGCGCATGCACGTCCGGCATTTCGGCGAGCGCCTGGCCGGGCGTGTTGAGTTGCGTGGTCCACTTCAGCATCTCGGCGTAGCCCGCCTGGGAGAGCTTGCCCTTCTTGAGCGCGGCCGAGAGGATGCCGACGCCGAGCGGCTTGCCGAGGACCAGCGCATCCCCGGCTTTCGCGGAGCTGTTGCGCTTCACCTTGTCCGGGTGCACAAGTCCGAGCGCGACGAGGCCGTAGATCGGCTCGAGCGTGTCGATGGAGTGGCCACCGGCGATCGGGATGCCCGCCGCGGCGCACACCGACTCGCCGCCGGCGAGGATCTCGCCGATCACCGCGAGCGGCAGCTTCTCGAGCGGCATGCCGACGATGGCGAGCGCCATGATCGGGCGCGCGCCCATCGCGTAGATGTCGGATAGCGCGTTGGTCGCGGCGATGCGGCCGAAGTCGTGCGGCTCATCGACGATCGGCGTGAAGAAGTCGGTCGTGGCGACGATCGCCTGCGTGTCGTTCAGGCGATAGACCGCGGCATCGTCCGCCGTCTCGAGGCCGACCATGAGGTCCTTCGGCAGCCCGCGGATAGGCGTCGCCGCCAGGATCTCGGACAGCACGGCCGGCGCGATCTTGCAGCCGCAGCCGCCGCCGTGGCTGTATTCGGTAAGGCGGATCTTCTCGGGAGCGTTCATGCGTCGATTCTACAAGTGCGCAAACCGGCGAAGACGTCGCCGCGCTCGGGGGTATAGAAATTCCGGAAGCTCGCGCTCTTCACCCGTTCGGGCGTGGCGTAGCTCGCGCCCTTCAGCACCTTGTGCGTGCCGAACCACGGCTGCGAATAGTCGGCATACGGATCGGCGCTGAAGCCCGGAAACGGCGCGAAGGTGCTGGCGGTCCATTCCCACACTGCGCCCCATCGCATCGACGGCGCGGCATACGTCCATTCCGCTTCCGTCGGCAGCCGCCGGCCGGCCCAGCGGCAATAGTCTTGAGCTTCGTGCCAGCTTACGTGGCGCACTGGCTCATCCTGCGCGAGCGGCTGCCAGCGATCGAACCGCCGTTCGTGCCACTCACCGTCCAAGCGGCGCCAATAGCGCGGCGAGTGGCCACCCGCGCGGACGTAGTCCAAATACTGCGCGTTGGTGACCGGGCATGCAGCGATCGCGAAGGGCGCGAGCGCCACGTCGTGCGCCCATTTCTCGTTGTCGAAGATGAAGCGCTGCTCGTCGCGCTCCGCACCGAGGCGGAACCTGCCGCCGGCGAGCTCCAGGAAATCGGGGTCAGAGCCCGATTTAAATAGGGCTCTGACCCCGATTTCGGGTTCGGCGTAGCTAAGCGTCTGGTGGGTGTAGTGCAGCGCCTCGGCGTGCATGTCCTCGTGCAGGGTGGCGAGGCGCACGAAGTAGGCGAGCGAGTCGTTGTCCGGCTCGCGCGCGAGGCGGTCCATGGTTTTTTCCAGCACCGCGCTTAGATAGGCACGGGTCTGCGCAAGGCTCGGCAGCGGCAGATCCCAACGCGTGTCGTGCGGCACGGTGGAGGAGTTATAGAGCGCATCGGCGTTCGGCAGGATCGACGGCGCGAGCGCTTTATCGTCGCGCGAGCGCAGGCACCAGTGCTCCTGGAACCAGCCGACGTGGCCGATTTCCCAGAGCGGCGGATTGACGATCGCGAGCTTCGGACCGAGCAACTGCGCGCCGTCGAGCGTCGCCGTCACGCGCGCGAAGTGGTCTCTTGCGGCGATGAGATCCGTCGATAATGTGTCGATGGCGCGCTTATTCATCGTCACGCCCGCCGGCGCCGGCTTGCGCAACGGCAATCGCCACACCGCGCTGCGCTGGGCGGCGCTGGCGCGCGCCGGCCGCCACCGCGTGCGCGTCGCCGTGCAGTGGGAAGGCGAGCCCTGCGATGCGCTCATTGCGCTGCATGCGCGGCGCAGCCATGACTCCATCGCCCGCTACCGCCAAAAACAAGGCGGTGCACCGCTCGTCGTGACGCTGACGGGCACGGACCTCTACCGCGACCTGCCCGACTCGCCCGAGGCGCGCGAATCGCTCGAGCTCGCCGACCGGCTGATCGTGCTGCAGGAAGCGGCGCTGGATGAGCTCGCGCCGCCGCTGCGCGCGAAGGCGCGCGTGGTGTACCAGTCGGCCGACCCGCGCGTCACGCACCGGCCGCCGAGCGATGTCTTCCGCATCGCGGTGGTCGCGCACCTGCGCGCCGAGAAGGACCCGCTGCGCGCCGCCGCGGCGCTCGCGCGGATCCCGGATAAGAACATGGAGCTCGTGCAGATCGGCGAGGCGCTCGACGAGCGCTTCGCTCGTGAGGCCAAGGACTGGGCGGCGCGCGAGCCGCGCTACCGCTGGCTCGGCGGCCTCGCGCACGAGCGCACGCTCGCCTGGATGGCGAAGAGCCACGTGCTCGTGGTGAGCTCGGTGATGGAGGGCGGCGCCAATGTCGTCGCCGAAGCCGCGCGCATCGGCACGCCGGTGGTCGCCTCGCGCATGCCGGGCAACGTCGGCATGCTCGGCGAGCGCTATCCGGGCTACTACCCGGTCGCCGACGACGCCGCGCTCGCCGGTGTGATCGCGCGCGCGAAGAAAGACCAGCGGTTCTATCGCTCGCTGCAAACCGCGATGCGCGCACGGCGCAAGCTCTTCGCGCCGGCGGCGGAGCGCGCCGCGCTCCTGCGCGTGGTGCGCGAAGCGCTTCACTTGAGGAGCTCGGCGACCCGCGCGCGCACCGCGTCGCTCGACCAGTCGAGCTCGCCGTAGGCGACGTAGCGAATGCGCCCGTCGCGGCCGATGAGGAAGCTGGCGGGCAGGAGCTTCGCCTTCCATGCTTTGCTGACCTCGCCGTCCCGATCGCGCAGCAGCGGAAAGCCGACCGGCACCGTGGCGGCGAACTTCTCGATGCGCGAGAGCGGCTCGGCGAGGTTCACCGCCAGCACCTCGAACGCTTTCCCCTTGAGCGAGCTCCGCAGCTTGTCGATCGACGGCATCTCCTCCCGACAGGGCACGCACCAGGTGGCCCAGAAATTGACCAGCACCACGCTGCCGCGATAGTCGGCAAGCCGATGCTCCTTGCCCGCGAGATCCGCGAGCGCGAGCTCGGGCGTCGGGCCGCCGGTCCAGGGCTTGAGGTCCGCGGCGGGGCAGGCGAACGCGGCCGCAGCGCCGAGCACTGCGACGAGCAGGCGCAGCATCAGGCGCTGATTTCGCGAGCGCTGATCGCGTAGCGGATGCTGTCCGGCTCGAGCTGGTCGCGCAGCTCGCCGTCGGCCTCCGCGTTCACGTACATCAGGAACGGCAGCTTCGGCGCCTTGGTCGCATTGGGCAGCTTAACGTCGTGCCCCATGTTGTAGGCGAGCCAGTTCATCTCCCAACTGCCGAAGAGCCGCTCGCGCGCGGCGCGCACTTTCTCATCGCCGATGGCGAGGTTGCCGGGCGGCTCCTCCAGCACGACCTTCCTCACGTCGGCCGGATCGACCGGCACCCAGCCATAGCCGCGCGCGAAGAAATCGGCGCGGCAATGCTGCGCCTTGCTCACGTTGGGCGAGCCGGTGCCGAGGCTCTTGTAGCCGTACTTGGACGCCGCCACGCGGATGCCGTAGACATCGCGCGCCGGCACGCCCACCGCCCGCGCAAGGCCGACGTAGAGCGCATTCAGATCGGCGCACTTGCCGCCGAGGTGCCCGCTCTCGAGCATCGACTTCACGTCGCCGACGCCGCAGCCGCGCGTCTTCGGATCGCGGAAGGTGTTGTCGACGATCCACTCGTAGATGGCGCGCGCCTTGTCGACGTCCGTCTTCGCGCCGCGCGTCACCTCGAGCGCAGTCTTCTTCACGATGCCGTCGGTCGGAATGAGCTCGGTCGGCGCGGTATAGAACGCGCGCTCTGCCGGGGTGAGATCGACGGCGCTCTTCGGGCCGCCAAGGTCCACGGTGCGCTCGCGTGTCATGAAGCGGCTCGTCACCTCGATCGCCGGGTTCATCTCGCGCTCGTTCCATTCCACATGGAGCATCGTCACGCCGTACTTGCCGTCGGATGCGATCTGCGCACGCGCGGCGTTGCCCGACCAGGCGTTGTCGATCGTCTTGTGCCACGGCGTGTCCGCCGCGAGTGGCAGCGGCACCCAGGCGCGCGCGACGCCGAAGGCGTCCTTGATATCCACGCGCGTCACGGTCTCGAACGTGCGCCAGCCTTCGGCCGCGGCCATGCGGCTCCAGGGCAGCGACTGCGCGACGACTGCGGCGGTGCTCGACTTGAGGAAATTTCTGCGGTTCATGGGATCGCTCCTGGGGAGAAAGCGCGGCGGAGCGCGACCGTTGGGTGAGGCGCTGCCGCGTCGTCGGGACTTCCCGATAGCCCGCCCCGCCCGCGACGGCCGCGCGAGAGCGCGCAGCCGATCATCGCGGCGAGCGAACGGCAGCTCGCGGAGATGAGGCGCTGGAGGAGGAACATAGGGACCTGCGACGTTATATTAGGCCCCGGTGAATATCAAGGACTACGACGCGGTCATCGACGCGCGCACCCCGGCGGAGTACGCCCTCGACCACATCCCCGGCGCGGTCTCTGCGCCGGTGCTCGACGACGCCGAGCGCGCGCAGGTCGGCACGCTCTACAAGCAGGTGTCGCCCTTCGAGGCGAAGAAGCTCGGCGCTTCGCTCATCGCGAAGAACGTTTCGCGCCATATCGAATCGATATTCAAGGATCGGCCCGCCCAGTGGAAACCATTGGTTTATTGCTGGCGCGGCGGCAAGCGCTCGGGCGCGATGGCGCACATCCTGCGCGAGGTCGGCTGGCAGGCGGAGACGCTGCCCGGCGGCTATCGCGCCTACCGGCGCTGGGTAGTTGAAACATTGACGGCGCTACCCGCGGAACTGGATTTCACCGTTGTGCATGGGCCGACTGGCAGCGGCAAGAGCCGTTTCCTCGCCGCGCTCGCGCGCGCGGGCGCGCAGGTGCTCGACCTCGAGACGCTCGCGCAGCATCGCGGCTCGGTGCTCGGCGGCCTGCCGAACGCGCCGCAGCCGACGCAGAAAGGGTTCGAGAGCCTGCTGCTCGCCGCGCTCGAGAAGCTCGATCGCCGGGCGCCGGTGTACGTCGAAGGCGAGTCGAAGAAGATCGGTGAGCTGCAGGTGCCCGAGGCGCTGATGGCGCGCATGCGCGCGTCGCGCTGCATGGTGCTCGAAACCGGTCTCGACACGCGCGTCACGCTGCTGCTCGATGAATATCGCCACTTCCTCGCCGATCGCGCCGCGCTCGAGGCACAGCTCGACTGCCTCACGGCGCTCCACGGCAAGGAGAAGATCGCCCAGTGGAAAGCGTTCGCCGCGAAAGGCGAATGGCGCGAGTTCGTCGCGCGGCTCCTGCGCGAGCACTACGACCCGGCCTATCAGCGCTCGTCCACCCGCAACTTTGCGCAGCTCGCCGACGCCCCCGCCGTGCGCATCGCGTGCTGCACGGCGCTGCGTCCGAGGGCGTCTAGGGCGTAGCCGCCTTCCAGCAGCGACACCATGCGGCCCTGCGCATGGCGGCGCGCGATATCGGCCAGCTGCTCGGTCACCCAGCGGTAGTCGCTGTCGGTAAAGCGCAGCATCGCCATGTCGTCCTCGACGTGCGCGTCGAAGCCGGCGGAGAAGAGCACGAGCTGCGGCTTGTATTTCTCGAGCGCCGGCAGCCACACCTCCTGCACCGCGCAGCGCAGCTCTTTTCCGCCCGAGCCGGCGGCGAGCGGCACGTTGTGCATGTTCGGCGCCGGGTCCTCGGTGCCGCTGTACGGATAGAACGGATGCTGGAAGATCGAGGCCATCAGCACGTGCTCGTCGTCCGAGAAGATGTCCTCGGTGCCGTTGCCGTGATGCACGTCGAAGTCGATGATCGCGACGCGCTCAAGGCCATGCGCTGCGATCGCGTGGCGCGCGGCCACGGCAACGTTGTTGAAGATGCAAAAGCCCATCGCCCTTGCCCGGCACGCGTGATGACCGGGCGGGCGCACTGGGCAGAAGGCGGCATTCGCGTCACCCTTGAGCACGAGATCAGTGGCCAGCACGCCGGCTCCCGCCGCGCGCAATGCGCGCGATGTCGCGGATCGCGCGCACATAGTCGCGTGGGTGAACCCGCTCTAATTGCTCGTCGGTGGCAAGCGGCGCGTCGTGGCGCAGGAGGTGCTGGACGATGCCGGAGGCGATGAACTGGTCCTCGATCGCCGAGAGGCGCGCCGGCTGCTCGGGATGGTGGGCGCCCATGTCGTGCCTGAGGCATTCGGCATGCGTCACAAGGGCAGTACGCATCACGAACGATCATATCCCATGGCGTACAATCGCCGCGGGATGCTGCTCAAAAAAGCCGAAATAGCACCGCAGAGCGTGCTGCAGGGGCCGATCGAACGCGCGATCGAAGCCGCCGGCGGCATCATCCTCGGCAAGGAACAGCAGGTGCGCCTTGCACTCGCCTGCCTGCTCGCGCGGGGCCATCTGCTGATCGAAGATTTGCCCGGCGTCGGCAAGACCACCCTCGCGCATGTGCTCGCGCGTAGCCTCGGGCTGCAGTTCCAGCGCATCCAGTTCACGAGCGACATGCTGCCCGCCGACATCATCGGCGTGTCGATCTACGAGCGCGAGACGGGCGGCTTCAAGTTCCATCCCGGCCCGATCTTCGCGCAGGTGATCCTGGCGGACGAAGTGAACCGCGCGACGCCGAAGACGCAGTCGGCGCTGCTCGAGGCGATGGAAGAGCACCAGGTCACCGCTGAAGGCGAGACGCGCAAGCTCCCGGAGCCTTTCTTCGTCATCGCCACGCAGAACCCCTCCGAGCAGGTCGGCACCTTCCCGCTGCCCGAATCGCAGCTCGACCGCTTCACCATGCGCATCGAGCTCGGCTATCCCGACCGCGGCGCCGAGCGCGCGCTCCTCACCGGCACCGACCGGCGCGATCTCCTCGCGACACTCGACCCGTGCATGACGCCGGCGGAGCTGATGGAGCTGCAGGCGAACGTGCAGCGCATCCATGTCTCTGGCGCGCTGCTCGACTACGTGCAGGCGATCGTCGAGCATACGCGCCGCTCGCCGGATTACGTGGCCGGCCTTTCGCCCCGCGCCGCGCTCGCCATCATCCACACCGCGCGCGCCTGGGCGATGCTGGAAGGCCGCGACAAAGTGCTCCCGGAGGACGTGCAAGCGATTCTCCCGGGAGTAGCGGTGCACCGCCTGCGCCCCGCGCACGACGCCGCGCGACGCATCGATGCCGGCGCACAGCTCCTCGCTGCGGTCCCGATTCCGTAATCTCTGGCTGGCGCTGCTCGTCGCGCCGCTCGCCGCGGCGGCAGCGAATCGCGATATTTACCTCTATAAGGGCGCCGACCGCGCCGAGCGGCTGCTCGCGCAGGCGAAGAAGGAAGGCACGCTCGTCCTCTACTCGACCATGACGCTCGAGGACGCAAATCCTCTGATCGGCGCGTTCGAGCACAAGTATGGGATCAAAGTGCGCATGTGGCGCGCGGTCAACCAGAAGCTCGTGCAGCGCGCGCTCGCCGAGGCGCGCGCCGGGCAGCTCGCGGCGGACGCCTTCGAGGGCAGCGGCCCGGGCCTCGAAATCCTGCACGAGGAGGGCCTGCTCGAGCAGTTCTATAGCCCGGCGTTCGCCGACATCCCGCAGGAAGCCTTTCCGCATCACCGCTATTACGCGCCGGACAACCTGCTCTTCACCGTCATGGGCTACAACACCAAGCTGGTGAAGCCAAGCGACGTGCCCACCACGTACGAGGACCTGCTCGCGCCGAAGTGGCGCGGCAAGATCGGCATCGAATCGTCGAACGTCGCCTGGTTCGCGGCGGTGGCGAAGGCGATGGGCGAGGAAAAGGGACTTGCCTACTTCCGCAGCCTCGCGGCGAACGCCCCGCAGATCCGCAGCGGCCACACCTTGCTCACCGAGCTCGTGGCCGCCGGCGAGCTGCCGATCGCGCTCACGGTGTACAACCAGGCGGTGGACAAGCTGAAGGACAAAGGCGCGCCAATCGACTGGAAAGCCCTGCAGCCTGCGTTCGGCCGCGCCGACGGCATCGCCGTGGCAAAGAGCGCGCAGCATCCGCACGCGGCGCTGCTATTCGCCGATTTCGTCCTCTCGCCCGACGGGCAGCGCTACATCAAGCAGGCGAGCCGCGTGCCGGTCAATCGGCGCGTCGACAGCTCGTTCGATAAGCACATCTTCCGCATCATCGATCTCGCCGCGCTCCTCAAGGAATGGGACAAGTGGGAGAGCCGCTGGCAGGCGCTGTTTCTGCGCGAGCGCAAATGAAAGTCCAGCTCGGCGACGGCTGCGAAGGCGAGCTGTTTATGCCGCGGGCCACACCCACCGGGGCGGTGGTCATTCTGCACGAGCGCTATGGCCTAGTGCAGCACACGCTCGACCTCGCGCAGCGCTTTGCCGCCGACGGCTACGTGGCACTCGCGCCCGACCTCTTCTCCCGCTGGCAGGGCGACCGAGAGGCGCTCAAGCGCGGCGAAGTGCGTGTCACATTGCCGGATGATGAGGTGGCCGCCGTCATTGACCGCGCGATCGATTTCGTGAAGCCGCGCGCGGCGCAGGTCGCCGTCATGGGCGTGTGCCAGAGCGGACGCTATCCGATCGTCGTCGGCAGCCGCCGCCGCGACCTCGCTGCCTGCGTCGTGTTCTACGGCGCCTCGCAACAGCGGGACTGGGAAGCTTCCGCGCTGCAACCCCGCGCGATGGGCGACATGCTGCGCGAGCTGCACGCGCCGGCGCTTTTCGTCTACGCGGAGCGCGACCACACCATTTCGCTCGATGACGTGCGCCGGATGCGCAATGCGCTGGAGACGGCGCGCCGCAGCTATCGCATGAAGATTTTCGCCGACGTGCCGCACGGCTTTCTCAACGACACCATGCCCGGCCGCTACCGGCCGAAGGAGGCAGCGCAGGCGTGGCAGGCGTTGCTCGCCTTCCTGGCGGAGGTGTTCGCCGGCCAGTGGAACGGCCGGGTGCGCTGGGAGTTCGAGGGCGTGAGCGCCCAGGACTACGACTTCTCGAAGAACGTGCGCCTCGAATGAAGCTCGCTCTGCTCGCTCTGCTTTTTGTTCTCTGCGTGGGACATGCGCTCGCCCAGGACCTCGCCGCGGCGCGCAAAGAGGGCGAGGTGATGCTCTACACCTCGCTCGTGCCCGAGGACCTGACGCCGCTCAGCGCCGCGTTCGAGAAGAAGTACGGCGTGAAGCTCAAGACCTGGCGCGCCAATTCCGAGAAGGTGCTGCAGCGCGCGGTGACGGAGATGCGGGCCGGGCGCAACGACGCCGACGTGGTCGAGACCAACGGGCCGCAGATGGAGTCGCTCTACCGCGAGAAGGGCCTGCAGCCGCTGCGCTCGGCGCACCTGCAGGACCTGATGCCGCAGGCGCTGCGGCCGCACGGCCACTGGGTCGGCACGCGCATCAACATGTTCGTGCAGTCCTACAACACCAACTGCCTACGCGGCTCGCGATCTCGACTACAACCTCGTCATCGTCGCGGACGCCTGCACCTCGGCGAAGCACGAGGTCCACGGGCAGCTCATGCGCGAGGTTTTTCCCCGACTGGCGCGCGTCCGCAATACCATGCAGGTCTTGGAGATGATGAAGCCATGAACGCTCTGAGACGACTGCTAGCGAACGGTCCTCTGACCGGATACCCCACCCGCCGCGCCGACCAGGAGCTGCTGCTCGGCCTCGCCGCCGCGCGCTTCGATGCGAATCGCGTTTATACCGAGCGCGAGGTGAACGACATCCTGGAGGCATGGCTGGGGACCTTCTGCGCGCCGTACAGCATCGATCATGTGAGCCTGCGGCGGTATCTCGTCGATGCACGGCTGCTCGCGCGCGACACCGCGGGATCGACCTATCGGCTGGCCGCGCCCGTCGAGCCGGGGGAGCTCGAGCCGGCGCAGGTGCTCGCGGAGATCGAGCGCGAGCGCGAAGCGCGCAAGCGCGCGCACGTGCCGAGCGACATTCAGTAGCCCGTGCCGAGCGGCGAAGCGCTCGCGCTCTTCATGGCGGCGGCGCTCGCGCTCAATCTCACGCCCGGGCCGGACATGATGTACGTGACCGCGCGCAGCGTGAGCGACGGCCGCCGCGCCGGGATCGTCGCTGCACTCGGCATCGGCGCCGGCACGCTCGTGCACGTCGCGGCGCTCGCGCTCGGCCTGGCAGTGCTCCTTGCCGCCGTACCGCTCGCCTACGATGCGCTGCGCATCGCCGGCGCCGTGTATCTGGTGGCGATCGGCACGCAGCTCCTGCTCCGTCCACGACGCGCGGTCGCGGCGGCCGCGCTGCCGCCCTCGTCGCTCAGCACTGTCTTTGCGCAGGCGGTGCTCACCAATGTGCTGAACCCGAAGGTGGCGCTTTTCTTCCTCGCCTTCCTGCCGCAGTTCGTCGATCCGGCGGCCGGGCCAGCCGCGGCGCAGATCGTGGTGCTGGGCCTGTTGTTCGATATCCAGGGCACGGTAGTCAACGTCGCAGTCGCGCTCGTTGCGAGCGGCACCACGCGCCGGCTGCGCGCCAATGCCGGCGCCGTTTCGCTGCTGCAGCGCCTGACCGGCGCGATCTTCGTTGCGCTCGGCGCGAGGCTCGCGGTGGCGGCCAACCGCTAAGGAGGAGAACGCATGATCAAGGTAAGCGTGCTCTACGAGAACACACCGGGCCAGAAGTTCGACATGGCCTACTACTGCACGAAGCACATTCCGATGGTGAGGCAGAAGCTCGGCGCCGCGTGCAAGCGGGCCGAGATCGACCAGGGCCTCGCCGGCGTGCAGCCGGGCTCGAAGCCGCGCTTCATCGCGCAGGCGCATTTCCTTTTCGACTCGGTAGAGGCCTTTCAGCAGGCGTTCGGCCCGCATGCGCAGGCGATCATGGCCGACATCCCGAACTACACGACGCTGCAGCCGATCATCCAGCTGAACGAGGTGAAGATGTAGCGTTGCGGTACGCTTCTTGCCGCCAGCCGGCATGGCCCTGACCACCGACTACGCGCAAACGGAACCCAAGCGGCAGGAAGTCGATGCGCTTCCCGGCGCGACGCTGGTCGAGTTCGGCAGCCCGTGGTGCGGCTGGTGTCGCCGCGCGCAACCGCTCATCGCCCAAGCGCTCGCCGCGCATTCGGGCGTGCGCCACATCAAGATCGCGGACGCGAGCGGCAGGCGCCTAGGCCGCTCCTACGGCGTGAAGTTGTGGCCGACGCTCGTGTTCCTGCGCGACGGCAAGGAAACGGCGCGGCTCGTGCGCCCCGACAAGAGCGCCGAGATCAGCGACGCCCTCGCAAAAATCGACGGCTAAGGAAAGCGGGGCGGGGCGACGATTCAGAGCTTCGCTAAACGCGCGCCTCAGCCATGAAGTGGCGCAGCGCCGAGAGCCATTTCGCAAAGCCCTGCTGCTCGAAGTACGTCCTCCAGTGGTCGTACTCCTCGGCGGCGCAGTCGAACGTCGCCCACCATTCGACGAAAGCCTGGTTGCCATCGACGACCGGCGTGACGCGGATGGTGGCGACGTAGTTGCGCACCGGGAAAGGCGGCGGATTGCAGAGCGCGTACGTATAGGAGCGCTCGACATCCGAGTGGGCGAGGAGCGCTTGGCGGATGATCTTGCCGCCGCTCGAGACGCGCCGGACGGCGCCAACCTGGTCGCCGGCCTTGCCGGCTTCGAGGGTGGTCTCGGCCTCGACGCCGGTCCGCTCGTGCTGCAAAAGGATTTCGCCTTGCGTTTCTTGCGCGGCATTCCGGCACGTGACTTGCGTCACGCGCGAATCTGCTAGCCACGCCACATTGTTTCGGTAGAATCCGCCGCTCGCGACAGCGCCCACGAAACCCGCAGTGAAGGCTGTCGTGCATTGACATCATGCAGCCTGGTACACGCTACCCGCTCGAGGTCAATCCGAAAATCCCCAAGCGCCTCGCGCGGCTTGAGGAGCTGGCGAACAATCTCTGGTATAGCTGGGACCGCCCGACGCGCTCGATCTTCGCGCGGCTGAATCCCGCGCTGTGGGATTCGGTGGGGCACAACCCCAAGGCGATGCTGAAGCGCATCGACGAGCAGCGGCTCATCGACGCCGCCTCCGACCCGGCGTTCCTCGACAGCCTGACGCGCGTGCTCGCCGCATTCGACACCTATCACGCGGAGCCGCCGTTCCGCTCGGGCGGCGGCGGCTTCAAGCCCGAGGAGCTCGTGGCGTACTTCTGCGCCGAGTTCGGCGTGCACGAGAGCCTGCCGCTCTATTCCGGCGGGCTCGGCATCCTGGCGGGCGATCACTGCAAGGCGGCGAGCGACTTCAAGCTGCCGTTCATCGCCATCGGCCTTCTCTACCGGCAGGGCTACTTCGTGCAGACGATCGACGCCGACGGTCGCCAGCGCGCGGATTACCACGACTCGGATTTCAGCGACCTGCCGATCGAGCCGGTGAAGCGCAAGGACGGCGGCGGCGATCTCATGGTCGAGCTCGCGTTCCCCGGCCGCAAGCTCACCGTGAAGGTGTGGCAGACGCGCGTTGGCCACGTGCGGCTATTCCTGCTGGACACCGACGTGCGCGAGAACAACGAGCGCGACCGTGCCATCGCCTACCGCCTCTACGGCGGCGACCGCACCACGCGCCTCGAGCAGGAGCTCGTGCTCGGCGTCGGCGGCGCGCGCGCGCTCGCGGCCATGGAGCTGAAGCCGAGCGTGTTCCACATCAACGAGGGGCATGCCGCGTTCCTGATCCTCGAGCGCGTGCGGAGCCTCGTCGCCGAGGGCATGACGATGGACGCGGCGCTCGAGGCGGTTGCATCGAACACCGTCTTCACCACGCACACGCCGGTGCCCGCGGGGCATGACCAGTTCAACGACGGCACGGTGCTGCCGTACGTGAAGAGCGTCTTCGGCGAGCTCGGCTCCGCACCCGAGAAGCTCGCCGCGCTCGCGCGCCCGCCCGCCGGCGGCGACTTCAACATGACGGCGCTCGCGCTCCGCGGCTCGCGCTACGTGAACGGCGTCTCGCGCATCCACGGCGGCGTGTCGCAGCGGCTGCTCAAAGACTTCTGGCCGCAGGTGACGCCGGAAGAGAACCCGGTGGGCTACGTCACGAACGGCGTACACGTCACCACGTTCCTCGCGCCGGAATGGGGCGAGGTGCTCGACCGCTTCCTCGGCGTGGGCTGGATGCATCGCCTGGGCCATCCGGGGATCTGGGAAAAAATACGAGACATCCCCGACCATATCTTCTGGAGCGTGCGCCAGGACATCAAGGCGCGCATGCTGCACATGCTGCGCCATCGCATCTCGCGCCAGCACCTGCGCAACCACGGCAGCGAGTCGCACCTCGAGCGGCTGCTGCGCTACTGCGATCCGGCGAAGCCCAACGTCCTCACCATCGGTTTCGGACGCCGCTTCGCCACGTACAAGCGGGCGACGCTGCTCTTCAACGACCTCGACAACTTCCGCCGCATCGTCGGCGACAAGGACCGGCCGGTCGTCTTTCTCTTCGCGGGCAAGGCGCACCCGGCCGACGAGCCGGGCCAGGAGCTGATCCGCACGCTCGTGCACATGGCGGGCCAGGAAGAGTTCCAGGGGCGGCTGCTCTTCATCGAGGGCTACGACCTGCACATTGCCCGGCGCCTCGTGTCCGGCGTCGACGTGTGGCTCAATAACCCCGTCCACCCGCTGGAAGCATCCGGCACGTCGGGGATGAAGGCGGGCATGAACGGCGTCATCAACCTCTCCATATTGGATGGCTGGTGGGACGAGGGCTACGACGGCCAGAACGGCTGGGCGATCAAGCCGGCAAGCCCGCAGCTCGACGGGCACCGGCGCGACCGGGAGGAGGCGCGCACGCTCTACGAGCTGCTGCAGGACGCCGTCGTGCCGCTCTATTACAAGCGCGCCGAAGGCGGCTACTCGGCGGAGTGGATCCGCATGGCAAAGCGCTCGATGGCCTCGCTCCTGCCGCGCTACGACGCCTCGCGCATGCTGGGCGAGTACGTCTCCAAGTTCTATTTGCCCGCAGTGCGCCAGGGCCACCGCTACACGTCAGAGGGCTACCAGGCGGCGAAGACCATCGCCGCGTGGAAGGCGCGCGTCAACGCCGCGTGGCCGGGCGTGACGATCCGGCGCATCGACAATCCGAAGGCGCGCATCCAGTTCGGCGAGACCCTGCCGATCGAAGTCGCGGTGAAGCTGAACGGCCTCTCCACGAACGACGTGGTCGTCGAGCTCCTCCTCTCGCGCATCGTGCGCGACGGCGCGGCGCTCGAGCACAGCCACGAGCTCGCGCCCGCCAGCGCCGACGGCGCCGAGCAGCGCTATCGCCTCGACCTCAAGCCCGGCCTCTCCGGCCGGCTCGACTACCGCATCCGCATCTACCCGCGGCACGAGCTCCTCACCCATCCGTTCGAGATGGGCCTCAGCACCTGGCTGTAGCGAGTAGCGCGATCGCGCGCTGAGCTTTTAGCTCGCCGTCCGACGCCGAAACGGTTTCGCGCGCCCGATCAAAACGTTGACCCTTTTCGCGCCGGATAACACGGCGCTCTTTCGACGATGAGTGCGTTAACGCACTGATTGAAAGCGTTTTGACGCGAAGCACCAAGAATCCTTAGCTATGATAGACGGCACTTCTTCTAATGATTTCACGTTCGGCGTCAGATGGAGCTCGCTGCATTGGGACAATGAGCATCGCAAGAGACGGGGAGACTCTCATGACTGGACTTTATCGCGTGCTGTCGCACGTATTGCTCGCTACCGCAACAATCCCAGCCGCATCCGCTCCCCTTTCGGCTCAGCAGTACCCGACCAAGCCCGTGAAGATCATCGTCGCCTTTGCTCCGGGGGGCGGCAATGATTTGATCGCCCGCGTCATGGCGCAACGGCTCACGACGGCGCTCGGCCAGCAGTTCATTGTCGAAAACAAGCCCGGCGCGGGCGGCAGCATCGGCTTCCGGTCGGGGATCAAATCGCTCCCGGATGGTTATACGCTGACGGTGATCACCAGCAGTTACGCGGTGAACCCCAGTCTCTACAAGCTCGACTACGACCCGGTTGCGGACATCACGCCCGTGGTCGAGATTTCGCGGGGTCCGTTTCTGGTGGTCGTGAACCCCTCGCTGTCGGTACGGAACCTCTATGAGCTCATCGCACTCGCGAAGTCAAAGCCCGGACAGATCAACTTCGCAACGGGCGGCCAGGGCACCAACACGCACCTTGCCGCGGAACTCTTCGCCAATATCGCCGGGATCAAAATAGCTGTTGTCCACTACAGGGGCGTGGGTCCTGCGCTCACCGATACGATCGGGGAGCAAACAAACGCCATGATCACAACCTCTGCGCCGGCTCTGCCCTATGTGAAGGCAGGGCGGCTGCGTGCCCTTGCCGTCACGACGTCCACGCGAGTTCCTGCCGTACCCGACATTCCTACCGTGGCCGAATCAGGTGTGCCGGATTACGAAGTCGTGTCCTGGTACGGCCTCGTCGGCCCCAAGGGACTTCCGCGAACCATTGTCGATCGCCTCAACGCCGAACTGACGAAGGCATTGAAGCTGAAGAAAACGGCGGAGCAACTTCAAAGCGACGGCCAGTCGCCCGTCGGTGGTAGCCCCGAGCAGTTACTGGCGACGATCAAGAAAGAGATTGTGCTCTGGCGGAAGGTCGTGAGCGACGCTGGCGTTAAGGCGGAATAATCGCAGCCTGACGCTCTCGCGATCATGACGCCGAACCACGCATTGCACCGGACGCGCGCAAATTCAGCGCGCGCCGGTGACTGCGGACGTTAGGCGTCATATGGACCCACGGGCGCGATTAACCGCCGGCCAGAATGCGGCGCGCGAGGGCCGGTATGAGGAGGCTCTACGCGAATATATTTGGTT
>VBCM01000011.1 GCA_005883675.1 Betaproteobacteria bacterium
CGGGACGGCGTCCCTCACCATCCCGCGAGGGTACCTTAATCGAGCCGCCAGGCCACGGAGGCGTAGGCCGCGCGCCCGGGCGCCGGCAGCGCGCTGTAGCTCGCCGGGCCGGTGGTTGCCGCGTAGCTGAAGTAGCGCTTGTCGAAGAGGTTGCGCACCTCGAGCGCGACCTCCCAGCGCCGCGCGAGCGCGTGCTCGAGCTTCGCGTCGGCGAGGGTGTACGCCGGCATCTGGCGGGGGAGACTGTTCGCCTGGTCATTGTCGAAGCGCTCGCGGCCGACGTGGCGCACGTTGACATTCACGCGGCTGCGCGGCGCATACGTCCACGAGACGCCCGCCGTGGCGAGCACCTCGGGCACGAGCGGCACGGTGTTGCCGCTTACGTCCACGCCGCCGTAGACCCCGGAGCGAAAGCGTGCCTGCTGCAGGGCGAGCGCCGCGCGCACGTCGATGCTCGGCATGGCTCGCCATACGCTCTCCAGATCGAAGCCGCGCCGCTCGGTCGGTGCGAGGTTGACGTTGGAAAAGGTGAGCGGGCTGAAGTAGATCTCGTTCTCGAGCCGGATGTCGTGCACGCTCGTGCGCAAAAGGAGCCGTCCGCTCTCGTATTCGGCGCCCAGCTCCGCCGCGTGCGCAGTCTGCGGCGCGAGCAATTGCGGCGCGCACGGCGGAAAGAAGCAGGCGTTCTCGTCGAAGTTGGCGAGACGAAAGCTCTTGCCGTACTTCGCGTAGGCCGACCAGCCGGCGCCTAGTCCCTGGCGCACGGCGGCCTCGTACGCCTGCAGGCGCGGGGAGCTGCGCCGCTCATCGAGCGGGAACACTTCCTCCGTCAGGCGCTGGTCGATACGCTGGGTGCGCGCGCCGAGAACGAGCCGCGTGCTCGCCGTCGCCCAGAGGTTGGTCTGCGCGTAGAACCCCGTGCTTCCCTGCTCGCCGGTGCGGCGCGAAAACGGCGTGCCGGTGTCGGCCGGGCTCGCGGCGCTGAGCGTCCGGTAGTCCCAGCGCTCGTAATCCGCGCCAACGATGAGCTCATGCCGGTCGAAGCGCAGCCGCGCGCGCGGCGTGAAGCTCCAGAGATTCGCATCCGTGTCGGTGAAGAACCCGCCGAAGGCGGCGAAGAACGCCCGCGTCGTGCGGCTTCGATAGCCGAGATCGGCGGAGAGCTCGTGCGCGCCGATGCGCTGCGTGCCGCCGAGCGCGGCATGGGCGCCGTCACGTTCGCGCCAGTCGTTAGGCGTGTCGGTCTGCCGCGGGTCGGCGGCGATCTCGGCCTCGGTGAGCGCGCCGGGCAGACGCTGGCGCTGCTCGTCCACCCCGAGCTTGAAGTAGCCGCGCGCCGCGCCGAAGTCACCGTCAATGCGCGCGAGGGCGTTGCGCTGGCGGTAGCGACTGTTGCGCCGATAGCCATTCGTATCCTCGTAGGATGCGGCAAGCGAGCCGCCCAGCGTTTCGCCTTGCTGTACGAGAGCCGCCCGGGCTTCCTCGGTACCGTAGCCGCCGGCGCGAGCCAGCGCATGCGCGCTGCGCTCGCCCGGGCGCGGGCGGCGAGTGATGATGTTGATGGTGCCGCCGGTAGCTCCCGCGCCATAGAGCACCGCGCCGCCGCCGCGCACGATCTCGATGCGCTCGATCGATTCCAGCGGGATGGCGGAAAGCTGCGCCGATTCGAGATCGCTCTCGGTGAGACGCAAGCCGTCCACGAGCACCAGCGTGTTCTGGTCGCCGGTGATGCCGAAGCCGCGCAGGTCGAGCTGCGGGTTCTGCGTGCCGGCGAGATCACGGATCTGCAGCAGGCCGTACTGGGCGAGGATGTCGCCGAGATTCGACGACGCGCTCTTGCGGATGTCGTCAGCCGTGATCACGGTCACGCCCACCGGCAGGTCGCGTCGCGAGTCCGCAAAGCGTGTGGCGGTGATGACGACGACGTCGTCCTGCGCGAGACAAACGGATACAAAAAGGGCGGCGAGGAAACCGCCGATGAAACGCAGCATGTGAACCTCCCTGGCGTCTTCCCCGACGCCTAAAAGTGGTTGAGAAGGCTTCCAGGCCGGTCTCCGGACTCGCGAGAGAGACACCGCTGGCCTTCCCGCGCCTTGAGCGCAGTGGCCGCGAAGAGCGGCTTATCTCGCTTACCGTTGCGGGGGCAGTCGAGGATTTGCACCTCGTTCCCGAGCACCTGGCAGCGGCGCCATCTTATACGCGGGGCTGCCCACAAGGTCATGAACTACATGCAAAAGCCGCTCTTACTTCTTGACGCAGCTTGAAATTTGCAACATAGTCGCGGCCGTGGAGGCGGAGTTCAATTCCCTCGAAGCGAAGGTTGAGCAGTTCGTGCGGCTGTGCGAGCGGCTACGCGCGGAGAACGGCGAATTGCGCCAGCAGTTGGCGGCCGCGCAGAAGGACGCCAAGCTCCTGCACGACAAGATCGACGGCGCCAAGTCGCGCCTCGAGGGCCTGCTGAGCAAGCTGCCGGGCTGATGGCCGAATCACATGGCTGAAGCCACCAACACCGTCGAAGTGCAGCTCCTCGGCCGTACCTACCGCGTCGCCTGCGAGGAAAACGAGCGCGAGGCGCTGATGCAGGCCGTCGCGTATCTCGACGGCAAGATGAACGAGATCCGCCGCGCGGGCAAAGTGATGGGCGCCGAAAGGATCGCGGTGATGGCCGCGCTCAACGTGGCCCACGAATTGCTAAGCGTCAAGCTTGGCGCCGGCTTCGACGTCGGCCAGGCGAAACGGCGCCTCTCGGCGATCGAGTCGCGCCTCGACGCGGCGATTGCAAAACAGGAAAAGTTGTTCTAAAAGATTGCTGTTCCCTGCTGTGCACGACAGGGCTCAAATTTTCCGAACCGATAGCTTCCTTCGGTTGCGGCCCTAGTGTCACTGTTGTGAGCGTCCCTCGCCCGCGGTTATCGACTGCGGCGCGTTGCCGGACGCACCTGATGTGACCGGAAAGCGACCACCCTGTTTAGCCAGGGTTCGGGAGCCGAGCCCACCGGCACGAGCGGGGGACGCTCCCTCCGCCAATAAGAAATGCGCTACTGGTTGATGAAAAGCGAGCCCGACGAGTGCTCGATCGACGACGTGCTCACGGCGCCCGGGCGCAGGACGCCGTGGAGCGGCGTGCGTAATTACCAGGCGCGCAACTTCATGCGCGACGAGATGCGCGTCGGCGACGGCGTGCTTTTCTATCACTCGAGCTGCGCGGAGCCCGGCATCGCCGGCATCGCGGAGGTCGCCTCGGCGCCGTACCCGGATGCGAGCCAGTTCGACCGGGCGAGCCCGTACTACGATCGGGGAGCGAAGCGCGAAGCGCCGCGTTGGGTCAACGTCGACGTGCGCGCGCTTCGCAAGACGCGCCTCGTGTCGCTCGCGGAGCTGCGCGAGCACAAGGCGCTTGCCAAGATGGTGCTGCTGCGGCCCGGCAACCGGCTGTCGATTACGCCGGTGAGCGCGGCGCAATGGAAGTACATCACCGGCCGGCTGATTTGAAGAACGACACGCTGCTGCGCGCGCTCGCGCTGCAGCCAACCGACCACACCCCGATCTGGCTCATGCGCCAGGCGGGCCGCTATCTGCCCGAATACAATGCGACGCGCGCCAAGGCGGGGAGCTTTCTCGCGCTGGCGAAGTCGCCGGCGCTTTCCACTGAAGTAACACTGCAGCCGCTCGAGCGTTTCGCGCTGGATGCGGCCATCCTCTTTTCCGACATTCTCACGATTCCGGACGCCATGGGGCTCGGTCTGCAGTTCACCGAAAGCGAAGGCCCGCGCTTCGAGCGCCCGCTGCGCGACGAGCGCGCGATCGGCGCCCTCGCCGCGCCCGATCCGGCGGCGGAGCTCGGCTACGTGCTGGATGCCGTGCGCCAGATCCGGCGCGCGCTGGCCGAGCGCGTGCCGCTCATCGGCTTCGCCGGCAGCCCGTTCACGCTCGCCTGCTACATGATCGAAGGCGGCGCGAGCGACGACTGGCGCGCGGTGAAGACGCTGCGCTACGCGCGCCCCGAGCTCTTGCACCGCGTGCTGCAGGTCAATGCGCAAGCGGTGACGGCATACCTCGAGGCGCAGATCGAGGCGGGTATCCAAGTGGCGATGATCTTCGACACGTGGGGCGGCATCCTGCCGTACGAGGATTTCGTACCGCTGTCGCTCGACTACACACGGCGCATCGTGCGCGAGCTCACGGTACCCACGATCCTCTTCACCAAAGGTGGTAGCCCATGGCTGCGCGAGATGCTCGCGAGCGGGGTGAGTGCTGTAGGCATCGACTGGACATGCGACGCGCGCACCGCGCGCCAGCTCGCGGCGGGCCGCGTCGCGCAGCAGCTCGCCATGTGCTCGATACGTTCGGGCCAGAGCCCGGCCACATCTTCAATCTCGGCCACGGCATTGCGCCGACCACCCCGGTAGCGGCCGTCAGTGCGCTTGTAGACGAAGTGCGCGCTTACAGCGGCGCCCGGGCGAAAAGACGCGCAACCTCTTGACTTATGCACAAACTTCGCGTCCCAAGAGGGAGAGCCCCACGCGCTTGGCGTGCGCTAGCGACGGGCGTGTAACAGCCTGAAACAAGAGAGGAAATGGCGCGCTCGGGCGGAGGATCGCTATGCGAAACTGCGGCCCGCCGCCTCTGTTACACCAGTATGAAGCGCTTACCCACAGTTTTATCCACACCCACTAAGTCCTTGCCCGGGCGAGAGAATTCTTGCGTGCGAGTGGCGCTCGACGTACCGCTGCCGCGGCTCTTCGACTATGCGGTGCCAAGCGGCATGCAACCCGCCTCAGGCGATCGCGTGACCGTGCAGCTCGGGCGCCGCAACCATACCGGCGTGGTGATCGAAGCGGACATCGCGAGCGATGTAGCGCTTGCGCGCCTGAAATCGATCATCGATGTGCGCAGCGACGCGCCGCGGCTGCCCGCTGACTGGCTCGAGCTGATGCGCTTTCTCTCCACGTATTACCAGCGTCCGCTCGGCGAGACCGTCGTCGCGGCGCTGCCGCCGCGGCTGCGCTCCGTGAAGCCGCTGCCGCGCAAGGCGCTCGCGCTCGGCGACGAGCCGGGCGCGAGCGACTTCGTGCCGCTGCATGAGCTCACCACGGAGCAGGCGCGCGTCGCCGAGGCGATCGCCGCCAAGCTCGGCACGTTCGCGCCGGTGCTCCTGCACGGCGTCACCGGCAGCGGCAAGACCGAGGTCTATCTGCAGCTCATCGCCTGCGTGCTCGCACGCGGCGCCCAGGTGCTCGTCCTCGTGCCGGAAATCAGCCTCACGCCCCAGCTCGAAGCGCGCTTCCGCGAGGCGTTCCCGCGCACGCGGCTCGCGCTCATGCACAGCGCGCTCGAGGACGTGGCGCGAACCGGAGCCTGGCTCGCCGCCGCCCGCGGCGAAGCGTCGATCGTGCTCGGGACCCGGCTGGCAGTCCTCGCGCCGCTGCCGCGGCTCGCGCTCATCGTGGTGGACGAGGAGCACGACGGCTCGTTCAAGCAGCAGGAAGGCTTGCGCTATTCGGCGCGCGACGCCGCGGTCTACCGCGCGAAGCTCGCGGGCTGTCCCGTGATCCTCGGCAGCGCGACGCCCTCGCTCGAGAGCTGGTACAACTTCCGCCAGGGGCGC
Source organism: Betaproteobacteria bacterium (assembly GCA_005883675.1). Lineage (GTDB taxonomy): Bacteria > Pseudomonadota > Gammaproteobacteria > Burkholderiales > SG8-39 > SCGC-AG-212-J23. The sequence goes on from VBCM01000011.1 coordinate 5,609, forward strand.
TACGAGCGCCTCGAACTTCCCCACCGTGCCGCGCCGGGTGCGGAGATGCCGATCATGCGCACGATCGACCTGCGCGAGCAGCCTCGCGACGATGGCTTCGCACCGCCCGTGCTGGCGGCGATCGCGGCGCGGCTCGAGCGCGGCGAGCAGAGCCTAGTGTTCATCAACCGCCGCGGCTACGCGCCGGTGCTGACTTGCGAAGCGTGCGGCTGGTGCGCCGCCTGCGGCCGCTGCACCGCGCACCTCGTGCTCCACGCCACCGACCGGCGCCTGCGCTGCCACCATTGCGGCGCGGAGGAAGGCATTCCGCGTTCCTGCCCGACCTGCGGCAACGTCGACCTCAAGCCGATGGGCCGCGGCACGCAGCGGGTGGAAGAGACGCTGGCGGCGCGCTTTCCCGGCGCGCGCATCGTGCGCATCGATCGCGACAGCGCGCGCCGGCGCGCCGAGCTCGTGCGCACGCTCGAGGGACTGCGGCGCGGCGAAGGCGACATCCTGGTCGGCACGCAATTGCTCGCCAAGGGGCATGATTTCCCTCACCTCACCTTCGTGGGCGTTCTTAACGCCGATGCGGCGCTCCTCTCCACCGATTACCGCTCCGCCGAGCGGCTCTTCGCCGTGCTCGCGCAGGTGTCGGGCCGCGCCGGCCGCCGCCGCGAGCGCGGCGAAGTGATGATCCAGACGCGCTACCCCGAGCATCCGCTTTTCCAGGCGCTCGTCCGGGACGACTTTGCGCGCTTCGCCGACTCGCAGCTCGACGAGCGCCGCAGCGCCGGCTTCCCGCCCTACGTCTACGAGGCCGCGTTGCGCGCCGAGGCGACCGAGCTCGCACGCGCAATCGCCTTCCTGAGGGCAGCGCGCGCGCGCGTCGCGCCGCCGGACACGGTGCGCGTGTTCGACCCCGTGCCGAACGTCATCACGCGCCGCGCCGGCTGGGAGCGGGCGCAGCTCGTCATCCAGTCGGGCTCGCGGCCTGCTCTGCAGGAATATCTCGGGCGGCTGAGCGCCGTGCTTTTCGACGCCCCGGCGCGCGGCGTGCGCTGGCATCTCGACGTCGATCCGATCGAGTTCGACTAGTGGCAAGCGATCCCAAGGCGCAAATCGAAGCAGCCCTGCGCGCGGCGCTGGCAAAAGTGGCGCCGGCGCACGCGTCCGCGCCGATCCTGCTCGAGCGGCCGAAGCAGGCGGATCACGGCGATCTTTCGACCAACATCGCACTCCAGCTCGCGAAGCAGCTTGGCCGCAGGCCGCGCGAGTTTGCGGAGCAGCTCGCCGCATCTATCGCCGGCGATGCTTTCGAGCGTCCGGAGGTCGCCGGCCCGGGCTTCATCAACTTCCGCCTCAAGGCCGGCGCGCGCTTCGGCGTCATCGCGCGCGTGCTGGAGCAAGGGGCGCGCTACGGCTGGTCGCGCTCGGGCGGCGGCGAGCCGGTGCAGGTGGAATTCGTCTCCGCCAACCCGACCGGCCCCTTGCATGTCGGCCACGGCCGGCAGGCCGCGCTCGGCGATGCAATCGCCACGCTCCTCGAGTCGCAAGGCCACAAGGTGACGCGCGAGTATTACTACAACGATGCCGGCGCGCAGATCGACAAGCTCGCGTGGTCGGTGCAGGCGCGCGCAAAGGGCATCCGGCCCGGTGAGCGCGGCTGGCCCGAGGAGGGCTATGCCGGCGAATACATCGAGGACATCGCGCGCGAATACAAGGGCGATGCGAACGATGTGCCAGAGGTGCGCCGCTTCGCGGTCGCGTATCTGCGCCGCGAGCAGGACGCGGACTTGGCGGCGTTCGGCGTGAAGTTCGACGTGTACTACCTCGAGTCGAGCCTATACACCGAGGGCAAGGTCGAGGCCGTGCTGAAAGCGCTCGTCGCGAGCGGCAAGACTTACGAGAAAGACGGCGCGCTATGGCTGCGCACGACCGACTACGGCGACGACAAGGACCGCGTGGTGCGCAAGTCCGACGGCAGCTACACGTACTTCGTACCGGACGTGGCCTATCACGTGACCAAGTGGCAACGCGGCTTCAAGCGCGTGATCAACGTGCAGGGCACGGATCATCACAGCACGGTCACGCGCGTGCGCGCCGGGCTCCAGGCGCTCGGGCTCGGCATTCCACCGGGATGGCCGGAATACGTGCTGCACAGCCTGGTGAAGGTGACCCGCGGCGGCGAGGAGGTGAAGATCTCCAAGCGTGCCGGCTCCTACGTCACGGTGCGCGATCTCATCGATTGGGTCGGGCGCGACGCCGTGCGCTTCTTCCTCGTGTCGCGCAAAGCGGATTCGGAATTCGTCTTCGATGTGGATCTCGCGCGCGAGAGGAGCGACGAGAACCCGGTGTACTACGTGCAGTACGCGCACGCGCGCCTGTGCAGCGTATTCGCGCAGTGGGGAGGGAAGCCGGCGACGCTCGGGAGCGTGCGGCTGGACGCATTGCGGGGCGACCGCGAAGCGCTGCTCGCTAGCCTGTTAGATGAGTTTCCCGAGACGCTGGCGAAGGCGGCGCGCGAGGCGGCGCCGCACGACATCGCCTTCTACCTGCGCGAACTCGCGGCGCAGTTTCACAGCTACTATAATGCGGAGCGCATCCTCGTCGATGACGAGGAGCTGCGCAGCGCGCGCCTCGCGCTCTGCGCCGCAGTCCGCCAAACGCTGGCCAACGGGCTGTCGCTGATTGGCGTCAGCGCCCCGGAGAAGATGTGATGGCACAAGCCAAAATCGCGAACAGAACGCGCCGGCGCTCGGAGGGCGGGTTCCTCCTCGGCATGTTTGTCGGCGTGCTGCTCGGCCTCGCGGTCGCCCTCGCCATCGCCTTCCACCTTAACAAGGGCCCGATGCCTTTCCAGAGCGCGCGGCCGACCAAGGCCGACAAGGGCTCGGCGGCGCCGCTGCCCGTGCCCAGCGAGAAGCCCAAGTTCGACTTCTACAAGATCCTCCCCGGGCAGGAAGAGCCGGTGAGCGAGAAGGAACTGCGCGAGCGCGCGCGCCAGGCGAAGAGCGGTCAACAGCAAGCCCCGAAGGACGTTTATTTCATACAGGCGGGATCGTTCCAGAACCCGGCGGAAGCCGATAACCAGAAGGCGAGGCTGGCAATTCTCGGCTATGAATCGAGCGTCGAGCCGGCGAACCTTCCCGACAAGGGCACCTGGTATCGCGTCCGCCTCGGGCCTTATACCAAGGTGGATGAGCTCAACCGCGTGCGCCAGGCGCTCGCGCAAAACGGCATCGAGGCGAGCCTCGTGAAGATCAAGGAGCAGCAGTAGGCATGAAAAAGGTTCTCAAGCTGTTTATCGCGGCGCTCGTCGCCGCGCCGCTCATCGCCCTGGCGCAGGGCGCCAAGCCCCAGTACACCGAGCTGAACCCGCCGCAGCCGACCGACACCGACGGCAAGAAGGTCGATGTGGTCGAGTTCTTCTGGTACGGCTGCCCGCACTGCTACAACCTCGAGCCGCTGCTCGAGACGTGGACGAAGAAGCTGCCGCCGGACGTGCAGTTCCGGCGCATCCCGGCGGTATTCAACGAGCGCTGGGGCCACGATGCGGCGATCTACTACAGCTTCGAGGCGCTCGGCGTGCTGGACAAGCTGCACCGGCCGTTCTTCGACGCGATCCACCGCGACCACCTGCGCACCGATGACCCGCAGGCGATGACCGAGTGGCTCAGCCGCCAAGGCGTCGAGCCGAAGAAATTCTTCGACACGATGAAGTCGTTCGGCGTGCAGAGCAAGACGCGCCGTGCCGCGCAGCTGAGCGTCGCCTACAAGATCGACGGCACGCCCGCCATGGCGGTGCAGGGCCGCTACACCGTGAGCGCGGACCAGGGCGGCAGCCGCGAGGGCATGCTCGACACGGTGTCCTACCTGGTCAACATGGTGAGGAAGGGCAAATAGGCAGCCGCGACGGCGCCGGCGAAAGACCTCGCTCCGTCGTCATCACCGGCGCTTCGTCAGGAATTGGACAAGCGCTAGCGCGCTACTACGCTTCCGCCAGCGCTGTACTGGCGCTCATTGCCCGGCGTGAACCAGCCGCCGACCTGCCCGGCACGATCGTCAGGTATCCGCTCGATGTGGTCGACCTGGGTGCGCTTGCCGCGGCCGCGCGCGACTTCATCGGCCGCTTCGGCGCGCCCGAGCTCGTGATCGCGAACGCCGGCGTCAATACCGGCACGAACGGCGAGGATCTCGCCGACGTGGAAAAGCTTCGCCGCCTCTTGGACGTGAACGTGACGGGCTTGGCGGCCACGCTCGCCGCTTTCGCGCCCGCGATGCGCGAGGCCGGCCGCGGCACGCTCGTCGGCATCGCTAGCGTCGGCGGCTTTCGCGGGCTCGCCGGCAACGGCGCTTACTGCGCCTCGAAGTCGGCGGTGATCACGTGGCTGGAGAGCCTGCGCGCCGAGCTCTACGGCAGCGGCGTCTCGGTCGTGTGCATCTGCCCGGGGTACGTCGACACGCCCATGACGCGCGTCAACCGCTTCCGCATGCCGTTCCTCATGAGCCCGGACGAGGCCGCACCGCGCTTTGCGCGCGCCATCGCGGCACGCCGGCGCGTCGCGGTCATTCCCTGGCAGATGGCGCTGGTCTCGGTCGTCCTACGCGCGCTGCCCGGCTGGCTCTTCGACCGGCTCGCCGCTCGCGCACCGCGCAAGCCGCGCCACGTTCTTAAATAAGGGACGGTCCCGGGCGGTTCCTATTTAAGCCGAGCGACGCTAATTCCGATCCAGGGTCGCAATTATTGTGGCGTTGATCGAACCGCCCGTCAGCCGAAAATAATTGCGACCCTGGATCGGAATTACTTCAAGCGCATCATCGCGTAGCTGCCCGGCGCGTCCTCGAGCGCGTGGGCCGGAATGCGCGCCGGAACTTTCTCGCCGCTGTTCAGCGTGTCGATCCAGCGCTGCCAGTCTTCCCACCACGATCCCGGCTGCTGGCTTGCAACGGAGAACCAATCGTCCGCGCTGGGCGGCAGGTCTGGATTGGTCCAGTAGTGATACTTCTTCGCCGCCGGCGGGTTGACGATGCCGGCGATGTGGCCCGAGCCGCCGAGCACGAAGCGCACCGCACCGCCGAGGTAGCGCGCGCCCTTGTACGTCGTCTTCCACGGCGCGATGTGATCCTCGACCGTGGAGATGAAATAGCTCGGCAGCTTCACTGTCGAGAGATCGATCGGCACGCCGCGTAGTGAGATGCCGCCGGGCACGCCGAGCCGATTCTCCAGGTACATGTTCCGCAGGTAAAAGCTATGCATGCGCGCCGGCATGCGCGTGGAATCGGCGTTCCAGTAAAGCAGGTCGAACGGGAATGGGTCCTTGCCGAGGAGGTAGTTATTGACGACGAAAGACCAGACAAGGTCGTTCGCGCGCATCAGATTGAAGGTGCCCGCCATCTCCGAGCCCTCGAGATAGCCGCGCTCGTTCATCGTGCGCTCGAGGTTCGTGACGGTGTCCTCGTCGATGAAGACGCCGAGCTCGCCCGGCTCGGAGAAGTCGAGCAGGCTCACGAAATACGTGGCGCTCTTCACGCGCTCGTCGTGCTTCGCGGCGAGGTAGCCCAGCGTGCCGCCGAGCAGCGTCCCGCCCAGGCAATAGCCGATGAAGTTGAGCTCGTGCTCGCCGGTCGCGCGCCGCACCGCCTCCATCGCCGCGAGCGGCCCTTCGACCATGTAGTCGTCGAAGCCCTTCTCGGCAAGGCGCGCATCCGGATTCACCCACGACATGACGAATACCGTGTGGCCCTGCTCCACCGCCCAGCGAATGAAGGAGTTCTTCTCGCGCAGGTCGAGGATGTAGTACTTGTTGATCCAGGGCGGGATGATGACGAGCGGACGCCGGTACACCTCGCTCGTGATCGGCAGGTACTGAATGAGCTGCATCAGGTCGTTCTGGAAGATCACCTTGCCGGGGCTCGTCGCGACGTTGCGGCCGAGCTGGAAGGCGGTCTCGTCGGTCATCGAGACGCGCAGCTGTCCGCCACCGCGCTCGAGATCGCGCAGCAGGTTGTTCATCCCGCGCACCAGGTTCTCGCCTCCGGTGGCGAGCGTCTCGCGCAGCACCTGCGGATTCGTCATCAGGAAGTTCGATGGCGCGAGCGCGTCGACGAACTGGCGCGTAAAGAAGGCCACCTTGCGCTGTGATACGGGGGGCAGCCCTTTCACCTGCGCCACCGCTTGCTGTATATGTCGCGCGGTGATGAGATAGGACTGCTTGAGGTAGTCGAAGACGAAATTCCTGGACCACTCGTCGTCCTTGAAGCGCCAGTCGCCCTTCGCCGGCTCGGCGACCGGCGGCACGTCCACGCCGAAGAGCTTCATCCAGGCCGCCTGCCAGAGCCGCAGGTAATCGAGCCACAGGGAAACCGCTTCGGAGGCAATCAGGCCCGGGTTGGCCGCGAGGCGCGCATAGAGGGTCGCCGAGGATGCGCGAGGAGCGCTCGGCGACCGACTGAGCGACGCGCGCGAGCTCGGCGCTTTCGGTGGGGTTAGCGGGCTGCATACCGCATGATGCCATCAGGCCCGGCGGCGCGCTTTGCCTCGCCCGCGTAATACAGGTAGTGCAGGTGGGCTATCGCCTCGCCCATGGCGAAAAAAGTCTGGTGCGCGTCGAGCGGCCGGCGAAACATCACGCTCAAGAGCTCGCCGGCGCTGCGCGGCCCTTCGCTTAATTCACGCTTGAGCTCGGCGAACCGGCGGCGGTGATGAGCCTCGAGCTCCCCCACCCGCTCATGCGCCCCGCGGAAGGGCTTGCCGTGCGAGGGCAACACCAGCACGTCCGCGGGCAGCTCGCGGTAGCGGGCAATGGAGTCGAGGAAGAGCCGCAGCGGATCGCCCTCCGGGTCGATCGACCACACGCTCACGTTCGTGGAGATGGTTGAGAGCAGCATATCGCCGGCGATGACGACATTCAGCGCTTCGCTATAAAGCGACAGGTGCTCCGGCGCATGGCCGTGGCCGATGATCGCGCGCCAGCGGTTTGTTCCGATGGCGAGAACATCTGCGTCGATGATGCGCCGGTACGTGTGCGGAAAATCCGGCACGAGCTGGCGGTAGCGGTTGCCGCGGCCCGACATGGCGACGTACTGCGCGTCATCCAACCCATTGCGCCGGAAGACGTTGAGCACCGCTTCGGTCGTGTAACCGGCCGCGCTCGCCGCGACCGCATGGGCCGTCAGGTATTCGCCCTGCGTGGTCCAGAGCTCGACGCCATGGCGCTTGCACAGCCACTGCGCGTTGCCCGCATGGTCCGGGTGGTAGTGCGTGAGCACCACACGCCTTATCGGCTGGAAGCGCGGCAGGATCTTGTCCCACAGCGCGCGCGTCTGGGCGTTGCCGATGCCCGTGTCGACGATCGCCCAGCCGTCCTCGTCCTGCACGAGCCACAGGTTGATGTGGTCGAGCGCGAACGGCAGCGGCATGCTGAGCCAGTGGATGCCCGGCGCGACGACGATGGTTTCGCCCGGCGCTGGCGTCTCGGGCCATGGATACTGGAGAGCAGACATCGCAGCTAAAATCGAGCGCGAACCCTAGCATGGAAACGGAGCGCGCCGAATTTTCGATCAGCGAACTCGCGCGCGAGTTCGACGTCACCCCGCGCGCCATCCGGTTTTACGAAGACCAGGGCCTCCTCGCGCCGCGCCGCGCGGGCCAGCGGCGCATCTACACGCCGCGCGACCGTACGCGCCTCAAGCTCACGCTGCGCGGCAAGCGCCTCGGGCTCACCCTCGCCGAGATCCGCGAGCTGATCGACATGTACGAGCCGGGGCGCGACGAGCGGCCGCAGCTCGAGCGCTTCCGCGAGGTCCTGGACACGCACCGGAAGAGCCTGCTGCAGCAGCGCGCCGACATCGAGGCGCAGCTCGCCGAGATCGCGACCTTCGAGAAGCGCGTGCGCAAGCAGCTCGGGCGAGGCCGCCGTTAGGATGAGGTGGGCCAGATTGACGTTTACGTAAACGTCAAGTAGCCTGCCCGGTTGCCATGAACGCCCCTGCCGATCCACAGTTCGCCGCCCGCATGCGCCGCAGCAGAAAGGCTTCGTGCACGGCGGCATCATCGATCAACAAAGCCGGACGCACGCTGACGGTGGCGCGCGCCGAGGTGTACGCTGTCGGCGGGACGCTCCCCGGCCGCACCGATCATCCCGAATGAGCCTTCTTGGCTTCGACCACGGCGAATCGATCGCCATGCTGCGCGACACGGTGCGCAATTTCGCCGCCAAGGAAATCGCGCCGCGCGCCGCCGAGATCGACCGTGCGAACGAATTCCCGCCCGATCTCTGGCGCAAGCTCGGCAACCTCGGCCTGCTGGGCATCACGGTGGAAGAGGAATACGGCGGCACCGCGATGGGCTATCTCGCGCACATCATCGCCATGGAAGAGATCTCGCGCGCCTCGGCCTCGATCGGCCTCTCGTACGGGGCGCATTCGAACCTGTGCGTGAACCAGATCGCCCGCAACGGAGCCGAAGCGCAGAAGCGCAAGTACCTGGCGAAGCTCATCTCCGGCGAGCACGTCGGCGCGCTCGCCATGTCCGAGCCCGGCGCCGGCTCGGACGTGGTCGGCATGCGCCTGCGCGCGGAGCCCCGCGGCGAGCGCTATGTGCTGAACGGCAACAAGATGTGGATCACGAACGGCCCGGACGCGCATACGCTCGTGATCTACGGCAAGACGAGCGACCAGGGCATCACCGCCTTCATCGTCGAGAAGGGCATGAAAGGCTTCTCCACCGCCCAGAAGCTCGACAAGCTCGGCATGCGCGGCTCGAACACCTGCGAGCTCGTGTTCCGTGACTGCGAGGTGCCGGCGGAGAACGTGCTCGGCCGCGAAGGCGAAGGCGTCAAGGTGCTGATGTCCGGCCTCGACTACGAGCGCGCGGTGCTCGCGGGCGGCCCGCTCGGCATCATGGCCGCCTGCCTCGACGTGGTTATTCCGTACGTGCACGAGCGCAAGCAATTCGGCCAGCCGATCGGCGAATTCCAGCTCATGCAGGGCAAGCTCGCCGACATGTACACCACGTTCTCCGCCTGCCGAGCCTACGTCTACGCCGTGGGCCAGGCCCTCGACCGTGGCGAGACCACCAGGAAAGATGCCGCCGGCGCCATCCTGTATGCGGCCGAAAAGGCGACCTGGATGGCCGGCCAGGCGATCCAGGCACTCGGCGGCATGGGCTACATCAACGAGACGCCGACCGGGCGCCTGTGGCGCGACGCCAAGCTCTATGAGATCGGCGCCGGCACGTCCGAGATCCGCCGCTGGCTGATAGGCCGCGAACTCTTCGCCGAAACCGAATAGAAGGAGTCGCCATGCAAGCCGATCCAATCGTCATCGTTTCCGCCGCCCGCACGCCGATGGGGGCGTTCCAGGGCGAGCTCAAGAATTTCGCCGCGCCCGAGCTCGGCGCGGCCGCCATTCGCGCAGCGGTGGAGCGCGCGAAGCTCCGGCCCGACGACGTGCAGGAAGTTCTCATGGGCTGCGTGCTGCCTGCGGGCCAGGGGCAGGCGCCCGCGCGCCAGGCAGCGCTCGGCGCCGGACTGCCGCTCGCCACAGGCTGCACGACCGTCAACAAGATGTGCGGCTCGGGCATGAAGGCGGCGATGCTCGCGCACGACATCCTCGCCACCGGCAACGCCGATGTGATCGTCGCGGGCGGCATGGAGTCGATGACCAACGCGCCGTACCTCCTGCCGAAGGCGCGCGCCGGCCTGCGCATGGGACACGGCCAGGTGATCGACCACATGTTCTACGACGGCCTGGAGGACGCCTACGACAAGGGCCGGCTGATGGGCAGCTTCGCCGAGGACTGCGCGCAGAAATACGCCTTCGCGCGCGAGGCGCAGGACCAGTTCGCCATTACGTCGCTCGCGCGCGCGCAGAAGGCGAACAAGGAAGGGTGGTTCGCGTGGGAGTTGACGCCCATGGCGATTAAGGTCGGCAAGGAAGAGAAATTCGTGGAGATCGACGAGCAGCCCTTCAAAGCGAACATCGAGAAGATCCCGACGCTCAAGCCCGCTTTCCGTAAGGACGGCACGGTGACCGCCGCCAACTCGAGCTCGATCTCGGACGGCGCTGCCGCGCTCGTCATGATGCGCCGCTCCAGCGCCGAGCGCCGCGGCCTCGCGCCGCTCGCGGTGGTCGTGGGGCAGTCGACGCACGCGCAGGAGCCCGGCTGGTTCACCACCGCGCCGGTCGGGGCGATCGCCAAGCTCTTTCAGCGCACCGCCTGGCGCGCAAAGGATGTCGACCTCTACGAGATCAACGAAGCCTTCGCCGTGGTCACCATGGCCGCGATGAAGGAGCACGCTCTGCCGCACGACAAGGTGAACGTGCACGGCGGCGCCTGTGCGCTCGGCCATCCGATCGGCGCCTCCGGCGCACGCATCCTCGTGACGCTGATCGGCGCGCTGCGCAAGTACGGCTTGCGCCGCGGCGTGGCGAGCCTGTGCATCGGCGGCGGCGAGGCGACCGCGATGGCGATCGAGCTCGTGTAGATGAAGCGCGCGCTGCAAGCGCTGCTCGACCGTTCGCGCTTCCTGCGGCCGTATGGCTTTCGCGTGGTCGACGTCAAGGCGGGCCGCTGCACGCTCGAGCTGCCGCATCGGCCGGCGCTCGAGCGGCCCGGCGGCATCATCAACGGCCCGGCGCTGATGGCGGCGGCCGACTGCGCGATGTGGCTCGCCATCAAGGCGAAGCTCGGCATCGAAGGCGACGCGCTCACCTGCGAGCTGAACACCGCCTTCCTCGCGCCGGCGAAGAGCGAGCACGTGTACTGCACCGCGCGCATCCTGAAGTTCGGCCGCCGGCGCATCTACGGCGTCGCCGAGTGCCATGGCAAGAAGGGCGGACTCTTCACGCATCACACCCTCACCTACGTGCGCCCCGGGTAATGGAACACGCGGAAATTCGGGAAGCGGTACGCCGCTACGCGCGCGAGCGGCTCGCGCCGCACGCCGCGCGCTGGGACCGCGACAAGGAGTTCCCCGCCGAGGCGCTGAAAGGCCTCGCCGCCATGGGCCTCTACGGCATTGCCATCCCGGAGCAATGGGGCGGCGCCGGACTCGACTACACCGCCATGGCGATCGCCTGCGAGGAGATCGCCGCCGGCGATTGCGCCACCGCGACCATCGTCGCGGTGAACAATCTTGTCGCCGGCATCCTGAACGGCTACGGCAGCGATGCGCAGAAGCGCCGCTACCTGCGTCCCTTAGCTAAGGGCGACATGCTGGGCGCCTTTGCGCTTACCGAGCCGCAGGTCGGCTCGGACGCCGCGGCAATCATCACCCGCGCGGAGCGCAAGGAGGGCCATTACGTGCTGAACGGGGTGAAGCAGTTCATCACCTCGGGCAAGAACGCGGACATCGCGGTGGTCTTTGCCGTCACCGACAAGGACGCTGGCAAGAAGGGCATCAGCGCTTTCCTCGTGCCGACGAAGACGCCCGGCTATGTGGTCGCTCGCATCGAGGACAAGCTTGGCCAGCGCGGCTCCGACACGGCGCAGATCGCGCTCGAGAACTGCCAAGTGCCCACAGATCATCTGCTCGCACAGGAAGGCGTCGGCTACCGCATCGCGCTCGCCAACCTCGAATCCGGCCGCATCAATGTCGCGGCACAGGCGACCGGCGTCGCGCGCACGGCGCTCGAGGCGGCGGTGGCCTACGCGGGCGAGAGAAAGAGCATGGGGAAGCCGCTCATCGAGCACCAGGCCATCAATTTCCGGCTCGCCGACATGGCGACGCAGGTCGAGGCCGCGCGCCAGCTTTATCTCTACGCGGCGCGGCTGCGCGATGAAGCGAAGCCCTGCATCCGCGAAGCCTCAATGGCAAAGCTCTATGCCTCCGAGATGGCCGAGCGGGTTTGTTCGGATGCCATCCAGATCCACGGCGGCTATGGCTACGTCACCGACTTCCCCGTCGAGCGGCTGTGGCGGGACGTGCGCGTCACGCAGATCTACGAAGGCGCGAGCGACATCCAGCGCATGGTGATCGGCCGCACGCTTGCCGAGCCATGAGCGTGATCAAAAGCCAGCTCGACACGCGCTCGGCCGAGTTCCGCGCGAACGCGGAGCGCATCAAGGCGCTGGTCGAGGACCTCAAGCAGAAGGTGGCCACGGTTACGGTCGGCGGCGAGCAGGCGGCGCGAGACAAGCACAGCGCGCGCGGCAAGCTGCTGCCGCGCGAGCGAGTGAGAACGCTGCTCGATCCGGGCTCGCCGTTCCTCGAGGTCGGCCAGCTCGCCGCCTGGGGCATGTACTCGGGCGACGTGCATAGCGCGTCCATCATCTGCGGCATCGGCCGCGTATCGGCGCGCGAGTGCGTGATCGTCGCGAACGACGCCACGATCAAGGGCGGCACCTACTATCCGATGACGGTGAAGAAGCACCTGCGCGCTCAGGAGATCGCCGCCCAGAACCGCCTGCCGTGCATCTACCTCGTGGACTCGGGTGGCGGCTACCTGCCCGAGCAGGACAACGTGTTTCCCGACCGTGAGCACTTCGGCCGCATTTTCTACAACATTGCCAATCTGTCGGCCGCAGGCATCCCACAGATCGCTTGCGTGATGGGCTCGTGCACCGCGGGTGGCGCCTATGTGCCGGCGATGTCCGACGAGTCGATCATCGTCAAGGGACAGGGCACCATCTTTCTCGGCGGGCCGCCGCTCGTGAAAGCCGCGACCGGCGAAGTCGTGACCGCGGAAGAGCTCGGCGGCGCGGAAGTGCATACGCGCATTTCGGGTGTCGCCGACCATTACGCGCTGAACGATGCGCACGCGCTCTCGCTCGTGCGGCGCATCGTCGCCAATCTCAACTATCGCAAGGACGTGCAGCTCGAGGTGCGCGAGCCGCGCGAGCCGCTCTACCCGGCAGAAGACATGTACGGCGTCATCCCGGCCGATGTGCGCAAGCCCTACGACGTGCGCGAGCTCATCGCGCGCATCGTCGACGGCTCGGAGCTCGACGAGTTCAAGCAGAACTACGGCACGACGCTCGTCACCGGCTTCGCGCATGTGCACGGCTATCCGGTCGGCATCCTCGCCAACAATGGCATCCTGTTCTCCGAATCGTCGCTGAAGGCAACGCATTTCATCGAGCTCGCCGCGCAGCGCGGCATCCCGCTCCTCTTCCTGCAGAACATCACCGGCTACATGGTGGGCAAGAAGTACGAGGCGGGCGGCATCGCCAAGGACGGCGCGAAGATGGTCACGGCCGTCGCAACGGCTGCGGTGCCGAAGTTCACCATGATCGTCGGCGGCTCGTTCGGCGCGGGCAACTACGGCATGTGCGGCCGCGCCTATGGCCCGCGCTTTCTGTGGATGTGGCCGAATGCGCGCATCTCCATCATGGGCGGCGAGCAGGCGGCGAGTGTGCTCGCCACGGTGCGCGGCGACTTCAAGTCGGGCGACGAGGAGGAGCGCTTCAAGCAGCCGATCCGCGAGCAGTACGAGCGGCAGGGGCATCCGTACTACTCGAGCGCGCGGCTCTGGGACGACGGCGTGGTCGACCCGGCCGACAGCCGCCGGCTGCTCGGCCTCGCGCTCTCGGCGGCGCTCAACGCGCCGATCGAGAAAACCCGTTTTGGCGTGTTTAGGATGTGACCCGTAAAGGCAAGGATGTAGCCATGTCCGAGCACCGC
>VBCM01000194.1 GCA_005883675.1 Betaproteobacteria bacterium
GGTGGAGCAGTCGCGTTACAACTTCGAGCTCGCGAACGCCGACATGCTGTTTCGCCACTTCGGCGAATACGAGGCCGAGGCAAAGCGCCTCGTCGCCATGCAATGCGTGCTGCCGGCCTACGAGATGGTGCTGCGCTGCTCGCACAGCTTCAACCTGCTCGATGCGCGCGGCGCGATCTCGGTGACCGAGCGCGCCGCGTACATCGACCGCGTGCGCGCGCTCGCGCGCGCGGTGGCGAAGGCGTATTACGAATCGCGCGAGCGACTGGGCTTTCCGCTCGCCTCATGACCGGCCGCGCGACGTTGCTCGTCGAGCTCCTCACCGAGGAGCTGCCGCCGAAATCGCTGCGCGCGCTTTCGGAGGCCTTCGCCGAGCGCTCGCTCGACGCGCTGGGGAAGCTCGCGCTGGCCGATCCGAAATCGGCGCTCGCGGTCTACGCCACACCGCGGCGGCTCGCCTTTGCGATCGCCGATGTGGCCGACAAGGCGCCAGGGCGCGAAATGGAGGTGACCGGTCCTTCCGCCAAGGCGCCGGCCGCGGCGCTGGAGGGCTTCGCGCGCAAGCATGGCCTGAAGCCCGAGCAGCTCGAGCGGCGCGACACGCCGAAAGGGCCTGTCGTCCTCGCGCGCGTCCAGGTGAAAGGGGCGCTGCTCGACGAAATGCTCGCACCGCTGCTCGAAGAAGCGCTCAAGGGGCTGCCGATTCCCAAGCTCATGCGCTGGGGCGCGAGCGACGCGCAGTTCGTGCGTCCGGTGCACGGCCTCATAGTGCTCCACGGCTCGCGCGTGGTGCCAGGCAAGGTGCTCGGCGTGAGCGCGGGGCGCATCACGAGCGGACACCGCTTTCTAGGCGAGCGAGCTATCGAGCTGAAAAGCGCGGAGGAGTACGCGTCCCGCCTCGAGCACGACGGCAAGGTGATCGCCGGCTTCGCCGCACGACGCGCGGAAATCGACCGGCAGCTCAAGGAGGCGGCGATCCGGGAACGCGGGAGCCTTGGCGGCTACGCCGATCTGCTGGACGAGGTGACGGCGCTCGTCGAATACCCGCAGGTCTATGCCGGCGGCTTCGATCGCGCCTTCCTCGAAGTGCCGCCGGAGTGCCTGATCCTCACCATGCGGCAGAACCAGAAGTATTTCCCGCTCTTTGACAACGCAGGCAAGCTCCTGCCGCGCTTCCTCATCGTCTCCAACATGCGCACGAGCAACCCCAGCCACATCGTCGCCGGCAATGAACGCGTGGTGCGGCCGCGCCTCGAGGATGCCCGGTTCTTCTATAACCAGGACCGCAAGGTCCGGCTGGAATCGCGCGTGCCGCCGCTCGCCAAGGTGGTCTATTACGCCAAGCTCGGCAGCATGCTCGATCGCGTCGAGCGCTTGCGCGCCCTCGCCGGGCGCATCGCCGAGCGCCTGCAGGCCGAGCGCGCGGCTGCGGACCGTGCCGCCTACCTTTGCAAGGCAGATCGCCTGACCGGCATGGTCGGCGAGTTCCCCGAGCTGCAGGGAGTGATGGGTCGCTATTACGCGCTCAACGACGGTGAGAGCCCGGTGGTGGCGGACGCGATCGCCGAGCACTATCTGCCGGGCTACGCCGGCGACCGCCTGCCGGTGCATCCGGTGGGCGCCGCGCTCGCGTTGGCGGACAAGCTGGAAGCGCTCGCCGGTTTCTTCAGCATCGGACAGACGCCCACGGGCGAGCGCGATCCGTTCGGCCTGCGCCGAGCGGCGCTCGGCGTCATCCGCATCCTGGTGGAGCGCAAGCTCGGGCTCGCGCTCGATGAGCTGCTGGCGGCGGCGCTTGCGCCATTTGCGGCCGCGAAGTCCACGGTCAACGCGGAGCTGGAAAGCTTCGTTTACGAACGCGCGCGGGGCTATTTTCGCGAGCACGGCTACTCGGCGAACGAGGTGGAAGCAGTGCTGTGCCTGGCGCCGGCGCGGCTCGATCTCATCCCGAAGCAGCTCGAGGCGGTGCGCGCCTTCGCCGCGCTGCCGGAGGCGGAAAGCCTGGCCGCGGCGAACAAGCGCATCGGCAACATCCTCAAGCAGGCGGACGCCGTGCCCGCCGGCTTCGACGTCGGACTGATGGTGCTGCCCGAGGAAAAGAGCCTCGCGAGCACCTTCGGGCGCCTCGAGCCGGACGTAGACCGCGCGTTCCGGGCGCTCGATTACACCGCGGCGCTCAAGGCGCTCGCGACGCTGAAGACGCCGGTGGACGCTTTCTTCGACAAGGTGATGGTGATGGACAAGGACCCGCGCGTGCGCGCCAACCGCATCGGCTTTCTCGGTAAGCTGCACGGCACGATGAACCGCATCGCCGACCTCTCCAAGCTCGCGACATGAAGCTTGTCATCCTCGATCGCGACGGCACGATCAACCACGACAGCGAGCACTACATCAAGTCGCTCGAGGAATGGCGGCCGCTCAAGGGCAGCCTGGAAGCGATCGCGCGCCTTACGCAGGCCGGCTATCGCATCGTCGTCGCCACCAACCAGTCCGGCATCGCGCGCGGGCTCTTTTCGACCCGCACGCTGTTCGATATCCACGACGCCATACAGCGCTCGGCACTCCAGGCGGGCGGGCGCATTGACGCCTTCTTCTTCTGCCCGCACGCCGCGGACGCCGGCTGCCAGTGCAGAAAGCCCCAGCCGGGGATGCTCCTCGAGGTGGCTCGACGCTTCAACATCGCGCTCGAGGACACCTATATGGTGGGCGATGGCTTGCGCGACGTACAGGCCGCCGCGGCGGCGGGTGCGCGCCCGGTGCTCGTGCTTACGGGCAAGGGACAGAAGACGCAAGCGGAAGGCAAGCTTCCGTCGGGCACGCAGGTCTTTGCCGATCTCGCCGCGTTCGCCGAACACCTGGCTCCATGACGTGGCTGCGCTCGGGCCTCTTTGCGCTCGCGCAGCTCCTCGTCACGCCGCCCTATGCGCTCATCGCCCTCGCCACGTTTCCGCTGCCGCGCATGTGGCGCTATCGCATCATCTCCGGGTGGTCGCGGCTCAACATCTGGCTCGCGCGCGCTCTGCTCGGCATCGATTGGCGGGTCGAGGGGCGCGAGCATCTGCCCGATCGGCCGGCGGTCATCCTGGCGAAGCACCAGTCGGCGTGGGAGACGATGGCTTTCCAGCTCATCTTTCCGCCCCAGGTGCTTGTGCTCAAGCGAGAGCTGCTGTGGATCCCGTTCTTCGGCTGGGGGCTCGCGCTGATGAGCCCGATCGCCATCGACCGCTCGCGTGGCATGACGGCGCTGCGCGCGATCGCCCGGCGCGGCCGCGAGCGGCTCGCGCAGGGCTTCTGGGTGGTGATCTTCCCAGAGGGAACGCGCGTGCGGCCCGGTGAACGGCGCG
The DNA here is from genome assembly GCA_005883675.1 of Betaproteobacteria bacterium. Taxonomy (GTDB): domain Bacteria; phylum Pseudomonadota; class Gammaproteobacteria; order Burkholderiales; family SG8-39; genus SCGC-AG-212-J23. The sequence continues at coordinate 3,345 of VBCM01000194.1, forward strand.
CTTATCAGCTTGGCGGCGCGTGGCCTTTTCTGGCCGCGCAACGCCTTCCTCAAGCGTCCCGGGACCATCACGGTGCGCATCGGACCGTGCATCGACGCGGCCAGCCGCGATGCGAAGGCGGTGAACCAACTGGCGGAAGCATGGATCGAGGAACAACAGAAGGCGCTCTGCTGATCGAGCTCGGCGGGCGGCTGATCGAATACCGCTTCGCGCGCCGGCGGCGCCGCATGCTCGCCATCACGGTGGACGCGGCGGGCCTCAGGGTATCGGCGCCGTTGCGCGCTCCGTGGCGGGAGATCGAGGCGTTCCTGCGCGACAAGGAGCGCTGGATCCTGCGTAAGCTCGACGCGTGGTCGCGCGTGCCGCGCGCGCCGGTGCTGCACGGCGTGAGCGGCGAGACGCTGCCCCTCTTCGGCATCCCGGCAACGCTGGAAGTGCGCCCCGGCCGCCGCCGCGTGGAGGAGCACGACGGGCGGCTCGTGGTGCATGCCCGCACGCGGGCGCTCGACGTGCTCACCGCCTGGCTTAAGCATCGCGCGCTCGACGCCTTGGCGCCGCGCACCGCCCATTACGCCGCCGTGCTCGGCGTGCCGGCGCCGCGCGTCACGCTCTCGAACGCGCGCACGCAGTGGGGCGTCTGCACCGAAGGCGGCGCCATCCGGCTCTCATGGCGCCTGGTGCACGTCGAGCCGCGCCTCGCCGATTACGTCGTTGCGCACGAGGTCGCCCACCTCGTGGAGATGAACCATTCGCGCCGCTTCTGGGGACTGCTCGCGTGGCTCCACCCCGACTGGCGCGAAGCGCGCGAGCGCCTCGAGCTCGCCGCCGCCACCCTTCCCGTCCTGAAAGGCACCCGATGAGAATCCTGCACACCATGCTGCGCGTTGGAAACATGGAGCGCTCGGTCAAGTTCTACACCCAGATCCTCGGCATGAAGCTCCTGCGCACCACCGAGCGCCCCGAGCAGAAATACTCGCTCGCCTTCGTCGGCTACGACGACGAGAAGCGCTCCGCGGTGCTCGAGCTCACGTACAACTATGGCGTGGAGCGCTATGAGCTCGGCAGCGCCTTCGGCCATGTCGCCATCGCCGTGCCGGACGTGAAGCAGGCCTGCGAGCGCGTGCGCGCGAGCGGCGGCAAGGTAACGCGCGAGCCCGGCCCGGTGAAGGGCGGGACTTCGGTGATCGCCTTCGTCGAGGACCCCGACGGCTACAAGCTCGAGTTCATCGAGACCGCCTGAAGGCGCTGATGCGCGCATAGTCGGCGGGCGACAGGTCCTCCGGCCGCAGCCGCGCATCGATCCCGAGCCGCTCGTAATCGCCCGGCGCTAGCGGCAGCGCATTGCGCAATTGCTTGCGCCGCGCCGAGAACGCCCGGCGCAGGAGCTCCTCGTCGATCGCGAGCATCGCCTCGAGCGGCCGCAGGCGCACGACGGCCGATTCCACCTTGGGCGGCGGCCGGAACGCGCCTTTTGAAACGGTAAACAACTTCTGCATCGCAAAGCGCGCCTGTAACGCGACCGAAAGGCGCCCATACTCGGCGGTGCCGGACGCTGCCACCATGCGCTCGACCACCTCGAGCTGGAGCATGAAATGCATGTCGCGGACCCGATCGGCGTACGCGGCCAGATGAAAAAGCAGCGGGGTGGAAATGTTGTACGGCAGGTTGCCCACCAAGCGCATCCCGGCGGGAAAGCGGCCGAAGTCGTATTCGAGCGCATCGGCGCAATGCACGGTCAGCTGGTACGGCGGAAAGCGCGCGGCAAGCGCCGCCGCTAGGTCGCGGTCGAGCTCGATGGCTTCCAGCTTCCCCACCCGCTCGATGAGCGGCGCGCTGAGCGCGCCTTCGCCCGGCCCGATCTCGACCAGCACATCGCCCGGCTGCGGCGCGATGGCCTCGACGATACGCGCGCGGACGCGCGGGTCGTGCAGGAAGTGCTGCCCGAACCTTTTACGTGGACGATGCGAGCTCGATCGCAAGCTCGAGCGCCTCGCGCAGGCTGCCCGCGTCCGCGCGCCCGCTGCCGGCGATGTCGAGCGCGGTGCCGTGATCGACCGAGGTGCGCACGAACGGCAGCCCAAGCGTAATGTTCACGCCGCGGCCGAAGGACGCGTACTTCAGCACCGGCAGGCCCTGGTCGTGATACATGGCGAGCACCGCATCGGCGTCTTTCAGCCGCTCGGGCACGAACAGCGTATCGGCCGGTATCGGCCCGCTCGCCTCGATGCCCGCCGCGCGGGCGGCGGCGATCGCCGGCGCGATGACATCGGCGTCCTCATGGCCGAGGTGGCCCGACTCGCCGCTATGGGGATTGAGGCCGGCGACCAGGATGCGCGGGCGGGCGATGCGAAAGCGCCGGCGCAGATCGGCGTCGAGCACACGCAGCGTCCTGCCCAGTGATTCGCCGGTGATCGCACGCGGTACGTCCGCCAGCGGCAGGTGCGTGGTCGCCAGGGCCACGCGCAGGCCGCCGCCCACCAGCATCATCACAACGTGCTCGGCGCCCGCCGCCTGGGCCAGGTATTCGGTGTGGCCGATGAACGCAATGCCGGCGTCGTTGATCACGCTCTTTTGCACCGGCGCAGTGACCATCGCTGCGTACTCGCCGGCGAGGCACCCGCGGATCGCACGGTCGAGGACAGCGAGCACGTACCGGGCATTGCCCGCATCCAGCTTGCCCGGCGTTGCCGGGCGGGTAAGCGGCACGTGCTCGATGCGCGGGCAGCCGCCGAGAAGCCCACGATCGCCAATGACAACCAGCTGCGCGCCGCGCGCCTCGCGTGCGACGCGCACGCAGAGCTCGGGACCGACGCCGGCGGGCTCGCCGGAAGCAAGCGCGATGAGCGGCTTAGCGTTCGTCAAGCCGCAGCTCGACGTAGGTCTGGTCGCGCAGCTGCCGCAGCCATTCCTGGTACGCCTCGTCGGCCTTGCGCTCGCGCAGCGCCTGCCGGGCTTGCAAGCGCTTGCGCTCGGGGGAGAGATCGCTCGAGCGCCGCTCGAGCACCTGGATCAGGTGGTAGCCGAAGGGCGTGCGCACGGGCTGGCTGACCTCGGCCACTTTCAGCTCCTGATAGGCGCGCTCGAACTCGGGCACCGTGTCGCCCGGATAGACCCAGTCGAGCTCGCCGCCGCGCGCCGCGGTGCCATCGTCGGAGTTGGCGCGCGCGAGCTCGGCAAAATCGGCGCCGCCGCTCACAATGCGTTCGCGCAGGTCGAGAAGCTTGCGGCGAGCCTCGGCCTCGGAGACCGCCTCGTTCGTACGGATGAGGATGTGCCGCAGCCGCGTCTGCACTACCGGCGCTTGGGCGTCCGTGCCGCGGCGCTCGACGAGCTGCACGATGTGGAAGCCCGCAGGGCTGCGCAGCGGCTCGCTGATGTCGCCGGGCTTCATCTTCGCGAGCGCGTCGGCGAAGAGCTCGGGCAGCCGCTCGTGGTTGCGCCAGCCGAGCGCGCCACCCTGCAGCGCATCAGGGGCGTCGGAGTACGCCGCGGCGACGCGCGCGAACGGCGCGCCGCTGCGCACCTCGGCCACCGCCTGCTCGGCTCGGCTGCGCGCCTGGCGGATGCGCTCGGGGCTCGCGCCCTCGGGCACGCGCACGAGGATATGGGCGAGGTTGTACTCCGCGCCCTCGTCGGGGCGGTTCTTCAGCTGCTCGAGGAAGAGATCCACCTCGGTGTCGCTCACCTGCACGCGGTTCTCCACCTCGCGCTCGCGCAGCCGCGTCAGGATCATCTGCTGGCGCACTTCGTTGCGCCAGGCGTCGAAGGCGACACCGTCGCCTTCCAGCGCCCGACGGAAATCGGCGAGCGTCATGTTGTTCGACTGCGCGATGCGCTCGACCGCGCGGTCGAGCTGCAGCTCGTCGATGCGGATGCCGGTCTCGCGCGCGAGCTGCAATTGGGCCTTGTCGAGGATCAGCCGCTCGAGCATCTGCCGCTCGAGCACCGCGCGCTCGGGCGCGGGCGTGCCCTGCCGGCGCAGTTGCCGCTCGGCCATGCCCACCGCCTCGTTCAGCTCCGAGTACGTGACGACGTCCTTGTTCACCACCGCGACGATGCGGTCGACGAGGGTGACGGCAGGCGCGGCGCCGGCGAACAGCGCCGTAGCGGCGGCGACGATGAGGATGAGCTTTCGCATCTAGAAGACCTGTTCGAACGGCAGCTGCGAGCGGGCGCTCGGCGGCGCGAGCGCCGGATCGACGCGGTTGATCACGGAATAGCCCGGTACATCCCTTCTCAATAGCTGCACCGCTTCGGCGGTGCCGATCTGTCCCACGCCGGTGAACTCGAGCTGGAAGATGAGCGCCGTCGAGGTCACCTGCGATGCCGCCTGCAGCCGTTGCACGACGAAGCGGAACACCCAGCAGCCCGCGTTGTATTCGGCGCCGGCCAGGCCTTCGAGCAGCCGCCGGTCGAAGAACGAGTAATTGTAGCGTCCGACGGCGTACCAGCCGGCCGCCACCGGCCACTGTCCCGAGAGATCGAGCTGGCGCAGGAGATCGCGCTGGAAGCGATAGCTGGCATTGAAGACCTTGGCGACCTGCGGCGCGTAGCGCATGCCGATGCTGTAGCGCTCGACGCGGTGGTCGTAGGGATTGTATTGGGTGGTGGCGTCGAAGGTGAGGCGCTGCTGCAGCCGGCCGCCAATCGAAGCCAGCACGTCCGATTCCCTCGCCACCCTTAAGGTCGAGCCCTCGGCGAGCGCCACCCGCTCGTTGCGGAAATAGAAGCGCTGCCCGAGCGTGCCGCGCAGGAGCTCCTGGCCGTCGGCCTGCAGAAAGCGGGTGGTGACCGCGAGCGTCGCCTGGTTCGCATCGCCGAAGCGATCACCGCCGACGAAGCGGTTCTCGGTGAAGAGCTGCGGGTAGTTGAAGTCGGCGAGCGCAGTATCGAAAACCGGGATGTGGTCCTGGTTGTGGTAGGGCGCGTACACGTAGAACAGGCGCGGCTCGAGCGTCTGGGTGAGCGAGCGGCCGGAGAGGCTCGTGCTTCGCTCGAACACGAGCCCGCTGTCCAGGCTCGCCCATGGCACGGCCACCGAAGGATTGTTCGGCTCACCGGCGGTGGACTGGTCGAGCTGGTAGCCCGCATAGCGCAAGCCCGTCTTCGGCGTCACGAACCAGCCGGGCGCGATGCGCGGCATGCTGAGGACCGGATTGAAGCTCGAGCGCGAGCCCTCGACCATCGTCGGATGGACGAAGCGCACGTATTCGCCGGGGAGCGACGTGTCGAAGCGCCCCGCGAGGTCGTTGTAGGAGGCGGTGGCATTGAGTTGCGGCACTCGGTGATACGGCGGCACGATCGGCGCGAGCGGGTCCTGTAACGTCTGGAATTTCTGCACGCGAACTTGCGTGCTGTAGGTCCCGGCGGCCGGCAAGCTGCCCGTACGGGTGACGTAAGCGTCCTGCGGCAGGTTGCCGACCGAAACCTGCTTCACCTGGCTCGCGAGGTCGACGAAATAGCGGTCGTCCGAGACCTTGTTGTAATCGACGTTGGCAGTCAGACCGGGCCGGAAGGTCTGTAAGTGCTGCCACGAAAGGCCGGTGCGCGTGGCGCCGAACACCGGGTCGTGCGGCAGATACTCGTAGCGCAGCTCGCCCGCGTACGGGCGCTCGAGATAGCGGAAGTGATTCTTGAGCTGGAAGCCGCGGCGCACCATGTAGACCGGCGTGAAGGTGGCGTCGCGCTCCGGCGCGATGTTCCAGTAATACGGGATGCCGAATTCCAGCCCGCGCGTGCTCGTCTGCGAGTAGTACGGCGTGAGCAGGCCGCTGCGGCGGCGGTTCTCGAGCGGAAATGTCGCATACGGAGCCGCGATGATCGTGTGGTCGAAGAAGCGCAGCCGCGGGTGGTTAGCCTTGCCCTCGTCGACCTCGTAGTCGAGCTCGAGCTGCGTTGCCTCGAGAAACCAGTCGTCCTGCCCGGGTTGGCAGGTGGTGAAGCGCGCGTTGAACAAGCGGTAATGGTTCGGGCCGAGAAACTCCATGCGCTCGGCCGCGCCGCGCGCCGGCCGCTCGCGCTGCAGCAGAAAGCCGGGACTGTCGAACGTGCCGGTATCCTCGAGCGTGTTGTACTCGAGGGTGGGCCCGAAGAAACGGTCGACGCCGCTTTGCAGCCGCACGCCGCCGGTGCCCTCGAGCTCGCCGAACTCGCGGTTGTAGCGCAGGAACTCGCCAAACACCGACACCTCGCCGCGGCGGATCTCGGCCGCGCCGCGCGCGCTCACCTCGAGGTCGCTCACGCCCTCGATCTTCTGCGCATCGATGGTGGTCGATTCCGACTGCTGCCCGAGCGCGCTTCCCGCGGCGGCCAGCGCGATCGCCAGCGTCGCGAGGCGGGATGACATCGGCGGCTAGAGCGCTCTTAGTCGGATGTTAGAATTTTCAATCATACACGCCGACGATCGTCGCTCGCGCCTCGAGCGCTGGCTATACGAGGTACTGCGCGCCGAGCTGCGCGGCGCGCGCTTCACGCTCACGCCGGCATCCGAAGACGCGAGCTTCCGCCGCTACTTCCGCGCCACGCTCGACGATGGCCGCAGCTACGTGATCATGGATGCGCCTCCGCAGCAGGAGGACTGCCGGCCGTTCGTGCACGTCGCGCGGCTGCTGCAGGAGGCGGGCGTGCATGCGCCGCAGGTGCATGCCGCGGACCTTGCAGCCGGCTTTCTCCTGCTGTCCGATCTTGGAACGCGTACCTACCTCGGTGAGCTCAATGCCGCGAACGCGGACACGCTGATGCATGATGCGACCGATGCGCTCGTGCGCTGGCAGCTCGCGACGCGGCAAGGCGAGCTGCCGCCCTATGACGAAGCGCTCCTGCGGCGCGAAATGAACCTCTTTCCCGAGTGGTACGTCGCATGCCACCGCGGCAAGACCTTGGCCGGCGCGCAGGCACAGGCGCTGGAAGGCATCTTCGCGACGCTGGTGAAGAGCGCGCTCGCGCAGCCTGCGGTATACGTGCATCGCGACTATATGCCGCGCAATCTCATGCTGACAGAGCCCAATCCAGGCGTGCTCGACTTCCAGGACGCGGTGATCGGGCCGATCAGCTACGACATGGTCTCGCTCGTGCGCGATGCGTTCATCAGCTGGGATGAGGAGCGCGTGCTCGACTGGAGCGTGCGCTATTGGGAAAAGGCGCGCGCCGCGCGCCTGCCGGTGCCCGGCGATTTCGCCGAGTTCTGGCGTGCGTTCGAGTGGATGGGGCTGCAGCGGCACCTGAAGGTGCTCGGCATTTTCGCGCGCATCAATTACCGTGACGGCAAGCCCAAGTATCTGGAGGACACGCCGCGCTTTCTCGGCTATGCGCGGGCGGTCGCCGAGCGCTATCGCGAGCTCGCGCCGCTTGCGCGCTTGCTGGACGAAGTCGCGGCATGAAAGCGATGCTGCTTGCCGCCGGGCGCGGCGAGCGGCTGCGGCCGCTCACCGAGCACACGCCGAAGGCGCTGGTCGCAGTCGGCGGCAAGCCGCTGATGGGCTGGCACCTCGAGCGCCTGGCGGCGGCGGGTTGCCGGGAGGCGGTGATCAACGTCTCGCACCTCGCCCAGCAAATCATCGACTATGTCGCCGACGGCCAGCGTTTCGGGCTCAGCGTGCGCTATTCGCGCGAAGCCGAGCCGCTCGAGACCGCGGGCGGCATCGCGACCGCGCTGCCGCTCCTTGGCAGCGCGCCATTTCTCCTCGTTAACGCCGACATCTATTGCGAAGTGCCGTTCCGGCCGCTGCTCGCCCACCCGCTCGGCGGCATGCTCGCCCATCTCGTGCTGGTGCCGAATCCGCCGCACCGCCCGCAGGGCGATTTTTCGCTCGCTGCAGGCCACGTCGGCACCGCCAGCGCGCCGCGCTACACTTATGCCGGCGTCGCCGTGATGTCGCCGCAACTTGTCGGATCGGTGAAGCGCGGCGAAAAGGCGCCGCTTGCGCCGCACTTGTACCGCGCCGCCGGGCAGGAGCGGCTCTCCGGCGAATTGTTCACGGGACTCTGGCAGGACGTGGGCACGCCCGAGCGCGTCGCCGAGCTCGCAGCACAACTTGCATCGCGAACATCATGAAAGCCGCCGACCATCTTGCTCTTTACGCCACGCGCCGCGAACGCCTCGCGGCGCTGATGGGTGAAGGTGTCGCGCTCATCGCCACCGCTCCCGAGCGCGTGCGCAATCGCGACAGCCATTACCCCTATCGCTTCGACAGCTACTTTTACTACCTCACCGGCTTCGTCGAGCCCGAGGCGGTGCTGGTGGTCGTCGCCGGCAAATCACCCAAGGCGCTCCTTTTCTGCCGCAACCGCGACCCCGAGCGCGAGACCTGGGAGGGCTTTCGCTACGGGCCTGAAGGCGCGCGCGAGCGCTTTGGCTTCGACGAGGCTCATCCGGTGGGCGAGCTCGACGAGGCGCTGCCGAAGCTCCTCGAAGACCAGCCGGTGCTCTATTACCCCGTTGGCGCGGAGGCCGACTGGGACGCGCGCGTGATGCGCTGGCTCAACATCGTGCGCGCGAAGTCGCGCGCCGGGATCGCGGCGCCCGAGCGGCTGCACGACGTGCGCGCGCTGCTCGACGACATGCGCCTCGTCAAAGACGAGCAGGAGCTCGCCACCATGCGACGCGCGGCGCGCATCGCCGCCGCGGCGCACCGCCGCGCCATGCAGGCCGCGCGCCCCGGCCGCATGGAGTACGAGATCGAGGCCGAGCTGCTGCACGAATTCCGGCGCAATGGCGCGCAGTTTCCGGCGTACTCGCCGATCGTGGCGGCCGGCGCGAACGCCTGTGTGCTGCATTACGTGGCGAACGACGCCCGCCTGCGCGACGGCGACCTGCTGCTGATCGATGCGGGCTGCGAGCTCGATGGCTACGCCTCCGACATCACGCGCACGTTCCCGGTGAATGGACGCTTCAGCGGCGCGCAGCGCGAAGTTTATGAGCTGGTGCTTGCTGCGCAGCGCGCGGCGATGGCGAAGGTGCGCAGCGGCAACGCCTGGAACGAGCCGCACGACGCGGCGGTGCGCGTGCTCGCGCAAGGCATGCTCGACCTCGAGCTTCTCTCCGGTTCGCTCGACGAGGTGCTGGAGAAGGAAACCTATAAGCGCTTCTACATGCACCGCACGGGCCATTGGCTCGGGCTCGACGTGCACGACGCCGGCGAATACAAGCGGCAGGGCAACTGGCGGCGCCTGGCGCCGGGCATGGCGCTGACGGTCGAGCCGGGCCTCTATATCCGCGCGGCCGACGACGTGCCCGCGCGGCTGCGCGACATCGGCGTGCGCATCGAAGATGACGTCGTGGTGACCGCAGGCGAATGCGAGGTGATTACCGCCGAGGCGCCGAAGCTCGTCGACGACATCGAGGCGCTGATGCGCGATGGCCGCTCCGCCGGTTGACGTCGTGCCTTTGCGGGTTGACGTCCTTATTCGCGGCGCGGGCCCGGTTGGCTGCGCTGCCGCCCTCGCCCTGCGGCTCGCGGGTCTCAGCGTCGCCATCGTCAATGGGCGTTCGCCGCCGCCCGCGTTTCGCCCGCTCGCCCTCTCCTATGCCAGCCGCCTGATCCTCGAGCGGCTCGGCGTCTGGCAACGCGTCGCCGTGACGCCGATCGAGCACATCGTCGTATCCCAGGCGGGCCGCTACGGCCGCACGCGGCTCGATGCTGCTGATGCGGGCGTGCCAGCGCTCGGCTATCAGACCGAATACGCGGCGCTTGTCGGCGCTCTGAGATCAGCGCTGGGCGATGTGCTCACGGCCGAGGCGCCCGCGGCGAAGTGCATCGTGCATGCCGAAGGCACGCCGGGCGAGCAGCCCGGGAAGCGTTACCGCCACCATGTGCTCGTGGCGCTGCTCGAGAGCAACCCCGCGGCATCCGCGACCGCCTATGAGCGCTTCACGGCCGAGGGACCGCTCGCCCTGCTGCCGCTTGCAGGCCACTACGCCCTGATATGGAGTCTCGAGCCGGCTCGGGCCCAGCACCTCGCCGACGCGCCGCAGCCGGAGTTCATCGAGCAGCTGGCGCAAGTCGCGCCATCCGGCGCCGGGCGCGTCCTGAGCGTTCAGTCGCGGAGCGTGCAGGTGCCGACGCTGAAAGTGCGCCGCGTGCGCGCGAGCGCAAACGAGGTCTACATCGGCAACGCGGCGCAGACGCTGCATCCGGTTGCGGGGCAAGGGCTGAATCTCGGCCTGCGCGACGCCTGGGACCTCGCGTGCGCGCTCGCCGCGGCGCCGGATCCAGGCGACGCCGCTTTGCTAGCACGCTTCGCCGCAGCGCGGCGGCTCGATGCGCGTGCAGCGATCGGCGTCACCGATTTTCTTGCCTCCGGCTTCGCCGCTTCGAGCGCGCTGATGAGCGCAGCGTTGATGACGCTCGATTTTTTTCCGCCGGCGCGCCGCTTTTTCGCGCGACGCATGATTTACGGCGCGTCGGCGCTTCCCTGAAAAAAGATTTGCGGTAAAATCCGCTTCCCTTCGCAATTCTTCGGCCCTGGCAATGAAAATCGGCGCCCACGCGCTGCCTTCCGCAGTGTTTGTCGCGCCAATGGCTGGGATCACCGATCGCCCCTTCCGCCGCCTCGCCAGGCGCTACGGCGCCGGGCTCGCCACTTCAGAGATGGTGTCAGCGCGGCCCGAGCTGCGCGCGACGCGCAAGTCGCTGCTGCGGCTCGATCATGCCGGCGAGCCGCAGCCGGTGTCGGTGCAGATCGCGGGCGCCGACCCGGCGATGCTCGCCGACGCCGCGCGCTATAACGTCGAGCGCGGCGCCCAGATCATCGACATCAACATGGGCTGCCCGGCGAAGAAGGTGTGCAATGTCGCGGCCGGCTCGGCGCTCCTCTCGGACGAGAGCCTGCTCGGGCGCATCGTCGAGGCGGTCGTCGCTGCGGTCGACGTGCCGGTGACGGTGAAGCTCCGCACCGGACCGAGCCCCGAGCGGCGCAACGCGGTGCGCATTGCACGCATCGTGGCGGCCGCGGGCGCCCGGATGCTTGCCATCCATGGGCGCACGCGCGCCTGCATGTTCGAAGGCCAGGCGGAGTACGAGACCATCGCTGAAGTGAAGTCGCGCAGCGGCATCCCGGTGATCGCCAACGGCGACATCGCGACGCCGCAAGATGCGAAGCGCGTGCTCGAGCTGACCGGAGCCGACGGCATCATGATCGGCCGCGCGGCGCAGGGTCGGCCGTGGCTCTTTCGCCAGATCACGCACTACCTCGCGACCGGCGAGCTGCTCTCCGCACCGGGGCCGCGAGAGATGGGCAAGGTGCTGGTTGAGCACCTGGACGGCTTGTACGATCTCTACGGCGACGAGCAAGGCACGCGCGTCGCGCGCAAGCACATCGGCTGGACGGTAAGGGAACTGCCGGGAGGAGAGGGCCTGCGTAACCGCGTCAACGGCATGGCCGTGGCGCAGGCGCAGCGTGCTGCAGTGAACGACTATTTCGAGAGACTTGCCGCATGAACCGCGCGAACGAGCTGCACGAAGCCGTCAAGCGCTCCCTCGAGCGCTACTTCAAGGACATGGACGGGGAGACGCCCACCGCGATCTACGACATGGTGCTGAAGAACATCGAGCGGCCGATGATCGAGACCGTGCTCGGCCACGCCGAGGGCAACCAGTCGCTTGCCGCGCAGATGCTCGGCATCAACCGCAACACGCTGCGCAAGAAAATGCAGCAGCTGCGGATCAAAGGATAGTGCAGCGCGTCCGCCGGGCGCTCGTCAGCGTCTCGGACAAGGCGGGCGTCGTTGAATTCGCGCGCGGGCTTGCCGCGTGCGGCTACCGCATCCTCTCCACGGGCGGCACTGCCGCGCTCCTTGCGCGCGAAGGCATTGCCGTCACCGAAGTCTCGGCGTACACCGGCTTCCCGGAGATGCTCGATGGGCGGGTGAAGACGCTGCACCCGCGCATCCACGCCGGGCTTCTCGCGCGGCGCGAAGATCCGAAACACATGGCGGCGCTCGCGCACGCGGGCATCGAGACGATCGAGCTCCTCGTCGTCAACCTCTATCCGTTCCAGGCGACGGTAGCGCGCGAGGACTGCACGCTCGAAGAGGCCGTGGAAAACATCGATATCGGCGGGCCCGCGATGCTGCGCGCGGCGGCCAAGAACTACGGCTCGGTCGCGGCGATCGTCGATCCGGCGGACTACCCGCAGGTGCTGGAAGAGCTGCGCACGCAAGGCGCCGTATCGGCCGAGACGCGCCTGGCGCTCGCGCGCAAGGCATTCGCGCATACCGCGGCCTACGACGGCGCGGTCGCCAATTACCTCACTGCGCCGCGGGGCGCGGAGTACCCGGCGGTGCTGACGCTGCAGTTCCACAAGCTCCAGGACCTGCGCTACGGCGAGAACCCGCACCAGAGCGCCGCGTTCTACCGCGATGCGCGGCCGGTGGCGGGCGCGCTCGCCAGCTATCGTCAGGTGCAGGGCAAGGAACTCTCGTACAACAACATCGCCGACGCAGACGCGGCGTGGGAATGCGTCAAGCAGTTCGAGGAGCCGGCGTGCGTCATCGTCAAGCATGCGAACCCGTGCGGTGTCGCCGTCGGCGCCACGCTGCAGGCGGCGTATGAGCGCGCGTTCGCCACCGATCCGGTCTCGGCGTTCGGCGGCATCCTCGGTTTCAATCGCGCGCTCGATGCCGGCGCGGCGCAGGCGCTCGGCCAGCAGTTCGCCGAGGTCATCATCGCGCCGCGCGTGGCGCCCGACGCCTTGGAAGTACTGAAAGGCAAGGCCAACCTGCGCCTGCTCGAAGTGCCGCTCGCGCGCGAGCACCAGGCGCACGACTACAAGCGCATCGGCGGCGGGCTGCTCGTGCAAGCTGCGGATAGCCGCATGGTGGAGCGCCGCGAGCTGCGCGTGGTGACGCGAAAAGCACCGAGCGAAGCGCAATGGGGCGATCTCGCGTTCGCCTGGCGCGTCGCCAAATTCGTAAAGTCCAATGCGATCGTCTTCGCCAGCGACCGTGCCACGCTCGGCATCGGTGCTGGCCAGATGAGCCGCGTCGACAGCGTGCGCATCGCCGCGCTGAAGGCGCAAAGCGCGAAGCTCTCGCTCGCCGGAGCCGCCGTAGCGTCGGACGCGTTCTTTCCGTTCCGCGACGGCGTGGACGTGCTCGCCCAGGCGGGCGCCGCGGCGCTGATCCAGCCCGGCGGCAGCGTGCGCGACGAGGAGGTGATCGCCGCGGCCGACGAGCACGGCATCGCCATGGTGTTTAGCGGCGTGCGCCACTTCCGGCATTAATGAAGCTCCTCGTCGTCGGCGGCGGCGGACGCGAGCACGCGCTCGCCTGGAAACTCGCGCAGAGCCCACGCGTGCAGAAGGTGTTCGTCGCGCCGGGGAACGGCGGCACCGCATCTGAGCCCGGGGTCCAGAACGTCGCGCCCACCGAGACGGCGGCGCTGATCGATCTCTGCCGGCGCGAGCAGATTCAGCTCACGCTGGTGGGGCCGGAGGCGCCGCTTGCCGCAGGCATCGTCGATGCGTTTCGCGACGCGGGTTTGCGCATCTTTGGGCCGACGCGCGCAGCGGCGCAGCTCGAGTCCTCCAAGGACTTCGCCAAGAGCTTCATGGTGCGCCACGGTCTGCCGACCGCGCGGCACCGCAGCTTCGACAACGCGCGCGACGCGAGAGCGTACATCGCCGCCGAGCGCACGCCGATCGTCGTCAAGGCCGACGGCCTCGCCGCCGGCAAAGGCGTGGTGGTCGCCGCCACGCGCGAGGAGGCGAACGCCGCCCTCGACGCCATGCTGGTCCAGCGGCGCTATGGCGCCGCGGGCGGCCGCGTGGTGGTGGAGGAGTTCCTGGAAGGCGAGGAGGCGAGCTTCATCGTGATGTGCGACGGCACGCACGTGCTGCCGCTCGCCACGAGCCAGGATCACAAGCGGCTGCGCGATGGCGACCAGGGTCCGAACACCGGCGGCATGGGCGCCTATTCGCCGGCACCGATCGTCACGCCCAAGGTCCACGCGCGCGTGATGCGCGAAATCATCCAGCCGGCGGTACAAGGCATGGCGCAGGAAGGCCATCCCTACGTCGGGTTTCTCTACGCCGGGCTGATGATCGACAGCGCCGGCAACCCGCGCGCGCTGGAATTCAACTGCCGGCTGGGCGACCCGGAGACCGAGCCCATCCTCATGCGCCTGAAGTCCGACCTGCTCGAGCTCGTCGAGCACGCGCTCGCCGGTACGCTCGAGCGCGCCGAGGCCGAATGGGACCGGCGCTGCGCGCTCGGCGTGGTGCTCGCCGCCGCCGGCTATCCGGACGAGCCGCGCAAGGGCGATCGCATTCAAGGTCTGCCCGCGCCGGCGCCCGATTGCCGCGTGTTCCATGCCGGCACGCGGCTCGATAGCGGCACGCTCGTCACGAACGGCGGACGCGTGCTCTGCGTCACCGCGCTCGGCGATTCATTGCGCATCGCGCGCAGCCGCGCGTACGAGGCGATCGAGCGCATCCGCTACGACGGCATGCAGTATCGGCGCGATATCGGCCATCGCGCGCTCAAGAAAAGCCGCTAGGCGTGCGCGAGCAGGCGGTCTACGATCTCCTCGCCCGGCTGCAGGACCGCATCGTCGCGGCGCTGGAAGCGCTCGATGGCGGCCGCTTCAGCACCGATCTCTGGCAGCGCGCCGAAGGCGGCGGCGGCGTCACGCGCATGCTGGAGGATGGCGCGGTGTACGAGCGCGCCGGCGTGAACGTCTCGCGCGTGCACGGCGCATCACTCCCCGCCTCGGCGACAGCCTCGCGCCCGCAGCTCGCCGGGCGGGCGTACGAGGCAATGGGCCTCTCGCTCGTGCTGCACCCACGCAACCCGTACTGCCCGACGGTGCATATGAACACACGCTTTTTCAGCGCCGGCGAGACGTGGTGGTTCGGCGGCGGCATGGATCTCACGCCCTATTACGGCTTTGTAGAGGATGCGCGCCATTTCCACGCTACCTGCCGCGATGCGCTGGCGCCCTACGGCGCTGACTATTACCCGCGGTACAAGCGCTGGTGCGACGAGTACTTCAGGCTGCGCCACCGCGGCGAGCCGCGCGGAGTGGGTGGCATCTTCTACGATGACCTCGCGGATCGCGACTTCGACTTCAGCTTCGCGCTCGCCCGCTCCGTCGCGGAGCACTTCCTGCCAGCGTATATGCCGATCCTGGAGCGCCGTCGCGGCGCACCGTACGGCGAGCGCGAGCGCGACTTCCAGGCGTATCGCCGCGGCCGCTACGTCGAGTTCAACCTGGTCTACGACCGGGGCACGCTTTTTGGCCTGCAGTCAGGTGGGCGCACCGAGTCGATCCTGATGTCGCTGCCGCCGCGCGCGGCATGGCGCTACGACTGGCAGCCCGCGCCGGGATCGCCGGAGGAGGCGCTGTACAAGGAGTTTCTCGTTCCCCGCGACTGGGTCTAAGGCAGCTCGGCCGCGCGGCGAAAGTGGCGCTGCGCTTCGCCCGTGTCGGCCAAGCGCTCGGCGAGCCGCGCGAGCTCGAGGTGCACGGCGCGCGCGTCCTCGAACGACAGGCTCGCCTCGAGGAAGCTCCGCGCCTTCCCCCAGAGCTCGGCCTGCGCGCACAGGCGCCCGAGCGCGGCAAGCAGCTCCGGATCGCGGCTATGCGCGGCGAGCCAGCGCTCGGCGCGCTCGATGCGAAGCCGTGCCTCCTCCTCACGCTCGGCAGGCGCCAGGGTCGTCGGCAGCTGCGCGTATAGCCCAATCAGGCGCGAGCTCCATTCGGCGGCGAGCGCCTTCTCCAGGATCTCGCGCGCGAGCGCCGCAAGCCCGAGCGCGGTGGCGTGGCGCGCCGCCGCCGCGGCGACGCGCGGGTGCAGCTGGTCGCGCTCACTGATCGCACGCCAGCGCCGCTCGAAGGCGCCGGTATCGTCCGCTGAGCGGCCGAGGAGCTCGACGTTGGCCTGCACCTTGTACTCCTCGGCGAGCGCGGGCGCGATGGCGTCGCGCTTGACGAGCTGCCCGGCAAGGCGCAGCACCTCGTCCCAGGCGCCCGCGCCGCGCTCGGCCCGAAGCAAGAGGCGCGCGGTGGCGATGTGGCGCGGCCCCGAGCTCTGCACGCGGCGCAGCGCATCGCGCGCCGCAGCGAAGTCGCGCTCTTCCAGCGCGAGCTCGGCCCGGCTCACGAGCCGCGCCGTCTGCAGTTCGTCGCCCGCGGCGTCGGCGCGCTCGAGCCAGCGGTCGCGGTCTTCGAAGTTGCGCATCTGGTGCGCCGCGCGCGCGGCGAGCAGCGCGGCGAGCCCGGGCGCCGGCCCGATCTCGAAGGCGAGCGCGGCCTGGCGCTCGGCGCGCCGGTAACGGCCTTCGTAGTAGGCCTGCAGCGCCGCGGCGAGCGCGCCATGGGCGCGCTCGCGCCGCCGACGGGCGCGGTAGGCGCGCACGGTGGCCGGCAGCGCGAGGATCTGGCCGAGGAGCCGCACGCCCGCGTAGAGGATGGCGAAGCTCGCCGCCGCCGCCAACGCAAAGAAAAACATGGTCACTTCGACGCGGTAGGGCGGATAGACGAACAGCACGTAGCCCGCGTCGACGCGCCCGAGGATGACGAGCGCCACCGCCGTGGCGAACACGGCGAGCAGCCACGCGAGCGACCTCATCCCGCGCAGTTCATCCCGGCGCGCGCTCGCGCCGCGACTTGTAGCCGCGCACCGCGTCGAGGCTTTCCGAGATCGTGGGCATATCGAAAGTGATGGACATGCCGGAGAGCTGCTTCAACTGCGCCACGGCGTCGCCGGTCGACTTGGAGCGCGGGTCGAAATAGCGCTGCACCCAGGCGGCGGTGGCGCGCAAGTCCTCACGGTAGCCCGCTTCGTCGCGCGCGAGAAGCGATGCGCGCGCGTTGAGGAGCCTCAGGCGCAGGTTCTCGCGCACGAAATAGGCCTGCGAGGGCGGCAGCAGCGGCGGCTCGGCTGCGCCCATGCGCCGCACGACGATGAGCTGCGAGAGCTCGTTCCACACCTCGGCGGCGAGCCGCGCGAACAGGCCGCGATCCGCGGCGCTCGCTCTGGCGGGCATCTCGCGCTCCGTGCGCTCCTCGAAGGCGAGCGGCAGCGAATCGATCGAAGCGATCAGATTGTCCAGGCGCATCGCCATCGCCGGGAAGTCCACCACCGGTGCTGCCTTGAGGCGCTCGATGTCGCGCGCGAGCGCGCGGCGGATCGGCGCGAATTGCGGGCGGTCGGCGCGCGCCAGGCGCGCCTCGGCGAGCTGCAGCGCAAGGAGCGCCGCGCGCACGTTGCGCGCGAGCTGCAGCTGCTGCGACGCGATGGCCAGCACCTGCTCGATCTCGGCGAGCTGCCACTCGTCGCGGTTGCGCGAGAGATCCTGGTAGAGCGCCTCGAGCGCGAGCTGCTGGCTCTGCGACTCGGCAAGGCGCCCTTCGAGCTGGCCGAGCCTCGCCTGCGCCTCGCGCACGGCTTCCTGCGCCGTCCGCGCCACCGAGCGCGCATCGCGTGCATCGGATTCGATGTCGCGCAGCCGCCGTGCAAGCTCATCCTGCGTGGCGGCGATACGGCCGCGCGTGTCGTACCACGCCAGCGCGGCGAGCCCGGCGGCGAGCAGCACGGCGATCAGCACCAGCGTCGCCATGCGCGATGGCGCGCGCGATGCGGCCGGCGGAGCCGGCGGCGCCGCCGGCGCGGCGGGATCAGTCTCCGGCATCAAAATATCCTACCAGCCGCTCGAGCAGGTCGTCGTCGCTCGCGGCGGCAACGACCACCTCTCGGGCGCCGCGCGAGCGCGCATGGTTGGCGATGCGCTCGTGCAGCACGAAAACCGGCAACGCCGCGATCAGTTCGTCGCCGCCCATGGCGCGGAAGTTATCGAGCGCCTGCGCCGACCAGACGACGAGCGCGTGCACCTCGCCGCGGTGCCACGCCGCGACGAGCGGTGCGGCGTCGGCCGCCGGCTTCACGCGCCGATAGCACACCGCGTACTCAACCACCGCGCCGCGCGCGCTGAGCGTCTCGGAGAGGAGCTCGCGCCCGGCTTCGCCGCCCACGATGAGCACGCGCTTGCCGGCGAGGCGCTGCATCTCGGGCAGCGCGAGCAGCGCTTCGCTGTCGGCGCCCGCCACGGGCGCGATGATCGCTCGGGCGCCCGCGCGCTCGAGCTCGCGGCGCGTACCGGCGCCGACCGCGGCCGCAAGGCGGGGCGGCCACGGCGCTGGTGCGGCCAATGCGACGCGCACCGCGGAGGGGCTGACGAAGACGGCGAGGTCGTACTCGGTGAGGCGCGAAAGCCCGTCCGGCGTCGCGAGCGGCTGGATCTCGATGGCCGGGAAGACGATCGGCTTCGCCCCGCGGCGCTCGAGGAGCCGCGCGAACGGTCCCGCAAGATCGCGCGGACGCGTGAGCACCACACCGCGGCCGGCGAGGCTCATGGTGTGCGCGGCAGGATCGCGTCCGCGCCTTGGGCCCGCAGCGACTGCGCCGCGCGCGCGCCGACTTCTTCCGGGTCGGTGCCCCCGGCATGCGCGCGCAGCACGCGCCGGCCATCGGCGGAAGCGACCAGCGCTTGGAGCTCGACGCGCCCCGCAGTCATCACCGCGTAGGCACCGAGCGGCAGCGCGCAACTGCCACCCAGGGCCCGGCTCACCGCGCGCTCCGCAAGCACGCATTGCGCGGTGTCCAAGTCCGCAAGGGGCGCGAGCAGTGCGATGAGCTCGGCGCGGGCGCCGCGGCACTCGATGCCGAGCGCGCCCTGCCCCGGCGCGGGCAGGCTCTCGTCGATCGGCAGGCGCGCGGAAATCCGCGCGGCCAGCCCGAGACGCACGAGGCCTGCCACGGCGAGCACGATCGCGTCATAGTCGCCGCGGTCGAGCTTGGCGATGCGCGTCTCGACATTGCCGCGAAGCAAGCGGACGTCCAAGCGCCGGTAGCGCTCACTTACCTGCGCGGCGCGGCGCAAGCTAGAGGTGCCCACCACGGAACTCGGCGGCATATCGGCAAGCGCCCGGTAGCGATTGGAAACCAGCGCATCGCGCGGGTCTTCGCGCGCGGTGATCGCGGCGAGCGTAAAACCGGGCGGCAATTCGGCGGGCACATCCTTCATCGAGTGCACGGCGAGGTCGGCGCGGCCCTCAGCCATCGCGGTCTCCAGCTCCTTCACGAAGAGTCCCTTGCCGCCTGCCTGGTCGAGCCGGCGGTCGACGAGCTGGTCGCCGCTCGTCGTCATCGGCAGGAGCTCTACGCGCATGCCGGGGTGCAGCGCCTCCAGGCGCTCCTTGACGTACCCGGCCTGCCACAGCGCGAGCCGGCTAGCGCGGGTCGCGATCACCAGGCGCTGAACGCTCATTTGCGTTATTTGTCCGCGACCAGCTCGCGCACCGCGGGCCACTGGCGGCGGCTCACCGGCAGCCGCTCGGCGATGCCGTCGAGCACCACCTGCCAGTGCGCCTCCTCGTCGCCGCCGCCGGTGCGCTCGAAGCCGCGGATCGCGGCACGCGCCACCAGGCAGTTGCGGTGGATGCGCACGAACGGGCCGCTGAACTCGCGCTCGAGCGCGACTAGCGACTCCTCGATCAGGTGCTCGCGCTCTCGCGTGCGCACCGTGACGTACTTCTGCTCGGCACGCAGGAAGACGATGTCCTTGACCGGCACGAGCACGATGCGATGGCGCTCGGCGACCGACAGGTATTCGCGCGGCGCACCGGCCGCGCGCTCGAGGCTTTCGCGCGGCGGGGCCCCGCCGGCGGCCGCTTTCTTGAGCGCTGCGGCGAGCCGTTCCGCGCGCACCGGCTTCAGCAGATAGTCGAGCGCGCTCAGCTCGAACGCTTCGATGGCGTGCTTGTCGTGCGCGGTGACAAAGACCACCGCAGGCGCGTTTTCCATCCCTGCGACATGCCGCGCGAGCTCGAGCCCGTCCATGCCCGGCATGCGGATGTCGAGCAGCAGCACCTGCGCGGCGCTCGCCGGCAGGCGCTCGAGCGCTTCGATGCCGTTTTTCGCCTCGCCGGCCACGATGTTCGGCACCTCGGGGCCGATGTCCTGCAAGAGCTCGCGCAGGCGCTCGCGCGCCGGCGCCTCGTCATCGGCGATGAAGACCCGGATCATGTGCGGCGGTAAGCTCGCGGATGTTCTCGAGCGCCATGCGGTTGCCGGCGCGCTGGCCGCCCGCCTCGAGGTACGGGTTCTCGATCGCGGCGTACACCCGGTCGCCGTGCCGCTCGATGCGCACCAGCACGTCGCCGGCGCCGGTGCCGGGCTCGACGCCGTGATACACCGCATTCTCGAGGAGCGGCTGCAGCACCATCGGCGGCAACAGCGCATCGGAGGGCGCGGCGTCGAGCTCCCAGGTGATGCGCAATCGGTCACCCAGGCGCAGCTGCTCGATCTCGGCGTAGCGCTCGAGCAGCGCGATCTCGTCGGCGAGCCGCACGAATTGGCGCGCATCGGCCATCAGCGTGCGAAAGAGGTCCGCCAGGTCCTCGAGCGAGCGCTCGGCCCGCTTGGGGTCGCGGCGGATGAGCGCGAGCACCGCATTCAGGCTGTTGAAGAGGAAGTGCGGGCGGATGCGCGCCTGCAGCGCCTGCAGGCGCGCCTCGGCGAGCGCCGGCGAAAAGGCCTTGGTATGCAGGTGGAAGTAGGCGAGGAGCGACGCTGCCGCGAGCACCGTGATGGCAAGCGTACGCGGCAGGCTCGGCAGTGCCTCGCCGACGAACGCCCGCACCACGCCGTGATAGGCCGCGGCGATCGCCGTGGCGATCGCCACCACGGCAAGGCAACCCAGCCAATACGGCAGGCGCGCGAGCAACGCCGAGGCGGCGAAGAGCACGATCAATTCCACGAGCAGCAGGGGCTCGAGGAACGCCGCCGCGTACATGAAACGCTCCAACGCGGGCGCCAATGCGCTCGTCGCGTAGAACGCGCCGACGAGCGCAAGCGCGTTCATGGCCACGAGCACGCGCGCCATGACGGCGAGGTTGCGAAAGTCCGGCAGAACGTCCGGATAGGCGTTTTGCCTTATACTGGGCATGGTTACGAACAAGTCTTAAACTGTATTCAAGCTCATTGTGCGAGCATGGCGAGCAAGCCGCAACCTTGGTCTGGCCGCTTCAGGGAGCCGGTCGACGAGCGCGTAAAGCGCTTCAGCGCCTCGGTTGATTTCGATCGACGGCTTGCCGCACAGGACATCGCCGCCTCCCTTGCCCATGCGCGCATGCTGGCCCGCGTAGGCATCATCAAGAAAGCGGATCTTACGGCGATCGAGCGCGGCCTCGCACGCGTGCGCCGCGAGATCGAGAAGGGCGAGTTCGCCTGGTCGCGCGATGCCGAGGACGTGCATCTCAACATCGAGCGCCGGCTCACCGCGCTCGTCGGCGAGGCGGGCAAGCGCCTGCATACGGCGCGCTCGCGCAACGACCAGGTGGCCACCGACCTGCGGCTCTGGCTGCGCGAGGAGATCGACGCCATCGATAAGCTGCTCAGCGGCCTATTGCGCGCGCTGATCGCGCAAGCGGAGCGCCATGCCGCGCTGGTAATGCCTGGCTTCACCCACCTGCAAGTGGCGCAGCCGGTCACCTTCGGGCACCACCTGCTCGCCTACGTCGCCATGCTCGAGCGCGATCGCGAGCGCTTGGCGCAATGCCGCTCGCGCGTGAACCGGCTGCCGCTCGGCGCCGCCGCGCTCGCCGGCACGAGCTTCCCGATCGACCGCGCGCGGGTCGCGCAAGAGCTGCAATTCGAAGGCTTGTGCGAGAACTCGATCGATGCGGTGTCCGATCGGGATTTTGCAATCGAATTCTGCGCCTGCGCCGCGATCGCGATGATGCATCTGTCGCGCCTGGCCGAGGAGCTCGTGCTGTGGTCGAGCCAGCGCTACGGCTTCGTGCGGCTGCCGGATCGCTATTGCACCGGCTCGTCGATCATGCCGCAGAAGAAGAACCCCGACGTGCCGGAGCTCGTGCGCGGCAAGAGCGCTCGCGTGTTCGGCTCGCTCGTCGCGCTGCTTACGCTCATGAAGGCGCAGCCGCTCGCCTACAACAAGGACAACCAGGAAGACAAGGAGCCGCTGTTCGACGCGGTGGACACCCTCAAGGACTGCCTCGCGATCTTTACCGGCCTCATTCAGGGGCTCGCGCCGGTGCCGCGCGCGATGCGCGCGGCGCTCGCCGAGGGGCATGCCACGGCCACCGATCTTGCCGACTACCTGGTGCGCAAGGGCATGGCCTTTCGCGATGCGCATGAGGTCGTCGCGCGTGCGGTGCGCGAAGCGGAGGGCCGCAATACCGATCTCGCGCGGCTGCCGCTCGCCACGCTCAAGCGCTTCTCGCCGCAGATCGGCGCGGACGTGCGCCGCGTGCTCACGCCCGAGGGCTCGGTAGCCGCGCGCAGCCATGTCGGCGGCACTGCGCCAGTATCCCGTGCGCCGCAAGCTCGGCGAGGGAGCGAGCTCCGAGGTCTACCAATGCTACGACCCGTTCAACGATCGCGACGTCGCGATCAAGGTCGCCTTCCCGGAGAAGTTCCAGGATCCGGAGCGCGGCCGGCTCTACAAGAAGCTTTTCCTCACCGAGGCATCGCTCGCCGGGAAGCTGCAGCACCCGCACATCTGCCAGATCTACGACGCAGTGGCGGAAGAGAAGCTCCATTACATCGTCATGGAGTACGTCGACGGCGGCACGATCGAGAAGTACTGCCGCCCCGAGGCGCTGCTGCCGGTCGAGCGCGCGGTGGAAATCATCTTCAAGTGCACGCGGGCGCTCGAGTTCGCGCAGCAGCTGGGCATCACGCACCGCGACTTAAAGCCCGCCAACATCCTGCACACCGGCGAGACGCAGGTGAAGATCACCGATTTCGGCGCGGCGCTCATCGCGAGCGGCGATACGACGCAGATTCGCTCGATCGGCTCGCCCGCCTACATGTCGCCCGAGCAAGTGAAGGAGGCCGCGGTCGACCACCGCAGCGACATTTATTCGATCGGCGTGGTGATGTATCACCTGCTCACCGGCCGGCTGCCGTTCGAGGGCGCAAACAGCTACAGCCTGGTCTACCAGATCACCCATGCGCCGGCCGCGCCGCCCTCGCGGCTGCGGCCCGCACTGGCGCCCGAGATCGACGCCGTGGTGATGCAGGCGATGGCGCGCGAGCGGGGGGAGCGCTTCCAGGACTGGGCGGCGTTCTCGCGCGAGCTCGCGCACGTGTTCCGCCCCGGGCGCAGCGTCGCCCGCAGGGCGCAGAGGTTCGCCGACTCCGATCGCTTGGAGACACTGCGCACGCTCGCTTTTTTCCAGGAGTTCTCCGACGCCGAGCTGTGGGAGGTGGCGCACATCTCCACGTGGCGCCATGCGCAGGCGGGCCAGCCGCTGATGAAGGAAAGCGAGCCGGGCGACGAGTTCTGCATCCTCGCCGAAGGCGAAGTGAAGGTGACGAAGCGCGGCCGGCTGCTGAGTGTCCTCGGCGCGGGCGAGCCGTTCGGCGAGATGGCTTATCTCTCGAAGAATGACAAGCGCCGCGGCGCCGATGTCACGGTGAGCGCGGAGGCGGACATCATCTACATTCCCACGGCCAAGCTCGCGCGAGTCTCCGAAGGCTGCCGGCACAACTTCGATCGCGCCTTCATGGCGATCCTCGCCGAGCGCCTCGCCAAAGCCAACCTGCGGCTTTCCGGCGTATAGGCTGAGATTCGGCATGGACCGGGTCGCGAACTACCCCATCGTGCGCAAGCTCGGCGAAGGGGCCACTTCCGAAGTGTTCCTGTGCCAGGACCCGTTTCGCAATCGCGAGGTCGCGGTGAAGCGCATCTTTCCCGAGGCACTGCGCGACCCGGTGCGCGGACGGCTCTTCCGCAAGCTCTTCTTCACCGAGGCGTCGCTCGCCGGCAAGCTCGAGCATCCGCACATCGCCCAGATCTACGACGCGGGCATCGGCGAGGATTCGGGCTACATCGTCATGGAGTACGTCGCGGGCGGCACCATGGAGGGCTACTGCGCGCCGGGGAACCTGCTCGCGCTCGAGCAGGTGGTGGAGATCGTCTTCAAATGCACCCGCGCGCTCGCCTACGCCCACATGCTCGGGGTCACGCACCGCGACATCAAGCCGGGCAACATCCTGTATGCCGGCTCGCCGACCGACGTGCGCATCAGCGACTTCGGCCTGGCGCTCAATATCGGCGCCGAGACCACGCAGATCACCGGCGTCGGCTCGCCCGCCTACATGTCGCCGGAGCAGATCCGCGAGGAGCTGGTGGACCACCGCACGGACCTCTATTCGCTCGGCGTGGTGATGTACCAGATGCTCACGGGCGTGCTGCCGTTCCGCGGCAGCAACAAGTACGCCATGATCTACCAGATCACGCAGCACGAGCCGCCGCCGCCCTCGGCGGAACGGCGGCAGGTGCCGGCGTCGCTCGACCGCATCGTGCGGCGCGCGATGCACAAGGAGGCGGCGAAGCGCTACCAGAGCGGCGACGAGTTCGCCGAGGACCTGATCGCGGCGCTGCGCGCCGGGCTCGGCGAGCCGCGGCGCGAATTCGGTGATGCCGACAAGTTCGCGCTGCTGCGCTCGATGCGCTTCTTTGCCGCCTTTACCGACCAGGAGCTGTGGGAGGTGGTGAAGCACGGCATCTGGGAGCAGGTCGGCACCGGCACGGTCGTCCTGCGCGAAGGCGAAGCGGGCGACTTCTTCTGCGTGCTGATCGACGGCGAGATGCGCGTCAGCAAGAACAAGAAGCTGCTCACGGTGCTCGGGCCCGGCGAGCCCTTCGGCGAGATGACTTACCTTTCGGCGAGCGACCCGCAGCGCAGCGCCACCGTCGCGGCGAGCGCGGCCTCGCGCATCCTGCGCATGCGCGTCGCGGATCTCGAGCAGGCGAGCGTCTCCTGCCGCAGCAAATTCGATCGCGCCTTCATCGGCATACTCGTCGAGCGGCTCAACCTCGCCAATACGCGCCTTACCTCGGGATGAACTTCGGCGAGCTCGGCCTCAGCGCCGCCGAGCCGGTGAGCGGCGGCTGCATCCACCGCTGCTACCGCGCGCAGCGCGACGGCCGAGCCGTGTTCCTCAAGCTGAACGAGGCGCGCTTTGCCGATGCCTTCGCCGCCGAAGCAGACGGCCTTGCCGCGCTGCGCGCTGCCGGCTGCCGCGCCCCCGAGCCGATCGCGCACGGCACGGCGGGCGCGAGCGCTTACCTGCTGCTCGAGTTCCTGGAACTGCGCTCCGGCGGCGACTTCGCGTCCCTCGGCACCATGCTCGCCGCCATGCATCGCCGCCAGGCGGAGCGCTACGGCTGGCCGCGCGACAACTACATCGGCGCCACGGCCCAGCCGAACGGCTGGTCGGAGAGCTGGATGGCGTTCTGGCGCGAACGGCGCCTGGAACCGCAGCTCGCGCTCGCCGCGCGCAATGGCTACCGGATCGATGTGCCGCCGGTGTGGCAGCTGCTCGAGGGTCATGAGCCCGCGCCATCGCTGCTGCATGGCGATCTGTGGAGCGGCAATGCGGGCTTTCTGCCCGACGGCGCGCCGGCGCTCTTCGACCCTGCGGTGTACTACGGCGACCGGGAAGCAGATCTCGCCATGACCGAGCTCTTCGGCGGCTTTGCGCGGCAGTTCTACGCGGCGTACGAAGCCGCGTGGCCGTTAGCGCCCGGCTATGCGCGGCGCAAGCACCTCTATAACCTCTATCACCTGCTCAACCATCTCAACCTCTTCGGCGGCGGCTATCTGGCGCAGGTGCGCTCGGCGCTACGCCTTCTGGCGCGTGGCCTCTAGCAGCTTCTGCAGCTCGCCCGACTGGTACATCTCGCGCATGATGTCCGAGCCGCCGATGAACTCGCCGTTGATGTAGAGCTGCGGAATCGTCGGCCAGTTGGCGTACTCCTTGATCCCCTGGCGGATGTCCGCATCGGCGAGCACGTTGACGGCCGCGAAATCACGCACCCCGCAGGCGTTCAGCACCTGCACCGCGAGCGCGGAGAAGCCGCATTGCGGGGCCTGCGGCGTGCCTTTCATGTAGAGCACGACGGGCGCGCCCGTCACCTGATCCTTGATGCGCTGTTTGATGTCCATGGGCGTCATTTTACCGCCTGCCGCCCGAAACTCGCGCTATTCCGGCGAGATCGGGCCACGTGCGCACCTCGTGCAGCCCGGCGTGCTCCAGCAGCTCGCGGACGCGCGCGTCCTGGCCGATGCCGTGCTCGACGAGGAGCCAGCCGCCGCCCGCCAAAAAGGCAGGCGCTTGCGCACTTATGGCGCGGATGGCGTCCAAGCCATCGCGGCCTGCAACGAGCGCGCTCGCCGGTTCATAGGCGAGCGCGGCGAGATGGGGGTCGCCTTCGGCAACATATGGTGGGTTGGCGACGATGAGTTCGCAGCGCTCACCGCCAAGCGGCTCGCACCAGCGGCCGTGGCGCCAGTCGACCTCGAGGCCCAGCCGCACCGCATTGCGCCTCGCAAGCTCCAGCGCCGCCGCACTCGCCTCGACGCCGATCACGCGCCCGGCGGGCCGCTCGTGCTTGATGGCGAGCGCGATGGCGCCGCAGCCGGTACCCAGATCCGCGACCGTCCGGAATTCGCGCTCGAGCGCAAGCTCGACCAGCAGTTCGGTTTCCGGGCGTGGGATGAGCACCGCGGGATTGACGGTCAGCCGCAGGCCGTAGAACTCCTGCTCGCCGAGGATGTAAGCGACCGGCTCGCCGTCGCGGCGGCGCGCGGCAAACTCGGCGAAGCGGGTAGCGCTCTCTGCGGGCAGCGGGCGCTCGGGGAACGCGATCGCCGCCGCCTGGCTGAACCCGGTGGCGGCAGCAAGCAGGATGCGCGCCTCGCGCGCCTCTAGGCCGCTCGCGTTGAGCGCCTCCGCTACCGTCAAGCGGCTTCTTCGGCGAGCTGGGTGAGCTGTTCGGTCTGGAATTCGCTCGCCAGCGCGGCGATCAGCTCGTCGAGCTCGCCGTCCATGATGCGGTCGATCTTGTAGAGCGTGAGGTTGATGCGGTGGTCGGTGACGCGGCCCTGCGGAAAGTTGTAGGTACGGATGCGCTCGGAGCGGTCGCCCGAGCCTATGAGGAGCTTCCTCGTGCTGGCGGTCTTCGCCTGCTGCTCGCGCTGCTGCTTGTCGCGGATGCGCGCGGCGAGCACGCCGAGCGCCTTCTCGCGGTTCTTGTGCTGCGAGCGCGAATCCTGGCACTCGACCACGAGGCCGGTCGGCAGGTGCGTGACGCGGATCGCTGATTCGGTCTTGTTGACGTGCTGGCCGCCCGCGCCCGAGGCGCGGAACGTGTCGATGCGCAGCTCCGCCGGGTTGAGCACCACGTCGTCAAGCTCGTCCGCTTCCGGCAGCACGGCGACCGTGCAAGCAGAGGTGTGGATGCGGCCCTGTGCCTCGGTGGCCGGCACGCGCTGCACGCGATGGCCGCCCGACTCGAACTTGAGCTTCGAGTAAGCGCCCTGGCCGACGATGCGCGCGATCACCTCCTTGTAGCCGCCGAGCTCGGAAGCGCTTTCGGAGATAAGCTCCAGCTGCCAGCGCTGCCGCTCGGCGTAGCGCGTGTACATGCGGAAGAGATCACCCGCGAAAAGCGCCGATTCATCGCCGCCCGTCCCGGCGCGCACCTCGAGGAACACGTTGCGATCGTCGTTCGGATCCTTGGGCAGCAGCGCCTTCTGCAGCTCGCCCTCCAGGCGCTCCATCGTTGCCCGCGCGCCCTTCAGTTCATCGTCGAGCGCAAGTTCGCGCGCCGCCTCGGCATCGCCCTCGGCCTTGCGGTACTCGTCGTAGAGCACGACGATGGCGGAGAGCTCGGCGTGCTCGCGCGACTGGCTGCGAAAGCGCTCGATGTTGCGCGCGGCCTCCTCGGCGGCGAGCAGCCGGTCGAGCTCCGCCCGCCGCGCGACGAGGCTGTCGAGCTTGGCGCGAAGCGTGGACTTCACTGCAGGCGGTACAGGCGCGCCAGCATCTCGGCGAGCGCGCGGCGCTCCTCGCCCGCGGTGTCGTGCAGCGCCTGGGTCGGCGCATGCAGCAGCTTGTTGACGAGCGCCTGCGACAGCGCGTCGAGCACCTGGCGCGGCTCCTCGCCGCGCGCGAGGAGCTTCAGCGCACGCTCGAGCTCCTCGCGCCGCGCCTCGTCGGCGCGGCTGCGCAGCGCGCGGATCAGCGGCACATTCTCGCGCGAGCGCATCCAGTGCATGAACTGGCCGACCTGGGTATTGATGATCGCCTCGGCCTGCGCCACGGCGGAGCGGCGCGCGTCGAGGTTCGCGCTGACGATGCCGCCGAGCTCATCGAGTGTGTAGAGAAAGACGTCGTCGAGCTCGCCCGCCTCCGGCTCGATGTCGCGCGGCACGGCGAGATCCACCATGAAGATCGGCCGGCGGCGCCGCGCGCGCAGCGCCCGCTCGACGAGTCCCTTGCCGAGGATCGGCAGCGACGAGGCGGTACACGAGACGACGATGTCGTATTCATGCAGATGATCGGCGAGCGAGCGCAGCTCGATCGGCTGGGCGTTGAAGCGCCGCGCGAGCTTCTCGGCGCGCTCGAGCGTGCGGTTCGCCACCGCGATGCGCGCGGGCGCCTGCGCGGCGAAATGCGTCGCGCAAAGCTCGATCATCTCGCCGGCGCCGATGAAGAGCACGCGCTGGTCTTTCAGGCTGGGAAAGATGCGTCCCGCGAGCCGCACCGTGGCCGCGGCCATGGAGACGCTCGACGCGCCGAGCTGCGTGGTCGAGCGCACCTCCTTCGCCACGGCGAAGGAGCGCTGGAAAAGCTTGTGCAGGAGCGTGCCGAGCGTGCCGGCGGACTCGGCGGCGCGCGCGGCCTCCTTCATCTGCCCGAGGATCTGCGGCTCGCCGAGCACCATGGAATCGAGCCCGGAGGCGACGCGAAACACGTGCCGCACCGCCTGCTCGCGCGGCAGCGTGTAGAGGTACGGGCTCAGGCCGTCGGGCTCGAAGCGGTGGTAGCGCGCGAGCCAGTGCGCAGCCGCTGCGGGTTCGTCGCCCGCCACGTAGAGCTCGGTGCGATTGCAGGTGGAGAGGATCGCCGCTTCGCGCGCGAGGCCGCCCTTGAGCTCCCCGAGCGCCTCGCGCAGCCGCTCGACATGGAACACCACGCGCTCACGCACCGCGAGCGGCGCGGTCTGGTGGTTGAGTCCGAGTGCGTAGAGAGACATCCGCGGCCGAGCTAAGGCCGCAGATTATAAGGGCTTAAGCAGCGCCTCGAGCTCCGCAGCGGGAAGCGGCTTGCTAAAGAGAAAGCCTTGCGCTTGGTCGCAGCGCAGCAGCCTGAGCAGCTGCGCCTGCTGCTCGGTTTCCACGCCCTCGGCGACCACCTTGAGGCGCAAGGCCTGCGCGAGCGAGATGATCGCCGAGATGATGCTCGTGTGGTCGGCGTGCTCGGTCACGCCCTGCACGAAGCTGCGGTCGATCTTCAGCGTGTCGACCGGCAGCCGGCTGAGATAGGCGAGCGAGGAATAGCCGGTGCCGAAGTCGTCGAGCGCCATGCGCAGTCCCATTTCGCGCAGCTCGCGCAGCTTGCGGATGCTCTCATCGACATCCGACATCAGCAGGCTCTCCGTGATCTCGAGGTCGACGCCGCCGCCGTCGGCGCCGATCGCGCCGAGCGCCCCGCGCACGTCCTGCACGAAGCTCTTGCGGCGCAGCTGCACTGCAGAGACGTTCACCGCGATACGCGGCACGGCGAGGCCCTTTGCACGCCATGCCGCGTACTGGGCCTTCGTCGCGGCGAGGACCTGCTGCCCCGCCTCGAAGATGAGGCCGGTCTGCTCGAGCACCGGCACGAACTTCGCGGGCGATATCAGCGCGCCATCCGGTCCGTGCCAGCGCATCAGTGCCTCAAGGCCAACCATCTCGCGCGTAGCAAGGTCGACCTTTGGCTGGAAGTGCAGGAAGAGCTCGCCCTTCTCCACCGCCTTGTGCACCCGGTGCTCGAGCTCGACCTGCTCCGCGACGCGCGCATTGATGCTCGGCGCGTAGAACAGATACCGCTCGCCGGTTTCCTTGGCCCGCTTGAGCGCCGCCTCGGCATTGCGAAAGACGGAATCGGCGTCCGCGCCGTCATCGGGCGAAACGGCAATCCCAGACTTCGCCGTGACGAGGACCTCTTTGCCCGCGATGTTGAACGGCGCGCCAAAAACATTGGCGGCCTCCAGTCCCCGGGCGACGTTTTCCGCGCCGCGGATGTTCGGATACATGAGCGCGAACACGTTCCCGCCCAGGCGCGCGACGCGGCCGATGTCGCCGGCGGCGTCGCGCAAGCGCTGCGCCACAGCCTTGAGCAGGGCATCGCCCAGCTGGCGGCCGAGCGTATCGTTGATGGCCTTGAAGCGCTCGAGGTCCGTGATGATGAGCGCGAGCTTGGAGCGCGACGTTCCCACCGCCTGCAGCGCCTCGCTCAGCCGCTCGTGGAATAGCGTGCGGTTGGGCAACCCGGTAAGCGGGTCATAGAGCGCGAGATAGGTGAGCTGATCCTGCTTGACGATGAGCTCCAGCGCGAAGGAGATGTTCGCGGTGAGCTCCTCGAGCATGCGCATCTCGTCCTGATCGAAGAAGCCCGCCTCGCGCGCATGCAGGCCGAGCAGGCCGATCGGCTTCGCATCGACCACCAGCGGGAAACTGGCTGCGGCGCCGATGCCGCTTGCGAGAAAGCGCGGCCGATCGCGCGCCGGCACATCGGCGTCGTGGGCGACGTCGTTCCACAACGCCGACCTGCCAGTGCGCAACGCTATGCCACTGGTGGTGCGGCCTGCCGGCGTATCGGCGGACATCGCCACCGCTATGGTGTCCAGGTGGGCGATGCTCGTCCCTTGGCGCACGACCCATTGCACCATGCCGTCATCGCGCAGCATGCCTATGTGCGCGCCAGCAAAGTTGCCGATCTCCACGGCGATCCGACAAATCTCCTCGAACAGGGCGTCGCGCTCACGCAGGCGCACCAGCGTCGAATTGATGCTGCTCGTAAAATGGCGGATCCGCGACAAGCGCGCGATGCGCGCGCGGTGCTCGAACTGCTCGGTCATGTCGCGCGCGAGGCCGTCGATGCGCTCGGGGCGGCCGTCGCCGCCGCGCACCAGCTTGCCGCGCGCGTTGATCCAGCGCTCGCCGCGGGTCGGCACGATGATGCGGTAATCGAAATCGAACGCCTCGCCATCGTGCAGGCGGCGCCACGCGCTCAGCACTGCGTCGCGGTCACTGGGATGGATCTGCTGCTTCCACAGGTCGGGATCGAGCAGCAACGCCTGCGGCTCGTAGCCGAACACTTCCTTCGCCGCCGGGCTAGCGTAGATCACTTCGCCGGTCTGCGCGTCGATCGACCATAGCACGTCGGGGATGGAGGTAAAGATGCTCGTCAGCCGCTCGCGCGCAAGGTCGAGCTCGGCCTCGGCGCGTTGCTTCTCGCGGCGCTCCCGCGCCTCGGCGAGCGCGCGCTCCACGGCTGCGGGCAGGCGGACCAGGTTGGCCTTCAGCACGTAGTCGGTCGCTCCGCTCTTCAGCGCGCGGATGGCATATTCCTCGCCGATCGTGCCGGAGACAAAGATAAAGGGCACGTCCGGACACAGTTCGGTCGCGAGGCGCAGCGCCGCCATGCCGTCGAACTGCGGCATGGAGAAATCCGAGAGGATGATGTCGGGCGCGAACTCGCGCAGCGCCGCTTCGAAGGACTCCTGGCTCTCGACGATGCGGTGGCCGACGCGCAGGCCCGCGCGCTTGAGTTCGCGCACCTCGAGTTCGGCGTCGCTCGCGACATCCTCGGTGAGCAGCACGCGGATCGTGGGTGCCGGCATGCCGATCACTGTGGCACCCGGGTGGTGAGCAGCCAGTAAAGGCCGATCTTCGCCACCGTCTCGATAAACTGATTGAACTGCACGGGCTTGACGATGTAGCTGTTCACGCCAAGGCGGTAGCTCTCGAGGACATCGCGCTCTTCATTGGAAGAGGTCATGACAACGACCGGGATGCTGCGGGTTGTCGGATCTGCCTTCAGCTGCCGGAGCACTTCGATGCCGTCGATCTTCGGCATCTTGATGTCCAGCAGCACAAGCTTGGGCGGGCGTGACGGGTCGCGGCCGACATACTGACCCCTGCAGAAAAGGTAATCGAGCGCTTCAGCGCCATCCTTCACCCAGCGCACCTGATTCGCGAGGTTGTGGCGTCGCAGCGCTCGCATTGTCATTTCGGCGTCCTCGCTGTTGTCCTCAGCGAGCAGGATTTCGACTTGTTCATCGGCCATGGCTCAGCTCAGCGCGGGAAGTGAAAAGAAAAAGCACGCACCGTCGCCCGGTTTGCCTTCCGCCCAAACACGTCCGTTATGGCGCGCGACGATGCGCTGCACGATGGCGAGGCCCACACCCGTGCCTTCGAACTCGTCGGCGCGGTGCAGCCGCTGGAACACGCCGAACAGCTTGCCGGCGTAGCGCATGTCGAAGCCGGCACCGTTGTCGCGCACCCAATAGACGTTCTGCGTCGGCTCCCCGCGCGCGCCGATTTCAACGCGTGGGTCGGGCTTGTTGGCGCTGTACTTCAGCGCATTGCCGATGAGATTGATCCACGCTTGCCTGAGCAATGCGCTATCGCCGTTGACCGGCGGCAGCGCCGAGCATTGCACCGCTCGTTCACCGCGCAGCTCGTCCGCTACTTGCCGCGCAAGGCGCGTCATATCGACCGGCGCGCTCACCGCCTGTTGCCGGTTAAGCCGGGAGAAGGCAAGCAGGTCATCGATCAGCTGGCCCATGCGCTTCGCGTTCGCGCGCACCACGCCGAGCAGGCGGCGGGCGTCGTCATCGAGCCCCTCGGCGTGATCCTCCTCGAGCATGCGCGCGTACCCGTCGATTGCGCGCAGCGGGGCGCGCAAGTCGTGTGAAACCGAATAGCTGAAGCCCTCGAGCTCCTGGTTCGCTATCTGGAGCTCTGCGGTGCGCTGCTGCACGCGTCCCTCGAGTTCGGCAGCATGCCCTTTGACGCGCTCAACAAGGCGCGCCTGCATCATGGCGATTGCGAGCTGGGTCGCGACCTCTTGCGCGATATTGGTCTGCTCGGGCGTAAAGGCATTTTTCTCGCCACCGAAGCTCACGGCACCGAGCAGCTCACCCCCGGCGATCATCGGCACCGCTATGTAGGCATGCACGCCCGAGGCGAGCAGCGCCTGGCGTTCCGGCGTCGCCGGCAGCGTATCGGCATCGATGAACTGCGCTTCACCCCTGCGCAGAGCCTCCAGATCGCCCATCAGACGGATCGAGTAACGCACGCCCGGCCCGACATGCGTGCGTTGCCGACCGGCCGCTGCGATCCACTCCACTTCAGCGGCCTGGAGATCGAAGCGGTTGATGATGGCGCGCGGCACGCCGAGCAGCCGTCGCAGCGGCTGGATCACCGCCGCGGCAATCGCGCTCGGCGGCTGCTCGCTCACCATGGCGCGGTCGATTTCGCTGAGAATGCGAAGCCGTTCGGCATGCATGGCGAGCGCGCGCTTGCGCTCGCTCACGTCGAATACCGTCGAGCGGCTCATGAGATAGCGTCCCGCTGCATCGGTGATGCTTGTCGCATTGAGCGAACCGGTGAACGTCGAGCCGTCCTTGCGCCGGTACTCGAACTCCGCGTCGCGCAGCCAGCCTTGCTTTCGGAACAGCGGAAAGATCTCGCGCCAGAAGCGCTGGGCACTCGCGGGGGTCATCAGGTCGGCGTGGCGCATCTTTCCGACGACCTCGTCTCGCGAGTACCCGAGCCAGGAGAGCCAAGTGTCGTTGATGCGGATGATGAGGCCGTTCGCGTCGACCGAGTGGTAGCCGCACGGTGCTCGGTTGTAGAGGTCCTTAAGCTCGCGGCGCTGACGCAGCAGATGCAGCGAAAGCAACGCCACGGCGGCGCAAAAACTCAGGATGATGGCGTAGCCCACGAGTAGCCGCTGCAGCTGGTTCTCGCGAGCGGCAAAGGCCTGCGTGCTCGGCTGCTCCATCAGCACGCCCCAACCGTGCCGGCTTGCCACGTAGGCGAACACGTACGGCTCGTCGGTCCCCGGGCGATCGGCCACGTCGACGCCTCGCAGGCCTTGCAGCAGCCGCGCGACCGCGGGATGCGCCGAAAGGTCGGGCGGCTCGGTCGCAGGCAGCGCCGTCGGATGGAAGGCGGCGGTGCCGCGAGCATCGATGACATGCAGCGAGCCGCCGGGCCCGACGTCGGTGGCGCGCGCCCAATCGAAGAACGAGTCGAGACCAATTTGCAACTGCAGGATGCCGCTCGGTGCTCCAGCGGCGCTGCCGATGGGCACAGCCACGGCGAACACATGCCGTCGCGGTGCCGCCGCCCGCAGATAGACGCTCGACACATAGGGGCGCCAAGTCCGGCTGACACCGGCGTACCACTCGCGATGAGCGAAGCTTTGTCCCTGGACCGCGCTCACCTCGGGGATGTCCGCCATGAGCTTGCCGCCCGCGTCATAGAGGACGATGCGGTCGACGAACGCAAATTGGCTCGGCACCTCGTTCAGGATGCGCACGGCAGCTCTCCATTGGCCGGCAGCCACGAGCTCGCGGAAGCGCACGCGCGTCGCGAGTGAGGTGCCTAGATCCACCATGCGATCGAGTCTCTCGGAAAGCGTTGCCGCGGCGAGCTGCGTAAGCGCGAGCCGGCGCTCCATGACTACCTCCGTGAGCTCCCGCTTCACGGAGTCGTAGATGTGCAGGGCGAGCGCGACGAAAAGCAAAACGAGAAGCGCCGCTCCTACATAAGCAACGCGCGGCGCGTTCGGCATGTGCGCGCTACCCGATTCGCGGACATATTTATTGGCCAAAATCAAAGGATAAGCGAAGTAACGTAAGGTGTCTTCTGACCTTCCGAAAGGCCTTATCAGCAAACCTGCAACCAACTGTGCGTTTACGCACACTTTTGCGCCTAAAGCTGCGCAAGCGCGCATGCGCGCGCCGGCGTTTCGGTGGCAGGCGAGCCATCTCGCCTCATTAGCCGCGTGGTCCGCGGGCTTCGCGGCCGCGGGGCAAAACCTTTCATTGTTTCCGGCGCCGGTGCGTTTGATGAAGCGGTGGCTTTTTTGCGCCAATCGGGATGCGCGCTGCATTCGCAGCGCGGACCAAAACTGCGAGGAGAACACGCTATGTCGAAGAAGCAGAGCCAAATCGTGCGCAAGCCGTCGAAGAAAATCGCTGACGCGCGCCGCGTCCGCTACGGCGGCGGCTCCATGCCGCGTGTGCTGCGTTCGGCGGACAAGCTGACCCAAGACTCACGCACGATCCGCTTTGGTGGCGGCTCGATGCCCGCGAGCCTCAGAAAGTAAGTTGCCGCGATGACCGAAACACACCAGCCGAACCCCGTGGTCACTTTCTACGGGGCAGTGCCGGGCATCCGTGCGCCGATACGCGCGGATGCGTCTGGACTGGGAACGCTGCCGTCGCGCGGCTTTCAATACTGCGAAGCGCTGAGGACGGCATCGTCCTTCGGCTGGTATGTGTTTCCGCCGATCGATTTCACGCTGCAGTGGGACGGCTCACAGATCATCTGGACGTATCGTGGTGCCAAAGGCTGGTACCCGCTCACCAGTGCGCAGTTCCCCGGCTTTCAGGCGGTATTTGACCGTGCGGCGCCGAAGCGGCTGCGAGGATTCGCGCCGCCGTTCCTCAGCGCCATTCCCGAGCCGGGCATCATCCAGTTGTGGACCGGCTTGTTCGTCGCGAGCGCGGAGAACTGGAGCATCCTGATACGGCCGCCAGCGAACTTGCCCCGCAATCTGGCCTACGAGCCTTACGAAGGCATCGTGGAAAGCGACCGCTGGTTCGGGCCACTCTTCACCAATATCCGCCTCATCAAAACGGACGTGCCGATCGTCTTCAGCACCGAAATGCCGCTGCTGCAGGTGCAGCCGCTCCATCGCAGCACGTATGCGGAAGAGGTAACAAACCGCTTCGGCATGGTGCCGGCGCTCGCCGATTTCCCTCCTCACGCGTGGGAACGCTATGAGACTAACATCGTAAAACCGCGCGAGATCGGCGCCTACGCCACCGAAGTGCGGCGACGTCGCCGCAGCGGCTGCCCGGTCCACGCCGGGTGAACGGCTACTTCGCCGCGGCGCTCGCCGTGCTCATCTGGGCGGCGTACCCGGTCGCCACGCGTGCTGGAGTCACCGGGTCGTTCACCGCGCAGGAGCTGGTGACGCTGCGCTTCGGCATCGGCGCGCTGCTCTTCCTACCCTACCTGCTGGTGCATTTTCGCGCCATCACTCGCGAGGCCTGGCTGCGCGGCGTGCCGCTCACGCTCTTTCAGGGCGCCGGCATGGGGGCGCTGGTGATCTTTGGCCTGCAATTCGCTCCCGCGAATCACCAGGCAGCGCTCGGTCCCGGCGTCTGTTCGACCTGGGTCGCGTTGCTCGCGTTTCTGGTGTTTGCCCGCCGGCCATCGCCGCGCATCATGATCGGCGCGACCTTGTGCGCGATCGGCGTATTCGCACTCACCTCATGGGGCGCGGGCAAGCACAACCAGGCGGTGCTTGGCGGCGATGCCATGTTCCTCGCCGCTTCAGCCCTTGGCGCGCTCTACGTGCTGCAGCTTCGCAGCTGGGGCGTCAGCGCGATGCAGGCGGCGGCCATTGTGACAGTGTATTCGGGCGTGATCGTGGTGCCTTGGCATCTATGGTCCGCGTCCGAGCCGCTGTGGCGCGTTGCGCCGGTCGAGCTTCTCTGGCAAACGCTGTGGCAGGGCGTGCTGATCGGCTGCGTTGCGCTCATTGCATTCAACCAAGCCATCACCCGCTTGGGCCCCGAGCGCTCGAGCGCGATGATCGCGCTCGTACCGGTGCTGAGCGCCGTCCTAGGGTTTATCTTCCTGCGCGAAGTTCCCTCGACCGGCGAAGTCGCCGCCATCCTCGCCATCTCCGCCGGCGTATCGGTCAGCGCGTCGCTACCGCGGCAGCCCGGCCTCGACCAGAGCTGCGATGAAGCGTCGGGCCTGCGGGGTGTCGCGGCCCGGATAGCGCGCTTCTAATACGCTGGCGGTGAGACCGGGCTCGAGCTGACGCAGCTCGGCCATGGCCTTCCGGGCTTCCTCCAGCCGCCCGGTGAGTACGAACGCTGCGACGAGCGTACGCAAGCTCGGCGTATGCAATCGATTCTCCCGCAAGGAGCGCATCGACAGCTCGATGGCCCGGTCGTACTGCTCGGCGACCAGATGCGCCATGCCCGCGAGCGAATCGAAGTAATACATCATCGGATCGAGCGGCGAGAGGGAAAGCGCCTGGTCGGCGCACTGCACTGCTTCGGCGCCGCGCCCGCGCCAGGCGTGGGTGATCGCGCGGTGTAGCCAAGCCAGGGGCTCATTCGGATTCGCGGCGATCGCCTGAGCTAGGCGCTGTTCGGCGGCGTCAAGGTCGTGGAGCGACCAGGCGGTGACAAACCCGTCGACCGCAAGGGCAAGCGCGTCCTCGGGGTCGCAGGCTAGCGCGCGTGCTGCGCAAGCGGTGGCGTCGGCGAAGTCCTGCGCCGGGGCTTCGCTCATGCCGGCGAGAACCCGCAAGATGTGCCATTTCGCAAGCCAGGCATGCGGCGCAGGCGACACCGGGTTTCGCGCGATCGCCGTCTCGAAGGCTTGGCGTGCGGCGAAGAAGTCGTCGCGAGACTGGCGATGCATCAGTTCGACGCCGCGAAGTGTCATGCCGTAGGCGTCGAGCTCATCGAAGCTGGTGATGCGGGCGCGGCGCAGCTCGATTGAGCGCACTACGGGGGTGACGCTCTGCACCACCTTGCGCGCGAGCTCGCCCTGCATGGCGAACATGTCCGCAAGATCGCCCTCGAATCGCTCGCTCCATACGATCCTGCCGTCACGCGTATCGGCAAGCTCCGCCATGAGGAGGGCCTGCGCCTCGGCGGTCTGGACGCTGCCCGAGAGCACGTACTGCACGCCGAGCATCTCGCCGATCGTGCGCACGCCGAGCGGCGCCCGCCGGAAAGCCATCGTCGAGAGGCGAGAACTGACGAAGAAATCCGGCACCCGCGACAGCACGGCGATGGTCTCATCGGCGAGCCCGTCGCCGATGAAGGCAAGCCGCATGTCGTCGCTGCGTACCTGGAACGGAATCACGGCAAGCGATGGGCGGCCGTGCGCGCGCACGGCGGCGCTCGGCGTGGCCGCGTCGGCGTGCGCGGCGGGCCAAAGCCGGAACGCGCGCTCGGTGCGGCTGCGGTTGCGCAGACGCTGCTCGCCCAGGTCCTCGACAGAGGCGTCCACCCCGCTCGTGAGCTGGTCGCGAACCGCGGCCGAGACGATGGTCTCGCCGGCATTGGCGAGCTCCGCCAGGCGCGCGGCAACGTTGACGCCGTCCCCCAGCACGTTGAACGTCTCGACGATCACATCGGCGACGTGAATGCCGATGCGCAGCCCGAGCGGCTGTGCGTTGCTTGACGCGTTGGAGCGCGCCAGCTCCTGATGCAGTTCTAAGGCGCAGCGCACCGCCAGCGAGGCTTCGGTGAATTCAGCGAGGAAGCCGTCGCTGAGAGTGCGCGACAGGCTGCGGCCGGCGTGCGTCGGAATGATCTCAGCGGTGGCGTGGGCGAAAAAAGTGCGCCAGCGCTTGAGCGTGCGCTCCTCATCGCGCTCCATGAGACCCGCGGCATCGATGGCATCGGCGACCAGCACCGCGCGCCGCAGCCGCTGCGGGCCCCAGGTGGCGATATGGCGCAGCTCCTCTTCCGGCGCCGGCGCGCCAGACGCCTGCTCGGCCCGGGCCTCGCCGGCGAGCCGCTCGAGCGCACTCAAGTCGCGCAGGACGAGCGCGCGCCCCTGCCGCTCGACGAGGCCCTGGCGCGCCAGCCGCGAAAGCTCGCGCGTCACTTCGGAGCGCCCGGTGCCGACGCGGTCTGCAATTTCCCGATGGCTTGGCGCGCGTTCGATGCGCGCCGCGTTGTCGGCCGTGCCCGCGGCGCGCGCCATGCGTAAGAGCTCGCCCAGCACGCGGTCCTGCACGCGTCGCGCGCCGAGCTCGAGCAGCCGGGCGGCGAGCTCGCGCACCGACCCGGTGAGCCGCCGCAGCAGGCGCTCGCGCACCGTGGGATGGTTGGCGAGGATGGCGCGGAATGCTTCCGGCGGCATCGAGGCGAGCAGCGATTCGCGCACTGCCAGCACGTCAGCGAAGTGGCTGCGCCCGTCGATCGCCGAATGCTCCCCGAACACGTCGCCCGCCGGCACGTCGCGCAGGATCAAGGTGCGCCCGCGGGCGGCCGGCGCGGCGAGGCGCACCACGCCCGAGATTACGAAGTAAACGTCGCGATCGGTGCCCTCGCGCCGGATGATGACGGCATTGCGCTTGCAACGCGTCCAGGTGCACTGCTGCGCGATCTCGCGCAGGCTCGCCGTGTCGAGGCCCTTGAAGAGCTCGACCTTCTGCAGGCCGAGCAGGGCGGAAACGCGCGCCGCGGGCTTGTCGCCTGCCTTGCGCCGCGCTCGCGCCGTCACCATGAATTGACTTTACCACCGACTATAATGGGCGCCCGATGGACACGCTCGCGCGCATCAAGGATCTCGCCGGCAAGGAGTTTTCGCTCGATGCGCAAGCGCTCGACCCCGGCGCGCCGCTCGACAAGCTCGGCATCGATTCGCTCTCTTTCATCGAGTTCATGTTCAAGGTCGAGGAAGAATTCGGCGTCAGCGTGTCCGACGAGGACCTGAAGGGCATCAGGACGCTCGGCGACCTGGAGCGTCATATCGCCGCCGCGCTCACTGCCGCCGGCAAGGCCTGAGGCACAGCATGACGCAACGCCGCGTCGCGGTCACCGGGGCGGGCGTAGTCTCGCCCCTGGGTTGCACGCTCGAGGATTTCCACCGCGCGCTGTGCGACGCGCGGCCGGGCGTCCGCCGCCTCGCGCCCGAGATCGTGCAGGGCTCGGGCGTGCAGGTGGGCGCGCTCACGGACTGGAAGCCCGCCGCGCTCCTTGCCGAGGGTGAAGCCGCCAATCTCGACCGCGCCACGCAGTTTGCGCTGGGCGCGGCGGCACAGGCGCTCGCGGCGAGCGGTCTCGACATCGCGCGTGGGCCCGAGCGCGTCGGCGTTTATTGGGGCACGGGCCTCGGCGGCGCCCATACGCTGGAGACCGCCTACAAGCAGATCTACGCCGCCGGTCAATGGCGCACGCGCCCACTCACGGTGGTGATGGCGATGAACAATGCGGCGGGTTCCAACGTTGCCGTACGCCACGGCCTGCGTGGGCCATTCGCAAACTACGCCACCGCCTGCTCTTCGTCGGCGATGGCGCTCGGCGAGGCGATGCGCACCATCCAGGCGGGCCGCGCCGACGCCATCGTCGCCGGCGGCTCGGAAGCGCTGCTGACGCCGGCAACGCTCGCTGCATGGCAAGCGCTGCGCACGCTGGCGCCGGCGGATGCGGGAAACGCGGCGGCAAGCTGCAAGCCTTTCGACCGGCGGCGTAACGGGCTCGTGCTCGGCGAGGGCGCCGCGGCGTTCGTGCTGGAGGACTACTCGCGCGCCGCCGCGCGCGGCGCGCCCATACTGGCGGTCCTCACGGGCTACGGCAACTCGTGCGACGCGGTGCACATATCGCGGCCGGACCGCGACGGCCAAGTACGCGCCATGCGTGAGGCCCTCGCCGAGTCCACGCTCGCCCCGCACGCCATCGGCTACATTAACGCGCATGGCACCGCCACGGCGGTCGGAGACGTGGTGGAAGCCGAGGCCATCAACGCGGTGTTCGGCGAGGCGGCGGCGCAGGTGCCGGTGAGTTCCACCAAGTCGCTGCATGGCCATTTGCTCGGCGCTGCGGGCGCTCTCGAGTTTGCCGCGGCGCTGCTGCCGCTCCTGCGCGGCTGGCTGCCGCCGACCGGATTTCTCGAGGACCCCGATCCCGCTTGCAAGCTACGCCACGTGGCGCTGCGTGCCGAACGGGTGAATCCGCCAAGCGCCGTGATGTCGAACTCGTTCGCCTTCGGCGGCTCGAACGTCGTGCTGATCGCGGAACGCGCCTAGTAGCTAAGCTCCGGCCGGACGTAGCACTTGAATTCCACCACGTTGCCCGACGGGTCCACCACCATGAACGTCTGGTGCTCGTGAGCGCTGTTCGGGAATCGCAGCGCGGGCCGCACGAGGAACTTGATGCCGAGCTTCTCGATGTGCGCCTTCATGCGCGCGAAATCCTCCATGCGCAGGAAGGTGAGTCCGTGATGCCGGGGGTAGGCGCGCGGATGGGGCTCGATCGCGCGACGCTCGAGGTGACAGACGAGCTGCAGTACGCCGCCGAAGCTGAACGTGACGCGGTCCTTGAGCATGCGCACGGGCCGCGCGCCGAGGACCTGCGCGTACCAACGGGCGGTCTCCTCGAGATCGCGGCAGGGGATGGCGACGTGCGCGATATAGCGTCCGGCCGCTACCGGCGTGTTGTCCAGCAATCCCGCGACCGGCTCGACTTGCGCAGACTCGATGAGCTCTTCGGCCATGGCGCAAGTGTGCCGCCCTGGGGCGAAGCGCGTCGTTAAAAGGTGTTGGTGGCCAAGGGCGGAATCGAACCACCGACACAAGGATTTTCAGTCCTCTGCTCTACCAACTGAGCTACTTGGCCGTGCCGGGTGCTGCGGGGAAGGCGCGGATTATACCCGCCGACAAAAACGAAAAGGGCCCATCGCTGGGCCCTTTCCGTTGACTGCGTTACTGCGGACTGCGTTACTGCGAGTTACATATCCATGCCGCCCATGTCGGGCATGCCGTGCGAGTGGCCACCCGCGCCAGCCTTCTTCTCCTCCACCAGCTCTGCAACCATCGCGTCGGTGGTGAGCATCAGGCCGGCAACCGATGCCGCGTTCTGCAGCGCGGTGCGCGCGACCTTGGTCGGGTCGATGACGCCCTGCTGCACCAGATCGCCGAACTCCTCGGTCTGCGCATTGAAGCCGTAGTTGCCCTTGTTTTCGAGCACCTTGTTCAACACCACCGAAGGCTCCGCGCCGCTGTTGTCGACGATGATGCGCAGCGGCTCTTCCAGCGCCTTCATCACGATCTTGATGCCGCCTTCCTGGTCGTGATTGTCGCCCTTGAGCTTGCCCTCGAGCGCCTGCTTCGCGCGGATGAAGGCCACGCCGCCGCCCGGCACGACGCCTTCCTCGACGGCTGCGCGCGTGGCGTGCAGCGCGTCCTCGACGCGGGCTTTCTTCTCCTTCATCTCGACTTCGGTGGCCGCGCCGACCTTGATCACCGCAACGCCGCCGGCGAGCTTCGCTACGCGCTCCTGCAGCTTCTCTTTGTCGTAGTCGCTGGTGGCCTCGTCGATCTGCACGCGGATCTGCTTCACCCTGCCCTCGATCTGCTTCTTCTCGCCCGCGCCGTCGATGACGGTGGTGTTCTCCTTCGCCGCCTCGACTTTCTTCGCGCGGCCGAGGTCCTTGAGCGTCGCGTTCTCGAGCTTGAGGCCGAGCTCTTCCGAGATCACGGTTCCGCCGGTAAGGATGGCCATGTCTTCGAGCATCGCCTTGCGACGATCACCGAAGCCCGGCGCTTTCACCGCGACGGTCTTCAGGATGCCGCGGATGTTGTTCACCACCAGCGTGGCGAGCGCCTCTCCCTCCACTTCCTCGGCGATGATCAACAGCGGCTTGCCGGCCTTCGCCACCTGCTCGAGGATCGGCAGCAGCTCGCGGATCGAGGAGATCTTCTTGTCGTGCAGCAGGATGTACGGGTCCTCGAGCACAGCGATCTGCTTCTCCGGACTGTTGATGAAGTACGGCGACAGGTAGCCGCGGTCGAACTGCATGCCCTCAACGAGATCGAGCTCGTTCTCGAGCGACTTGCCGTCCTCGACGGTGATCACGCCTTCCTTGCCGACTTTGTCCATGGCATCGGCGATGATCTGGCCGATGTTCGGATCGGCATTCGCCGAGATGGCGCCCACTTGGCCGATCTCCTTGGAGGTGGTGCACGGCTTGGAGATCTTCTTCAGCTCCTCGACCACGGCGACGACGGCCTTGTCGATGCCTCGTTTCAGATCCATCGGGTTCATGCCCGAGGCGACGAACTTCATGCCTTCGCGCACGATCGCCTGGGCAAGCACGGTGGCGGTGGTAGTGCCGTCACCGGCGACGTCGGAAGTCTTGGAAGCGACTTCCTTCACCATCTGCGCGCCCATGTTCTCGAACTTGTCCTTGAGCTCGATCTCCTTCGCCACCGACACGCCGTCCTTGGTGACGGTCGGGGCGCCGAACGAGCGCTCAAGCACGACGTTGCGGCCCTTCGGGCCCAGCGTCACCTTCACGGCGTCCGCCAGGATGTTCAGGCCATGAACCATCTTGGCGCGGGCGCCCTCGTGAAATCTCACTTCTTTTGCTGGCATTGGTGTTTCTCCTAGTCTTGGATTCTGGTCAGGCGCCTTCGATTACGCCCATGATGTCTTCCTCGCGCATCACGAGGAGCTCATCGCCCTTCACCTTCACGGTCTGGCCGGAGTACTTGCCGAACAGGACCCGGTCGCCGACCTTGACGTCAATCGGGATCAGCTTGCCTTGGTCATCTTTCTTGCCCTTGCCCACGGCGACGATCTCGCCTTGGTCAGGTTTTTCGGCGGCGGTATCGGGAATCACGATGCCACCGGCAGACTTGCGCTCCTCTTCGATGCGTTTGACGATCACGCGGTCATGTAACGGACGAATTTTCATGCTGGCTCCCAAATTGAAAAAATGATGTATTACAATGGCTTGCGATGCTAAGAACTCTCAAAATCCATAAGCCGGCTACTGTTAGCACTCGGCTCGGACGAGTGCTAATGATAGCCGCGGCGCTGCTCGCTTTCAAGGCCGCCGCGCAGGACCTGCCGCGGCCGGTGCGGCAGGGGCTGCGCACCGCCGGCGTCCCCGCCTCGAGCGTCTCCGCCTGGGTGCAGGAGGTCGGAGCGCCGCGACCGAGCGTCGCAGCGCGGGCCGACACGGCGATGCACCCGGCTTCGGTGATGAAGCTCGTGACCACGTACGCCGCGCTCGAACTCCTGGGCCCCGCGTACCGCTGGAAGACCGAGACCTATGTCGACGGCGAAGACCTGTTCCTGCGCGGCTACGGCGATCCGAATCTCAACTATGAGAGCTTCTGGCTGCTACTGCGCAATCTGCGCGGCCGGGGGCTTCGCGAGCTGCGCGGAGACGTGGTGCTTGATC
This sequence comes from Betaproteobacteria bacterium, assembly GCA_005883675.1. Lineage (GTDB taxonomy): Bacteria > Pseudomonadota > Gammaproteobacteria > Burkholderiales > SG8-39 > SCGC-AG-212-J23. The sequence goes on from VBCM01000194.1 coordinate 47,399, forward strand.
GCAGCTACTTCGGCCCGGCCCAGTACAGCGCGTTCGACAGCGAGATTTTCCGTCCTTACAACGTCACGCCAGACGCGCTGCTCGTCAACTTCAAATCGCTGCGCTTTACCTTCATTCCGCAGGGCGATAAGGGCGTACGCGTGTTCGCCGAGCCGGCGCTGCCCGGACTCGAGATCGTCAACCAGCTAAAGCTCGGCGATGGCAGCTGCCCGGACGGCAATCGCGCGTTTCGCGAGCTCATCCAGGCGTCGTTCCAGTCACAGCCGCCCCGCGCGAGCTTCGCCGGCACTTATCCGCTGAGTTGCGGCGAGCGCGACCTCAATATCGCGCTGCACGACCCGCAGGATTATGTCGCCGCGATGATCCGGCAGCTCTGGGGCGAGATGGGCGGCACCTGGTCAGGCAGCGTGCGCGACGGTGTCGTGCCGCCCGGCGCGCGGCTCCTGTACGTGCACGAGTCCGAGCCGCTCGGCGACATCGTGCGTGACATCAACAAGTTCTCGAACAACGTGATGGCGCGCCAGCTCTTCCTTACTCTGGGTGCGGAGCGCGGCGGCCCGCCGGCGCGTGCCGAGGAAGCCGCGCGCGCCATCAAGGAGTGGATGGCGGCGAAGAAGATCGACGCGCCGGAGCTCGTGCTCGAGAACGGCTCGGGCCTCTCGCGCACCGAGCGCATCAGCGCCCGGCATCTCGCCACGCTGCTCGCCGCCGCGTGGCGCAGCCCGGTGATGCCCGAGTTCGTGTCCTCACTTCCCGTGGTGGCCGCCGACGGCACGATGAAGAAGCGCCTGCGCGGCGAGCGCGTGGCAGGCAGCGCACATGTCAAGACCGGCTTGCTCGCCGACGCGCGCGCCATCGCGGGATATGTGCTCGACCGCAACGGGCGGCGCCATGTCGTGGTGATGATCGCCAACCATCCGAAGGCGCCAGAGGCCGACGCCGCGATGGATGCGCTCCTGCAGTGGGTGTACGACTCGCCTACAGCCCCAGCTCGGCCCATAACGAATCGACCCGGCGCTTCACCGCCTCGTCCATGACGATCGGCCGGCCCCAGCGCCGCTCGCTCTCGCCCGGCCATTTGTTGGTGGCGTCGATCCCCATCTTCGCGCCGAGGCCGGAGACCGGGCTCGCGAAATCGAGGTAGTCGATCGGCGTACGCTCGGCGATCAGGATGTCGCGCGCCGGATCGACCCTCGTGGCGAGTGCCCACACCACCTCCTTCCAGTTGCGCACATCGATGTCGTCGTCGCAGACGATGATGAATTTCGTGTACATGAACTGGCGCAGGTAGCTCCAGATGCCGAACATCACGCGCTTCGCGTGCCCCGCATATTGCTTGCGCATGCTGACGAGCGCGAGCCGGTACGAGCAGCCTTCGGGCGGCAGATAGAAATCCACGATCTCGGGGAATTGCTTGGCGAGCAACGGCACGAAGAGCTCGTTCAGCGCCATGCCGAGGATCGCCGGCTCGTCGGGCGGTTTACCGGTATAGGTGGAGTGGTAGATCGCCGAGCGCCGCGTCGTGACGCGCTCGACCGTAAGCACCGGGAAGCGCTCGACTTCGTTGTAGTAGCCGGTATGGTCCCCGTGCGGGCCCTCGTCCGCGCTGTCACCGGGCCGGATCGTTCCCTCGAGCACGATCTCGGCGCTCGCCGGCACTTGGAGCTCGCTGCCCAGGCACTTCGCGAGCTCGGTGCGCGCGCCGCGCAGGAGCCCGGCAAACTGGTATTCGCTCAGGGTATCGGGCACCGGGGTGACCGCGGCGAGCATGGTCGCCGGATCGGCGCCCAGCGCCACCGCCACGGGGAAGGGTTCATCCGGATGCGCGAGCTGGTGGTCGCGGAAGTCGAGCGCACCGCCGCGATGCGCGAGCCAGCGCACGATGATGCGGTCCGGCGCGATCAGCTGCTGGCGGTAAATGCCGAGGTTCTGCCGCCGCTTCTGCGGCCCGCGCGTGACGGTCAGCCCCCAGGTGATGAGCGGCCCGGCATCCCGGGGCCAGCACGTCTGCACTGGCAGCTTGCCCAAGTCGACGGCGCGTCCTTCGTGCACGATCTCCTGGCAGGGCGGCGACGAGCGCTCCTTCGGCGCCATGTCGAGCACGCGCTTGAACACCGGAAACTTGTCCCACAGGTCGCGCAGCCCGGTCGGCGGCTCCGGCTCTTTGAGGTACGCGAGCACCTTGCCGACTTCACGCAGCTCGGCCGCGTCTTTCGCGCCCATCGCCGCCGCGACGCGCGACACCGTGCCGAAGAGATTGGCAAGCACCGGCGTGTCGTAGCCCGCCGGGCGCTCGAAAAGCAGCGCCGGCCCGCCCGCGCGCAGCACGCGGTCGCAGATCTCGGTGATCTCGAGGCGCGGTGAGACCGGTACGCGCACGCGCTTGAGCTCGCCGCGCGCTTCGAGCTGGGCGATGAATTCGCGCAGGTCGCGATAGCTCACACGAGTCCTACCGGGCTGCCGCCATCAGACGCTCGGCAGCCATCTCGGCGAAGTCGAGAAGCAGCGTATCGCGCCCACGCACCGAATAGGCGCGCTCCGCGCCGCCGAGAACCAGCGTGAGCGTGGTCGCGCCGCGCCAGCCGAGCACGCCGAGCGCCGCGCCGCCGAGCGCGGCGGCGAGTGCGATCGCCGGCAACACCGCGGCCACCCCTTCGATGAAGCGAAACAGGCTATAGAGCGCTCGTCCCACGCCCTGGGCGCTCGCCATCATCTCCTGCGCCGCGCCGTGCGAAAGGCTGCCGATCGGCGCCGCAATTGCGAGCAGCAGAAGCGCGACGATCACCAAGGCGACGCCCCAGCCGAGACGGCGGGAATCGCGCTCGAAGGCCACCTTGAGCGCCGTGATGCGCGAAAACGGCACCGTCTCCACGTGCGAGTCGCTGCGGTGCACGAGGTAGCGCGGATAGAGCATGAGCTGCGAGCCGCGTTGCAGCCCGTTGGTGAAATCAAAGCGCAGGAGCGGCGTCTGCGCGTCGTCGCTCATGCGATGGCGAAGCTCGCCACGATACCGGCAAGGACCGCCGCGCCGACCCAGTTGTTGTGCCGGAAGGCCTTGAAGCAGCCCTCGCGCGTACGCGCGCGAATCAGCCGCCAGTGGTAAAGCGCCATCGCCGCGGCGCCGCCGAGCCCGACGTAGTAGGGCCAGGCGAGCGCGCGCAGCGCCCCCACCGACGCCAAGAGCGCGAGCATCAGCGCGTAGCTCGCCATCACGGCGGCGAGATCCCAGCGGCCGAGCGTCAGCGCCGAGGTGCGGATGCCGAGCTTCGCGTCGTCGTCGCGATCCACCATGGCGTACTCGGTATCGTAAGCAAACGCATAACCGACGTTGGCCGCGAGGAGCAGCCAGCACTCGGCCGGCAGGCGCTCCTGGGTGGCGGCGTAGGCCATCGGAATGCCGAAGCCGAAGGCGATGCCGAGATAGAGCTGCGGCAGCGCGAAGAAGCGCTTGCTGAACGGAT
>VBCM01000012.1 GCA_005883675.1 Betaproteobacteria bacterium
TCTATCTCACGAAGAAGATCGACAAGCCCGACCTCAGCGGCCTGAAGATCCGCATCACGCCGGTGTACCGCGATTTCTTCCAGGCGCTCGGCGCCACGGTGATGCAGACGCCGCCCGGCGAGGTGTACACCGCGCTCGAGCGCGGCGTGGTCGACGGCTACGGCTGGCCGATCCACGGCATCTTCGATCTGAACTGGCAGGAAAAGACCAAGTACCGCGTCGATCCGGGCTTCTACAACGCCGAGGTGTCGATCGTCGTGAACCTCGACAAGTGGAAGGGCCTGACAGCGCAGCAGCGCGATCTGCTCAATCGCGAAGCGATGGCGCTCGAGGCGCATAACGACTTCTGGAAGAAGTACAACGAGGACGAGGTCCGGCGGCAGAAGGAAGCGGGCATCCAGGTAATCACGTTCGATGCCGCCGCCGCCAAGCAGTACTACGACAAGGCCTACGAGGTCGGCTGGGCGAGCATCATCAAGGCGAGCCCGCAGTATGGGCCGCAGATGAGGAAGCTCTTCAGCCGCTAGCGTGCGCGCTTACGTCTTCATCCTCCAGGCTTTCGCCTATGTGGCGGCCGTGCTTGTCGGCGCGATGGCCCTCGCCGTGACGCTCGATGTCATCGGCCGCAATCTCGGCTGGAGCAACACCGGCTGGGTCGTGGAAGTCACCGAATACAGCCTGCCGGTCGCCACGCTGCTCATCGCGCCGTACCTGCTCTATCGCAACGAGCACGTGCGGCTCGACGTCGTGCTTGCGATCGTGCCCAAGCGCGTGTCGCTCTTCCTCGAGCGCTGCGCCGACGTGCTCGGCATGATGATCTGCGCGATTTTCGTCTGGTACGGCATCCGGCTGATCTTCGACTCGGCGCGCCTGGGCTCGATGATGGTGAAGACGCTCGCCATTCCGGAGTGGTGGCAATACGCGCTCGTCCCGGTGTGCTTTGCCCTGCTCGCGCTTGAATTCGCGCGGCGCCTGCGCGCATGACATGGTGGCTTTCCGCACTCGTCCTCTTCGGCCTGCTGACGGTGCTCTTTCTCACCGGGCTCGCCGCCGCGTTCGCGTTCTTCGGCATCAACATCGTCGGTGCCTGGATCTACCTCGGAAGAGAAGCGGGGCTCATCCAGCTCATCCGCAACGGCATCGTTTCGATCACCAGCTTCTCGCTCACGCCGATCCCGTTCTTCATCCTGATGGGCGAGGTGCTGTTCCATACCGGCGTCGCCATGAAGGCGATCGATGCTATCGACCGGCTGATCTGGCGCGTGCCCGGGAGGCTGTCGGTGGTCGCGGTCGTTGCCGGGACGATCTTCTCGGCCATCTCGGGCTCGACCATCGCTACGACCGCGCTCCTCGGCAGCCTGCTCCTGCCGCAGATGTTGAAGCGCGGCTATCACCCCAACATGGCGATGGGGCCGATCATGGCGATCGGCGGCGTCGACATGCTGATTCCGCCCTCGGCACTCACCGTGCTGCTCGGCAGCCTCGCCGGCATCTCGGTGTCGCAGCTGCTCATCGCCGGCATCATCCCGGGCGTGGTGCTCTCGGTCATGTTCGTCGCCTGGATCGTGCTGCGCGCGGTGACCAATCCGGCGCTCGCGCCGGCGTTCGAGCACGAGGAAATCCCGTTGTGGGACCGCTGGCGGCCGCTCATCGTGTACGTGCTGCCGCTGGTGCTGATCTTCGTCGTCGTGGTGGCGGCGATGAGCGCAGGCTGGGCGACGCCGACGGAAGCCGCGGCGATCGGCGCCGTGGCGACGGTCGCGGTGGCGGCGATCTATCGTGCGCTGAGCTGGTCCAACCTGCTGAAGGCACTGCTCGGCGCCGCGGGCATCTCGGGCGTGATTCTCTTCATCATCGTCGGTGCGACGACCTTCGCGCAGATCCTCACCTTTTCCGGCGCGACCAACGGCATGGTGGATATGATCAAGAGCTCGGGCTTCAGCGCCTGGCCGGTGCTGATCGCGATGATGGTGATTCTGCTCATCCTCGGCTGCTTCATCGACCAGGTGAGCATGATGCTCATCTGCCTGCCGTTCTTCATGCCGCTGGTGGCGGTGTACGGTTTCGATCAGATATGGTTCGGCGTACTCTTTCTCATCTGCATGCAACTCGGGCTCCTCACCCCGCCCTTCGGCATGCTGCTCTTCACGATGAAGAGCGTGGCGCCGAAGGAGATTGAAATGCGCCAGATCTGGAGCGCGGTGACCCCGTACGTGGTGATGGGACTCATCGCGCTCGTGGCCGTGATGCTGATTCCCGGGCTCGCCACCTGGTTACCAAGGAAGCTGCTTAGCTAGTCATGGAACGTTCATTCAAGCAGGAAGTTGCAAAACTCAAGCTCGGCGAAGGCGAGACCTTCCACGGCGAGGCGATCCTCGCGGTGACCAAGGCGCTGCTGCAGTCGGGTGTTTCCTATGTCGGCGGCTACCAGGGCGCGCCGGTGTCGCACGTGATGGACGTGCTGAACGATGCGCGCGACATCCTGGACGAGCTCGGCGTGCACGTCGAGACCAACGCCAACGAAGCGGGCGCCGCGGCGATGCTCGGCGCTTCCATCAACTACCCGATGCGCGGCGCGGTGGCCTTCAAATCCACCGTCGGCACCAACGTCGCCTCGGATGCGCTGTCCAATCTGGCCTCCGCCGGCGTCAAAGGCGGGGCGCTCCTCGTCCTCGGCGAGGACTACGGCGAAGGCTCCTCGATCATCCAGGAGCGCACCCACGCGTTCGCCATGAAGTCGCAGATCTGGCTCCTCGACCCGCGGCCCAACCTGCCGAAGATCGTCGAGCTGGTCGAGAAAGGCTTCGAGCTCTCGGAGGCCTCCAGCACGCCGGTGATGCTCGAGCTGCGCATCCGCGCCTGCCATGTGCAAGGCAGCTTCCGGACGAGGAGCAACCAGCGGCCGCGGCTTTCCAAGCGCACGCTGATCGAGAACCCGGACTTCGACTACAGCCGCATCTGCCTGCCGCCCGCGACCTATGCGCAGGAGAAGCACAAGATCGACGTGCGCTGGCCGGCGGCGGTGAAGTTCATCCGCGAGCACGAGTTGAATGAGATGTTCCCCGGCGAGATGAGCGAGACCGGCATCATCTGCCAGGGGGGCCTCTACAACGCCGTGATCCGCGCGCTGCAGTCGCTCGGGCTCGCCGATGCGTTCGGCGCGGCGAAGGTGCCGATCTACTGCATGAACGTTACCTATCCGATGGTGCCGGAAGAAATCACGGCGTTCTGCGCCGGCAAGCGCGAGGTGCTGATCGTCGAGGAAGGCCAGCCCGCCTACCTCGAGGAAGCGGTGCTCGCTACGCTGCGCCGCCAGGACATCAACGGCGTCAGAGTGCACGGCAAGGACGTGCTGCCGCTCGCCGGCGAGTACACCGGCGAAGTGGTGTTCACCGGCCTCTCCCGGTTTCTAGGCCGCGACGCCGCAGTGGCGCCGATCAAGTCGCTGAAGGAGAAGGCGGCACAGCTGCTCGGCGCGCTGCCGCAGCGCCCGCCCGGCTTCTGTGTCGGCTGCCCGGAGCGCCCCGTGTTCTCGGCGATGAAGATTCTCGAGCGCGAGACCGGCAAGTTCCACTTGTCGGCGGATATCGGCTGCCACCTCTTCTCCACGCTGCCGCCCTTCAACATCGGCAACACCGTGCTCGGCTACGGCCTGGGGCTCGCCTCCAACTCGGCCGTGCATCCGGCCATGGCGCGACGCACGGTGACGATGATGGGCGACGGCGGCTTCTGTCTTCAACAAGAACGACGGCATCCTCGTCATCATGAAGAACGGCTACAGCTCCGCGACCGGCACGCAGGAGCTGCCCTCCTCGCCGCAGCACAGCGAGGTGAAGGAAGACATCAGCATCGAGCGCGCGCTCGAGGGCGTCGGCGTCGGCTGGGTCAAGACGGTGGACAACTACCGGGTCGGTGAAGTCGCCAAGACGCTGAAAGAAGCGATGACCACGGACTACAAGGGGCTGAAGGTCATCGTCGCCGAGGGCGAGTGCCAGCTAGAGCGGCAGCGCAAGCTCCGCCCACAGGTGGCGGAAAAGTTGAAGAAGGGCGCGCGCCACGTGCGCGTCAAGTACGGCGTGGACGAGGACACCTGCACGGGCGATCACTCCTGCATTCGCCTCTCCGGCTGCCCGACGCTCACGATCAAGGACAACCCGGATCCGCTGCGTACCGATCCGGTGGCGACGGTCATCGACGGCTGCGTCGGTTGCGGCCTGTGCGGCGAGAACGCGCACGCCGCGGTGCTCTGCCCGTCGTTCTATCGCGCAGAGGTGATCCAGAACCCGACGTGGTGGGACAAGTTGGTCGCGAGGCTCCGTGGAACGGCAATTCACTAAGGAGATCGAGTCGCTGCGCCTCGCCGAGGGCGCGACTTTCCACGGCGAGGGCATCCTGGCCGTGACGAAGGCGCTGCTGCAGTCGGGGGTGTCCTACGTCGGCGGCTACCAGGGCGCGCCGGTATCGCACCTCCTCGACGTCATGGTGCAGGCGAGGGACTATCTCGACGAGCTCGGCGTGCACGTCGAGGCCTGCACCAACGAAGCCTCCGCCGCGGCGATGCTCGGCGCCTCGATCAACTACCCGGTGCGCGGCGCGGTGACGTGGAAGTCGATCGTCGGCACCAATGTCGCCGCCGATGCGCTCTCGTATCTCGCGAGCGCGGGCGTGATGGGCGGCACGCTCATCGTGCTCGGCGAGGATTACGGCGAAGGCGGCGTGGTCGCGCAGGAGCGAAGCCACGCCTACGCGCTGAAGTCGCTCATGTGGCTGCTTGATCCGCGCCCTAATCTGCCGAAGATCGTGGAGCTGGTCGAGCGCGGCTTCGAGCTCTCCGAAGCGTCGAACACGCCGGTCATGATGGAGCTTCGCATCCGCGCCTGCCATGTGCGCGGCAGCTTCAGCGCCAAGGCCAACCGCGCGCCCGCCATCTCCAAGCGCGAGCGCCTCCCCGGGCCGCCGGCTGAGTTCGTGTACGATCGGCTGGCCCATCCGCCCGCCACGTTCCGGCAGGAGAAGCTCAAGTCGGATGTGCGCCTGCCCGCGGCGCGCAAGTTCATTGCGGAGCACCGGCTCAACGAAGTGTTTCCGGGTGCTGAAGGCGAGCTCGGCATCATCGTGCAGGGCGGCCTCTACAACACGCTGATCCTCGCCCTGCGCACGCTCGGGCTCGCCGATCCGTTCGGCGCCAGCCGCATCCCGATCCTCGCGCTGAACGTCGTCTATCCGCTCGTGCCGGAGGAGATCACGCAGTTCTGCGCAAGCAAGCGCGCCGTGGTGGTGCTCGAAGAAGGGCAGCCGGAATTCATTGAGCAAGAGATCGCCACGTTGCTGCGCCGCGCGGACGTGCAGGCGAAGCTCCACGGCAAGGATGTGATGCACATGGCGGGCGAATACACCGCCGAGGCGATGGTGCGCGGGCTGGCGAAGTTTCTGGGCGAGCATGCCGCGCACCTGGACATGGCAAGTGGCGCGCAATGGATCGAGGCGGTGGGCGGCACCAAGCGCAAGGCGGCCGAGCTGCTCGGCGCGCTGCCGGTGCGGCCGCCGACCTTCTGCATCGGCTGCCCGGAGCGCCCGGTATTCTCGGCGATGAAGCTCGTCGCGCAGGACATCGGCCGGCCGCACGTCTCGATGGACGTCGGCTGCCATGCCTTCGCGAGCTTCGAGCCCTTCTCGCAGGGCAATACGCTGCTCGGCTACGGCATGAGCCTCGCCGCGGCGGCCGGTGTGGCGCCGCTGCAGGCGCGCCGGCCGGTCGCGGTGATGGGCGACGGCGGCTTCTGGCACAACGGGCTCCTGTCGGGCGTCGCGTCGAACCTGCTCAACAAAGGCGACGGCGTGCTCATCGTGATGAAAAACGGCTACGCCTCCGCCACTGGCACCCAGGAGCTGCTCTCCACGCCGCCGGAGGAAACGCGCAAGCAAGCAGTCGGCGCGAGCGCCGTGCATGCCGACCGCAGCATCGAGCGGGCGCTCGCGGGCCTCGGCGTGAAGTGGCTGCGCACGGTCAACAACTACCGCGTGAGCGAGATGGCGAAGGCTTATCGCGAGGCGATGACCACGGATGAGAAAGGACTCAAGGTGATCGTCGCCGAAGGCGAATGCCAGCTCGAGCGCCAGCGACGGCTGCGGCCGCAGGTCGCGCAGAAGTTGAAGCGCGGCGAGCGCTACGTGCGCGTCAAGTACGGGGTGGATGAGGACAGTTGCACTGGCGATCACTCGTGCATCCGCCTCTCCGGCTGCCCGACGCTGACGGTGAAGGACAATCCCGATCCGCTGCGCACTGATCCGGTGGCGACGGTGATCGACGGCTGTGTCGGCTGCGGCCTGTGCGGCGAGAACGCGCACGCCGCGGTGCTATGTCCCTCGTTCTATCGCGCCGAAGTCATCAACAACGCCAATCTCTGGGACCGGCTGTGGGCCAAGCTATGAGCCTGCCGGAGCGCCCGATCACCATTCTCATCGCCGCGCTCGGCGGCGAAGGCGGCGGCGTCATGGCCGATTGGCTGATGGAGGCGGCGACCGCCGTCGACCTGCCCGCCCAGGCGACCTCCATCCCGGGCGTGGCGCAGCGCACGGGGGCAACGACGTACTACCTGGAGATTTATCCGGTGCGCAAAAGCGAGCTCGGCGGCCGTGAGCCCGTGCTGTCGCTTACGCCAAGCCCCGGAAACGTCGACATCATGGTGGCCTCCGAGCTCGTCGAAGCGGGCCGCGCGATGGCGAACGGCTATGTCAGTCCCGAGCGCACCACGCTGATCGCCTCGACCCATCGGATCTATGCGACCGTCGAAAAAATGCAGATGGCCGATGGGCGCTACGAGGCGGACAAGGTGGTTGCCGCGGCGCGCGAGCTCGCCAAGCTCACCGTGCTCTTCGACATGCGCAAGCTCGCGGAGGAGAGCGGCACGATCATCAACGCGGTGCTCTTCGGCGCGATGGCCGGCAGCGGCGCGCTGCCGCTCGCGCGCGAGCGCTGCGAGGACGCGATCCGCAAGGGCGGCCGCGGCGCCGAGGCGAGCCTGCGCGGTTTCGCCGCCGGCTACGATATTGCGCGCGGCAGCCGCAAGCCGCCCGAGCAGCCCGCGGCGCCGAAGCGCGCCACTGAGCTCGCCGACATCATGCGGCTCGCCGACGAAAGGCTGCGCGACTATCAGGGCAAGCGCTACGCCGAGCTCTATCGGCGGCGCATGGAGCCTTTCGTGCGCGGCGACGCCAGAGTCGCTGCCACGGTCGCGCGGCATCTCGCCACGTGGATGAGCTACGAGGACATCATCCGCGTGGCGGACCTGAAGACCCGGGCGAGCCGCTTCGAGCGCGTGCGACGCGAGGTGGGCGCGAAGGGCGATGAGCCCGTGGTGGTCATCGACTATCTGAAGCCCGGCATCGAGGAGTTCGCATCGGTAATGCCGGCGCCGCTCGGCCGGCGGCTCGTGGCTTGGGCCGAGCGCCGCGGCAAGCTCGACGCCTACAACATCGGCATGCATATCAAGACGTCAGGTCTCTTTGGCTACGCGCTGGTGCGCTCGCTCGCCTGGCTGCGGCCCTTGCGGCCCTCGAGCTACCGCTACGCCGAGGAGCAGGGCCTGATCGAGCGCTGGCTCGGCTACGTCGCCGAGGCGGCCAAGCGCGACGCCGGTCTCGCCTACGAGATCGCCGACTGCGCGCGCCTCATCAAGGGCTACGGCGAGACCCATCGACGCGGCAAGGGCAACTTCCTCGCCATCGCCGACGCGCTCATCGAGAACCCGCCGACCGCGGAGGCGGGCGAGCAGGCGAGCGCGATCCGCAAAGCGCGCGAAGCGGCGCTTGCCGATCCCGAGGGCAAAGCGCTCGGCACGACGCTCGGCAAGCCCGTCGTCTGGATGAAGCCCGTAAAATCTTCGTAAAGGAACTCTTCATGGCCAGCGTTCCGCAGACGACCAGCAATGCGCGCCAGGATCTCTACAGGCGCATGGATAAGTTCAACACCGCGCCGCTCTGGGAGGTGTTGCACGCGCTGATTCCCGACACGCCGGCGACGCGCTGCAAGCCTTACCTCTGGAAGTACAAGGAGGTGCGACCCTTCATCACCGAGGCGGGCAAGCTCATCACCGCCAAGGAAGCGATCCGCCGCGTGCTGGTGCTCGAGAACCCCGGCATGCGCGGCGAGTCCTGCATCACGCAGAGCCTCTATGCCGGCCTGCAGCTCATCCTGCCCGGCGAGATCGCGCCGAGCCACCGCCACAGCCAGTCGGCGCTGCGCTTCATTGTCGAGGGCGCGGGCGCCTACACCGCGGTCGATGGCGAACGCACCACGATGTATCCGGGCGACTTCATCATTACGCCCTCGTGGACCTTCCACGACCATGGCAACCCGGGAGCCGAGCCGGTGGTGTGGATGGACGGCCTCGACATCCGCATCGTGGAGCTCTTCGCCGCGCAGTTCCACGAGGTCTACCCCGAGGAAGTGCAGCCTGTCGTGCGCGCCGAAGGCGCCGCCACCGCGCGCTTCGGCAACGGCTTGGCGCCGCTCGGCACGGCGGCGCCGTTCGGCAAGACCTCGCCGATCTTCAACTATCCGTATGCGAGGAGCCGCGAATCGCTCGAGCTCCTGTCGCGCGACCAGGATCCTGACCCGTGCCACGGCTGGAAGATGCAGTTCGTCAACCCGCTCACCGGCGGCCACGCCATGCCGACGATCGCGGCGTTCATCCAGCTTTTGCCGCCGCGCTTCCAGTCGCAGGCGTATCGCAGCACCGACGGCGCGATCTATTCGGTCGTCGAAGGCGGCGGTCGTGGACGCCAGTCAAGTTCGAGACGACGCCCGAGACGGTGCTCTTTTCCTTCTCCGACCGGCCGGGGCAGGAGGCCATGGGCCTGTGGCGCGATCTCAGGGGGTAATGCGGGGATGAATGCTCCGGAGAAGAGCGTGCTCTCCGCGCTTTATAACAACCGGGAGCTGGTGCCCGACCACGCGCAGTACTTCGCCCGCTGGGCCGAGGACTCGCAGCGCACGCGCGGCACCATGACCTCGCATCTTGACCTGCGCTACGGCGAGGCGCCCGGCGAGACGCTCGATCTCTTTCCCGCGAGGAAGGGCGACGGCAGCTGCATGATGTTCATCCACGGCGGCTACTGGCGCTCGCTCGACAAGCGCGACTTCTCGTTTCTCGCGCCGACCTTCGTCGCGGGCGGCATCTCGCTCGCGGTGGTGAACTACGATCTCTGCCCGAAAGCTTCCATGCAGGAGATCGTGCGCCAGATGCTGCGCGCGAGCCGCTGGCTCTGGCTGCATGCCGAGGAGTACGGCATGGACCAGGACCGCCTGTATGTCAGCGGCCATTCGGCCGGCGGCCATCTCACGGCGATGCTGATGTGCGCTCAGTGGCCGGCGTTCGATCGCGCGCTGCCGAAGGACCTGTGGAAGGGCGGCCTCGCCATCAGCGGCCTGTACGACCTGCGGCCGCTGGTCGACATCGACTGGCTGAACGTCGACCTGCGGCTCGACCCGGCGACGGCGCTCAAGCTCTCGCCGGCGTTCCTGCCGCGCTCGACGCGCGCGCCGGTGATGACCTGCGTCGGCGGCGACGAGTCGAGCGAATTCCTGCGGCAGAATGCGCTCCTCGGCGAGCGCTGGAAGAGCGGCTTCGCCGGCGACGTCCCCATGCCGGGCCGGCACCACTTCTCGGTGGTGGACGGCCTTGCCGAAGAGCAAAGCGCGCTCTTCCAGGGCGTGCGCAAGCTAATGAAACTGGATAAATGAACGAATACCTGCAGCCGGGACGCTTCGTCGACAGCGCCCATCCGAAGGTCATGGCGTTCGCCGGCCAGCATGCGAAGGGCGCCAATGGGTGCGACAAGGCGGTCGCGCTTTACTACGCGGTGCGCGACAGCATCCGCTACAACCCGTTCCAGAACTTCCTGGCGGAGGACACCTACCGCGCCTCGGCGTGCCTCGAGCAGAACCTCGGCTGGTGCGTGTCCAAGGCGGCGCTGCTCGCTGCCGCCGCGCGCGCCGCCGGCATTGCGGCGCGTGTCGGCTTCGCCGACGTGAAGAACCACCTGACGACGCCGGAGCTCACCGAGAAGATGGGCACCGACCTCTTCGTCTATCACGGCTACACCGAGCTCTACCTGGAGGGCAAGTGGGTCAAGGCCACGCCGGCGTTCAATCTGAGCCTGTGCAAGCGCTTTCGCGTGAAGCCGCTCGAGTTCGATGGCCGGGCCGACTCGATTTTCCATCCGTACGACGAGGACGACCGGCGCCATATGGAGTACGTGCGCTGGCGCGGCGAGTACGCCGACGTGCCTGCGGAGGACATCAAGCGCGTGTTCCGCGAGACCTATCCCGAGCTCTTCAATCTCGGCCCCGCCGCCGCGCAGCGTCAATTTGCCTGAGTTGCGCGCGCTCCTGGAGGAGAGCTTCCGCGCAGCCGTCGCGGCCGCAGATCCGCTAAAAATCCTTGCCGCGCACCTGCCGCCGCCGCCGCGCGGGCGCACGTTCGTCGCCGCGGCCGGCAAGGCGGCGGCCGCCATGGCCGCCGCGGTCGAGCGCCATTGGCAGGGTGAGCTCTCCGGTATCGCCATCACGCGCTATGGGCACGGGGTGCCGACGAGCCGTATCCGCGTGGTGGAGGCCGGGCATCCGGTGCCCGATGAAGCAGGCGAACGCGCCGCCGCGGAGATCCTCGCCGCCGTGCGCGCGCTCGGCGAAGAGGACCTGCTGCTCGCCTTGCTCTCCGGCGGCGGCTCGAGCCTGCTGTCCCTGCCGGCGCGCGATGTGCCAATGGCTGACCTCAAGCGGGTGACCTCGCAGCTGCTGAAGAGCGGCGCGGCGATCCAGGAGATGAACACGGTGCGCAAGCACCTCTCCGCGATCCACGGCGGGCGCCTCGCCGCCGCCTCGCGCGCGAGCGTCGTGGCGCTGATCATCTCCGACGTGACGGGCGACGATCCGACGCATATCGCCTCGGGTCCCTGCGCGCCCGATGCGACGACCTATGCGGAGGCGCGCGAGATCCTCGCGCGCTATCGCGTCGAGCCGCCGGCGACGGTGAAGGCGCGGCTGGAAAAAGCGGCCGACGAGACGCCGAAGCCCGGCGACCCGGCATTCGCAAGGGTCGAGAACCGGGTGATCGCCAGCGCGCATCGTTCACTCGAGGCAGCGGCGGTGGTGTTCGAGCGCGCCGGCGTGCAGCCGGTGATCCTCGGCGACACGGTGACCGGCGAGGCCGCCGAGGTGGCGAAGGTGATGGCCGCGATGGTGCACGAGGTGAGGCGCCATGCAAGGCCATGGGCACCGCCTGTCGCGCTCATCTCGGGCGGCGAATGCACGGTGACGGTTCATGGCGAGGGCGGCCGCGGCGGCCGCTGTGCCGAGTTCCTGCTCTCGCTCGGCATCGAGACCGGCGGCGTCTGGGCGATCGCCTGCGACACCGACGGCATCGACGGCACGGAGGACAACGCCGGAGCCATCCTCACGCCCGACAGCATGCAGCGCGGCCGCGATGCCAAAGCGATGCTCGCGCGGCACGACAGCTATGGCTTCTTCAGCGCGATCGGCGACCTCGTGATGACGGGGCCGACGCGCACCAATGTCAACGACTACCGCGCGATCGTCGTCACCTAGCGCAGGGCTACGCGAGTGCCGAGCCTGAGCCGCAGCGCTCGCGCCGCGTTCGCGCGCGGCGCGGCGATCTCGACTAGGCCCATGCTGTTCTCGTACCAGAACGGGCCGCGCGCCTCTTCGAACGTGCGCGCGTGGCGCAGGACGCGCCGGCCGACGCGCAGCGTCGCGTTGGCGTTGGTCAAGCGCAGGCCGGTGACGGCGTTGCCGTAATGATCGATGTAGATCACGCGCGCAAGGTCGCGCGAGGGAAGCAGCACGTCGGGCCGCGCCTTCGGCACGAGCCAGCCACGCGGCACGCGGCGCAGCGCGAGCGCGGCGGCGACGGGAGCGAAAACGTCGCGCCCGTGGAAGGAGGAGCTAAGAGGCACCGGCCGCCAGGCGATGCGCCGGCACTCGCGGCGACGCGCGCGCTGCCAGAGGATGGAAAGGAGGCCATTGTCCGGGCCGACGAAGTGGCGGCCATCGACGCCGGCCACGATGGCGTCGCGCCCGCCGCCGACGCCCGGGTCGACGACGGCGAGGAATACCGCGTCAGGCGGATATTGGGCAGCGAGCGCGGCGAGGAGATGCGCCGCCGGCTCGATGCCGAAAGCCGGCGCATCGTGCAGTGCGTCGATGAGCGGCGAGCGCGCCGCACGCGCCGTGAGAACTGCCTTTACCTGGCCGACGTAGAGGTCGGCCGCGCCGAAGTCGGTGAAGAGAACGAGGGGCCGGGCGCGCGTCAGGCGGCGGCTTTTTTCTCGCTCTTCTTCTCGGCTTTCTTCTCGTCGCCGGCGGCGCTCGCTTCAGCCCCGGGCCGGTCCATGAGCATGACGAGCGCGAGCGGCGCGTTGTCGCCCTTGCGGAAGCCGGTCTTGAGGATGCGCAGGTACCCGCCGTTGCGCTTGGCGTAGCGGGGCCCGAGGTCCTCGAAGAGCTTCGCGACGATGCCGCGGTCGCGCAGCCGATCGAAGGCGAGGCGGCGATTGGCGAGCGAGGGTCGCTTGCCAAGGGTGATCATCGGCTCAGCGACGCGGCGCAGCTCCTTCGCCTTGGGCAGCGTGGTGCGGATCTCCTCGTGGCGCAGCAGCGATACCGTCATGTTGCGCAGCATCGCCAGGCGGTGCGCGGAGGTGCGGTTGAGCTTGCGAAGGCCGTGGCCGTGGCGCATGGCTAGGTCCGGTGCTCGAGGCCCGCGGGCGGCCAGTTCTCGAGCTTCATCCCCAAGGTGAGGCCGCGCGAGGCAAGCACTTCCTTGATCTCGTTCAGCGATTTGCGGCCGAGGTTGGGCGTCTTGAGGAGCTCGGTCTCGGTGCGCTGGATGAGGTCGCCGATGTAGTAGATGTTCTCGGCCTTCAGGCAGTTCGCCGAGCGCACGGTGAGCTCGAGGTCGTCGACCGGGCGCAGCAGGATCGGGTCGACCGCCGGCGACTTCGGCTGCTCGGCCGGCAGCGCCGTGCCCTCGAGCTGGGCGAAGACCGAAAGCTGATCGACGAGCACGCGCGCGGCGTAGCGGATCGCCTCTTCGGGCTCGATCGCGCCGTTCGTCTCGATGTCCATGATCAGCTTGTCGAGGTCGGTGCGCTGCTCGACACGCGCCGATTCGACGGCGTAGGAGACGCGGCGCACCGGGCTGAAGGACGCATCCAGGATGATGCGGCCGATGCCCTTGGTGTCTTCCGGCAGGTAGCGCATGTTGCCCGGCAGGTAGCCGCGGCCCGACTCCACCTTGATCTGCATCTCGAGCTTGCCGCCGGAGGCGAGGTGCGCGACGACGTGATCGGGGTTGACGATCTCGACGTCGTGCGCCGGCTCGATGTCGGCCGCAGTCACGGGACCGTCGCCCTTCTTCTTGAGCGAGAGGATCGCTTCCGCGCGGTTATGCAGGCGGAAGACCACGCCCTTCAGGTTGAGCAGGATGTCGACGACATCCTCGCGCACGCCGTCGAGCGTCGAGTATTCGTGCACCACGCCCGCGATCTGCACCTCGGTGGGCGCGTAGCCCGGCATCGACGAGAGCAGCACGCGGCGCAGCGCATTGCCAAGGGTGTGGCCATAGCCGCGCTCGAACGGCTCCATCGTCACCCGCGCGTGGTTCGGCGAGAGGTTCTGGACGTCGACAATACGAGGCTTGAGAAATCCGGATTGCGGCATGTGTTCGGGTCCTGAGGTTTACTTCGAGTACAGCTCGATGACGAGGTGCTCGTTGATCGTCGACGACAGATCCGAGCGCGCCGGCATCGACTTGAACGTGCCCTTGAGGGCTTTCGCGTCCACTTCCAGCCATTCGGGGAAGCCGCGCGAATCGGCGGCTTCCGCCGCCGCCTTGATGCGAAGCTGCTCCTTCGCCTTCGGCGCCACTTCGATGGTGTCGCCGGGGCGCAGGCGGTACGACGGAATGTTGACGCGCTTGCCGTTCACCAGAATGGCGTTGTGCCGCACCACCTGGCGCGCCTCGCTGCGCGAGGCGCCGAAGCCCATGCGGTAGGCGATGTTGTCGAGCCGCGATTCGAGGAGCTGCAGCAGCCGCTCGCCCGTGATGCCCTTGGCGCGCGCCGCGTCCTCGTAGGTGTTGCGGAACTGGCGCTCGAGCACGCCGTAGGTACGGCGCATCTTCTGCTTTTCGCGCAGCTGCTTGCCGTAGTCGGAAAGCCGCGCGCCGCTCTTCTGCCCGTGCTGGCCGGGCGCGTAGGCGCGCCGCTCAACCGGGCACTTGTCGGTAAAGCACTTCTCGCCCTTGAGAAAGAGCTTCTCGCCTTCGCGGCGGCAGTGTCTGCACTTGTCGAGGTTCTTCGCCATGTCTATACCCTGCGCCGCTTGGGCGGACGGCAGCCGTTATGCGGAATCGGCGTGACATCGGCGATGCTGCCGATCTTCAAGCCGATCGCGTTCAATGCGCGCACCGCCGACTCGCGGCCGGGCCCGGGGCCCTTGATGCGCACTTCCACGTTTTTCACGCCGCACTCCTGCGCTGCGCGGCCGGCGCGCTCGGCCGCGACCTGCGCGGCGAACGGCGTCGATTTGCGCGAGCCCTTGAAGCCGGCGTTGCCGGAGGTCGCCCAGGCGAGGGTGTTGCCCTGCCGGTCGGTGATGGTGACGATCGTGTTGTTGAAGGAAGCGTGGATGTGTGCGATACCCTCCGCCACGTTCTTCTTGACCTTCTTGCGCGCGCGGGCCGCCGCAGTCTGCTGCAGCTCCTGGCGCGTCGGTGCGTTTCTGCTAGCCATGCTTTATACGGCCTTCCCTGCGGGTACGTTGAGTTTGATCGCCGCCTTGCGCGGCCCCTTGCGCGTGCGGGCGTTGGTGCGCGTGCGCTGGCCGCGCACCGGCAATCCCTTGCGATGGCGCGAGCCGCGGTAAGAGTTGAGATCGATCAGCCGCTTGATCGACATCTGCACCTCGCGGCGCAGGTCACCTTCGACGGTGAACTTGGCGATGTTCTCGCGGATCTTCTCGAGCTCGCTGTCGTTCAGATCCTTGATCTTGCGCGAGCCCTGCACGCCGGCGGCAGCGAGAATCGCCTGCGCGCGCGCGCGGCCGATGCCATAGATCGCGGTGAGTGCGATCTCGGCGTGCTGGTGGTTGGGGACGTTGATCCCTGCGATGCGTGCCATAGGCGGAACCTTCGATTATAGCTGTTCGAACAATGCGTTATCAACCTTGCCGCTGCTTGTGGCGCGGGTTGGAGCAAATGACGCGCACGACGCCCTTACGCCGCACGATCTTGCACTTGCGGCAGATCTTCTTCACCGATGCCATGACTTTCATCTGGTCCTCACTTCGCTCTAAAGGTGATGCGGCCCTTCGTCAAATCGTACGGTGTCATCTGCACCGTCACCTTGTCGCCCGGCAGGATGCGGATGTAGTTCATGCGCATCTTCCCGGAGATGAAGGCGTGGATCGTGTGACCGTTCTCGAGCTTCACGCGGAAGGTGGCGTTCGGCAGGTTCTCCACCACCTCGCCCTGCAGCTCGATGAGGTCCTCTTTCGCCATCAGCGCACGGGCAGCCCGCCCTTGAAGCTCGCCTTCCTCAGCAGGCTCTCGTACTGGTGGGTCATGATGTACGCCTGCACCTGGGACATGAAGTCCATCGTCACCACGACGATGATGAGGAGCGAGGTACCGCCAAAGTAGAACGGCACGTTCCAGCGCAGGATCAGGAACTCGGGCAGCAGGCAGACGAGCGTCACGTAGGCCGCGCCTGCCAATGTGAGGCGCGTGAGGATCTTTTCCAAGTAGCGCGCGGTCTGGTCGCCCGGGCGGATGCCCGGCACAAAGGCCCCGGACTTCTTGAGGTTATCCGCCGTCTCCTTCGGGTTGTACTGCAGCGCCGTGTAGAAGAAGCAGAAGAAGATGATGAGGCCGGCGTAGAGCACCACGTAGATCGGCTGGCCCGGCACCAGGGTGCCGGCGATGTCGCGCAGCCAGATGAGCCCCTCGTGGCTGCCGAACCAGCCGAGCACCGTCGCCGGGAAGAGGATCAGCGACGAGGCGAAGATCGGCGGGATCACGCCCGACATGTTGAGCTTGAA
>VBCM01000291.1 GCA_005883675.1 Betaproteobacteria bacterium
CAGAAGTTGAGCGCCACCGGATCGAACGACTCGCGCACCGCCCGCCCGATAACCCAGTTGCCCGACCACAGCAGATTTGCGAGCACGAGCAGGGCGAAGGCGGCGAGGCGGTTGGCGCGCATCAGAACTCCGCGCGCACCACGTCCCACGGCACCGAGATCCTGCCGTCGGCGGCGCGCTCGATGAGCCCGATTCTCGCAAGCGCCGTCACGTCTGTGTGCACGTTCTTGTAGTCGCGGCGCAGGCGTTTCGCCAACTCGTAGATCGATAGCGGCCCGGCTTCGCGCAGCCGCTCGAGCAGCTCCCAGCGCGCGGGCGTCAGCGTGCGCAGGAGGAGCGGCAGGTCACCCATCGACAGTACGTGCAGCGTGGCCATGCGGCGTCCCTCGAGCCGCCGGTTCCACGCCGCCTCGAAGCGGTCGAGCGCATCGCGCGCATCGCCGATGCGCAGCTCGAGCAGCCGCCGCATTTCTCCTGTTTGTCCTTTAGGCAAGCCGGCCGCCCACCGCCTCGACGTCGCGCTCGAAGTCATAGCGCAGCTGCTCGACCGAGCGCACCTCGTACGGCGCGCTGCGGCCGCGCACGCGCCGCCGCCCGTTTTCATAGATCACCAGGTCGCCGTAGCTCAGCCGGTAGCTGAAATCGTCGCCGAGCTCGACGCGCACTATGGCGTGAGCGAGCAACACGGTTTCAACGTGAAGGCGCATATATGGCTTATAACACCATATTTGGAGTGCTGTAAAATTGCGCTGTGAGCGAATTCTTCAACCCGTATGCGCACGGCTTCGTGCGGCTGGCGGTGGCGACGCCGCTCGTGCGCATCGGGGATCCAGAGTACAACCTCAAGGCGACGCTCGAGCTCATGCAGCGCGGCGCGCGCGACAAGGTGCTCCTCGCCGTGTTTCCCGAGCTCGGCCTCTCTGCCTATAGCTGCGAGGATCTCTTCCACCAGCAGGCGCTGATCGACGGCGCAGAGCAAGCGCTCGCCAAGCTCCTCGCCCGCACGCGCAGCCTGCGCCTCGCCGCGCTCGTCGGGCTGCCGGTCGCTCGCGAAGGGCGGCTATACAACTGCGCCGCGCTGATCTCCCAGGGCCGGGCCAGCCGGCGCCCTTCGGCACCGATCTTCTCTTCCGGCATGCCGAACAGCGGGACTTCGCGCTGCACATCGAGATCTGCGAGGACCTGTGGGTGCCCGCGCCGCCCTCCTCCTACGCGGCGCTCGCCGGCGCCACCGTGGTCGCCAACCTGTCGGCGTCGAATGTGGTCATCGGCAAGGAAGGCTACCGGCACGAGCTCGTCGGCAACCAGTCGGCGCGCTGCCTGGCGGCGTACCTCTACAGCGCCGCCGGACAGGGCGAGTCGACCACCGATCTCGCCTGGGACGGGCATGCGCTGATCTACGAAAACGGCACGCTCCTCGCCGAGTCGAAGCGCTTCGCCGCCGAGCCGCAGCTCGCCTATGCCGACGTCGACCTCGGCCGCCTGCAGGCCGACCGCATGCGGCAGAACACGTTCGGCGCCACGGCGCTGCGCCATCGCGCCGATGTGGAGCGCTTCCGCAACGTCGAATTTTCGCTGCCGCTGCCTGCCGGCAAGCTCTCGCTCGCACGGCGCATCGAGAAGTTCCCCTACGTCCCCAGCGAGGCCGCAAACCGCGACCTGCGTTGCGAGGAGGTCTACCGCATCCAGGTGCAGGGGCTCGCCACGCGCATGCGCTCGACCGGCACGAAGAAGCTCGTCATCGGCGTCTCCGGCGGCCTCGACTCCACGCATGCGCTCATCGTCTGCGCGCGCGCCATGGATGAGCTGAAGCTGCCCCGGCGCAACATCCTCGCGTACACCATGCCCGGCTTCGCCACGGGCACGCGCACCAAGAACCAGGCGTGGCAACTGATGCGCGCGGTGGGCGCGAGCGCCGAGGAGATCGACATCCGGCCGGCGTGCATGCAGATGCTGAAGGACATCGGCCACCCGTACGCGAAGGGCAAGAAGGTCTACGACATCACCTTCGAGAACGTGCAGGCTGGCGAGCGCACGAGCCACCTTTTTCGCCTCGCCAACCAGCACGGCGGCTTCGTCGTCGGCACGGGCGACCTCTCCGAGCTCGCGCTCGGCTGGTCGACCTACGGCGTCGGCGACCACATGTCCCACTACAACGTGAACGCGAGCGTGCCGAAGACCTTGATCCAGTACCTCATCGCCTGGGTCGCCGATTCGAAGGAGTTCAGTGCGGACGTACAGCGCGCGCTGCGCCGCGTGCTCGACACCGACATCAGCCCCGAGCTCGTCCCCGGCAAGCAGAAGACCGAAAGCACGGTGGGCCCCTACGAGCTGCAGGACTTCAATCTCTACTACACGCTGCGCTTCGGCTACGCGCCGACCAAGGTCGCCTATCTCGCGTGGAGCGCCTGGCGCGAAAAGTACACGCTCGCCGAGATCCGCAAGTGGCTCGCCGTCTTCCTGCGGCGCTTCTTCCAGACGAGCCAGTACAAGCGTAGCGCCATCCCCAACGCGCCCAAGGTCGGCTCCGGCGGCTCGCTCTCGCCCCGCGGCGACTGGCGCGCGCCCTCGGACGGCAATGCGGACGCGTGGCTGCGAAACTTGTCGCAGGTGCCGGTCAAGTAGGCGGCGGCCCAGCCCCATGGCTTGGAAACGCAGTGATTTCTGCACCTCCCAAAGGTAGGTCAACAGCTAAGAGAGCTGTTGGGCTGCAGCTGCTAACTCGCCGAGCTTTGTGTTGAAGTAGAGCTCTCTCAGCGCTTTTTGGGCGCGTCCGTTGTCAAGTCGCTTACCTGCATTTCGGCGACCTTCTTGGCTTGCAGAATTAATGAGGCTTTCAAGGCGTCAACGTTTGGCAATACCGCCGGCCCGTAGCTTTGTATATTCATGGTGTAGCACGTCTCGAATGCTCGTTCGTTTATGGACGACCACGCGCATGTCGTGAGATATGGCAACGCGCCATTTGTCGGTATCAAAAGAAGGAT
>VBCM01000013.1 GCA_005883675.1 Betaproteobacteria bacterium
AACCGCCTGCGCGGGCGCATCGCCGTGCAGGTCGACGGGCAGATGAAAACGGGGCGCGACGTGGTGATCGGCGCCATTTTGGGCGCCGACGAGTTCGGCTTCGCCACCGCGCCGCTCGTCGTCGAAGGCTGCATCATGATGCGCAAGTGCCACCTCAACACCTGCCCGGTGGGCGTGGCGACGCAGGACCCCGTCCTGCGGCGCAAGTTCGAGGGCAAGCCCGAGCACGTCGTCAATTACTTCTTCTTCGTCGCCGAAGAGGTGCGCGAGCTGATGGCGCAGCTTGGTGTGCGCAAGGTGGATGACCTCATCGGTCGCAGCGAGCTTCTGGACGTGCGCCAGGGCATCGAGCACTGGAAGGCGCGTGGCCTCGATTTCACGCGCGTCTTCGCCATGCCGAAGATGCCGCCGGAAGTGGCGCGCTATCGGCGCGAGCAGCAGGACCATGGCTTGCAAAAAGCGCTCGACAACCGGTTGATCGAGCTTGCCGCACCGGCGCTCGAGCGCGGCGAGCGCGTCACCATCGAGATGCCGATCCGCAACATCAACCGCACGACAACACGATCCATGTGCGCTTCGCGGGCTCGGCCGGCCAGAGCTTCGGAGCGTTCCTCGCGCACGGCGTGACGCTCGACCTCGTCGGCGATACCAACGATTACTGCGGCAAAGGCCTTTCCGGGGGCCGCATCTCGGTGCAGCCGTCGCCGAAATTCCGCGGCGAGCCGACCGAGAACATCATCACCGGCAACGTGGTGCTTTACGGCGCGATCGCGGGGGAGGCG
Source organism: Betaproteobacteria bacterium (assembly GCA_005883675.1). Classification (GTDB taxonomy): domain Bacteria; phylum Pseudomonadota; class Gammaproteobacteria; order Burkholderiales; family SG8-39; genus SCGC-AG-212-J23. The sequence goes on from VBCM01000013.1 coordinate 783, forward strand.
TACTTCCGCGGCGTCGCGGGCGAGCGCTTCGCGGTGCGCAACTCGGGCGCCGCCGCGGTCGTCGAAGGCGTCGGCGACCATGGTTGCGAATACATGACCGGCGGCACGGTCGTCGTGCTGGGCACCACCGGCCGCAACTTCGCCGCCGGCATGTCGGGCGGCATCGCCTACGTGCTCGATCTGGAGGGCGAGTTCGCCAAGCGCTGCAACACGGCGATGGTCGAGCTCGAGCCGCTGTCGCCTGAGTCGGAACAGCAAGCGAAGCTCGGGCGCGAGCTCTGGCACCACAGCCAATCGGACGAAGCCATCGTGCGCCGGCTGGTGGAGAACCACGCGCGCTACACCAACTCGCGCCGCGCGGCCGAGATCCTGCAGAACTGGGCGCAGTATCGCGCACGCTTCGTCAAGGTCTTTCCGAAGGAGTACCGCCGCGCGCTCGGCGAGCTCGCCGCAAGACCGCGCGTGGCGGCGTAATGGGAAAGGTCACCGGGTTCCTCGAGCACGAGCGGCTCGAGGAGCCGCACGAAGCGGCCGAGGCTCGTAAGAAGCATTACCGCGAGTTCTATATCCGCCTCGCCGACGCCGCGGCCGGCGTCCAGGGCGCGCGCTGCATGGTCTGCGGCATCCCGTTCTGCATGTCGGGCTGCCCGGTCAACAACATCATCCCCGACTGGAACGACCTCGTTTACCGGCAGGACTGGAAGAACGCGATCGAGGTGCTGCACTCGACCAACAACTTCCCCGAGTTCACCGGCCGCATCTGTCCCGCGCCGTGCGAGGAGGCTTGCGTGCTGCGCATCAACGACGACCCGGTCGGCATCAAGTCGATCGAGCACGCCATCGCCGACAAAGCCTGGGAAGAAGGCTGGGTGCGCCCGCAGCGCGCCGCGCATCCGACCGGGCGTCGCGTTGCGGTGGTCGGTTCCGGTCCCGCCGGACTCGCATGCGCGCAGCAGCTCGCGCGCGCCGGGCATGAAGTCACCGTCTTCGAAAAGAGCGATCGCATCGGCGGGCTGCTTCGCTACGGCATCCCGGACTTCAAGCTCGATAAGGGCGTGATCGACCGGCGCCTCGATCAGCTGCGCGCCGAAGGCGTGAAATTCCGCGCCGGCGTCTACGTCGGCGTCCAGCCGCCGGCGCGTGGCGTACCGAGCGATGCCCGCGAGACGGTTGCGCCGCAGGCGCTGCTCGCGCAGTTCGACGCCATCGTGCTGGCCGGCGGCGCCGAGACGCCGCGCGAGCTCCCTATTCCCGGCCGCGAGCTCGCGGGCGTGCATTTCGCGATGGATTTCCTGCCGCTGCAGAATAAGCGCGTCGCCGGCGACATGCAGGTGCCCGATCTCTGGGCCACCGACAAGCACGTCGTCATCATCGGCGGCGGCGACACCGGCTCGGACTGCGTCGGCACCTCGAACCGGCACGGCGCGAAATCCGTTACCCAATTCGAGCTGCTGCCCATGCCGCCCGATGTCGAGCGCAATCCGGTGTGGCCGTACTGGCCGACGCGGCTGCGTACCTCCTCATCGCATGAGGAGGGCGTGCAGCGCGACTGGTCCGTGGCGACGAAGGCGTTCATTGGCGAGCAGGGCCGCGTAAGAGCGCTGCGCGCGGTGCGCCTCGAGTGGAAGGACGGAAGACCGCAGGAGATGCCGGGGACCGAGTTCGACATGCCGGCCGACCTCGTGCTCCTCGCCATGGGCTTCGTCTCGCCGCTGCAGTCGCTGCTGGAAGAGCTCGGCGTGCAGAAGGATGCGCGCGGCAACGCGCGCGCCGACACCGATGGACCTAAGGCCTATGCCACCTCGGTGCCCAAGGTGTTCGCGGCCGGTGACATGCGGCGCGGGCAGTCGCTCGTCGTATGGGCTATCCGCGAAGGCCGTCAGGCGGCGCGCGCGGTCGACGAATTCCTCATGGGGTTCTCAGAGCTGCCGCGCTGAGCGCGAGCATCGCGAAGGAGGCGAGCCAATGCTCGCCGGCATAGTCGCCGCCCGCCACGTGCGGTAGCGCGGTCGCGATCAGGCGCTCGGCCGCCGCGCTCTCGCCGAGACGCTGGAAGCACCACGCGCGCGTGAAGCACAGCCCGTCGAGATGGCTCTGCTTCGGATCGGTGTGGTCCACAACCGTCGGCGGCTCCGCCAACACGCCGAATCCCTGCGGCGCGAAGCGCTCGAGCCAGCCGAGGAACTCGGCGGGCTCCAGCACCAACTGCATGAGCGACGCCTCGATCAGGCTCGGCGAGAGAAAATCATCCGCCGAGGGCTCGTACGCGAGCGGCGCGGCACGGTCCGATCCGTACCAGCGCCGCGCGGCCTTGCGGATCTCGAACTCGAGCGCGGCATCCGCCGCGGTGCGCGCATAGTCGAGCGCCAGCACGCACGCGAAGGCGCTGTTGCCGTGCGCGCCTGCCCGCACGGGGTACGGGGACATGCGCACATAGTCGCCAAGGCGCCGCGCGAGCTCTTCGGCGAGCGGCGCCACGGCGCGCGACCAGCGCAACTTTGACGCGAGCGCTTCGGCCTGCAGCTCGAGGAGCCACCCCCAGCCATACGGGCGTTCGAAGCTGCGCCCGGCCGGACCGCGGAAATACGCTAGCTCCGCTTCGATCGCCGCGGGCGTCAGATGCTGGTCCAAAGCCTCCGCGATCGCCGGCGCGATGCGAGCGACCGGATAAAGCCGCAGTACGCGCAGCAGCAGCCAGTGCATGTGCACTGCGGAGTGCCAGTCATAACTGCCGTAAAACGCCGGATGTACTATCCGCTCGCGCAACTCTTCGTCGGCACCCGATACGAGATGCTGGATGTGACGCGGATACTCGCGCCCGATGTTGGCAAGCGCGACGCGCGCGAAGCGGCTGGCGAGCTCCTCGGTCAGCACTGCAACTGATATTAGCTAAAATGCCCCGATGCCACTCGACGTGATCGTGCTTGCCGCGGGCCTCGGCAAGCGTATGCGTTCGGCGCTGCCAAAAGTGCTGCATCCGCTGGGCGGGCGGCCGCTGCTCGCGTACGTGCTCGACACGGCGCGCGAGCTCGGTGCGCGCAAGACGGCCGTCGTGCATGGCCATGGCGCCGACGCGGTGCGCTCCGCATTCGCGAGCACCGATGCCCATTGGGTGCTGCAAGCAGAGCAGCTCGGAACCGGACATGCCGTGCAGCAAGCGCTGCCGTTCGTCGGCAACGATGCGCAGGTGCTCATCCTCTACGGCGATGTGCCGCTTGTGCGTACGGCGACGCTGAAGCGCCTGCTCGATGCCGCTGGCGAGGGCGTCGCCATCATCACCGCCGAGCTCGACGACCCGCGCGGCTACGGCCGCATCGTGCGCGACCGCGCCGGGCGAGTGGAGCGCATCGTCGAGGAAAAGGACGCGGGCGCCGCGGAGCGCGCCATCCGCGAGATCAACGCCGGCCTGATGGCGCTGCCGGGGCGGCGCCTGGGCGGCTGGCTCGCCGCCATCGGCAATCGCAACGCGCAGAAGGAGTACTACCTCACCGATGTCGTGTCGCTCGCGTTGCGCGACGGCGTCGCGGTCAACGCCGTGAAGGTCGAAGACGCGATGGAAGTCGCGGGCGTCAACTCCAAGCGCGAGCTCGCGCTGCTCGAGCGCGCCCTGCAACGCCGGCACGCCGAACGCCTGCTCGAGGAGGGCGTGAGTCTTGCCGACCCGGCGCGCCTCGACGTGCGCGGCACGCTCGCCTGCGGCGCCGACGTGGCGATCGACGTCAACTGCGTATTCGAAGGCCGCGTCGCGCTCGGTAGCCGCGTGCGCATCGGCGCCAACTGCGTGGTGCGCAACGTGACGATCGGCGACGATAGCGAGGTGCTTCCCTTCTCGCACCTCGAAGATTCAGAGATCGGCGCACGCTGCCGCGTCGGCCCGTACGCGCGCCTGCGGCCCGGCGCCAGCCTCGCCGACGAGGTGCACATCGGCAATTTCGTCGAGGTCAAGGCGAGCCGGCTCGGACGCGCGTCCAAGGCGAATCATCTTTCGTACATCGGCGACGCCGAGCTCGGCGCGCGCGTCAACGTCGGCGCCGGCACCATCACCTGCAACTATGATGGCGCGGCGAAGCACCGCACCATCATCGAGGACGACTGCTTCATCGGCTCGGATGCGACGCTGGTGGCGCCCGTGCGTATCGCGCGCGGCTCCTACATCGGCGCCGGCTCCACCATCAACAAGGACACGCCCGCCGGGCAGCTTACGCTGGCGCGCGCGCGGCAGGTTTCCATCCCCGGATGGAAGCCGCCGAAGAAGAGCTAGCCGATGTGCGGCATCGTCGGCGCCGCCGCGCGCCGCGACATCGTCCCGCTGCTGGTGGACGGCTTGCGCCGGCTCGAGTACCGCGGCTACGACTCCGCCGGCATCGCGGTCATCAACCATGCGGCGCTGAAACGCCTGCGCGCGCCCGGGCGCGTCGCCGAGCTCGCGGCGCAGAGCGCGGCTGAGCGGCTGAACGGTCAGACCGGCATCGCGCATACGCGCTGGGCTACCCACGGCGCGCCGACCGAGCGCAACGCGCACCCGCACATATCCGGCGACATCGCCATCGTGCACAACGGCATCGTCGAGAACCATGAGGCGCTGCGCGAGCGGCTGAAGCGCGCGGGATACACCTTCGCCTCGGAGACCGATACCGAAGTGGTGGCGCATCTCATCGCCGAGCATCGCAAGCACGCGCCCTCGCTCTTCGCCGCCACCGTGCGCGCGATTGCCGAGCTCGAGGGCGCCTTTGCCCTCGCCATCGTCTCGGCACGCGATCCTGACGCGGTGGTCGTCGCCCGCCGCGGCCCCCCGCTTCTGCTTGGCGTCGGCGAAGGCGAGAACTTCGCCGCCTCCGACGTCTCGGCGCTGCTGCCGGTGACGCGCCGGGTTGTGTATCTCGAGGACGGCGACTGCGCCGAGATCCGCCCTGACGGCTACCGAGTGGTGGATGCGCGCGGCACGGCGGTAGAGCGGCCGGTCCATGTCTCGGAGCTCAGCGACGAAGCCGTCGCGCTCGGCCCGTATCGCCATTACATGCAGAAGGAGATCCACGAGCAGCCGGGCGCGCTCGCCAACACGCTGGAGATACTTACGGCCGCCTCATCGCTGCAGCCCGGGCTTTTCGGCGCCGAGGCGGAGCCTTTGCTGCGCGCGGCGAGCTCGGTGCATCTCGTCGCCTGCGGCACGAGCTACCACGCCGCGCTCATCGGCCGCTACTGGCTGGAAGACGTCGCCGGCATCCCGACCGTGGCGGAGATCGCGAGCGAATACCGCTATCGGCGCTCGGTCGCCGACCCGAACGGCCTCTTCATCACCATTTCGCAATCCGGCGAGACTGCCGACACGCTCGCGGCGCTCGAGCATGCCAAGGCCCTCGGCTACCGTGCGACGCTCGCCATCTGCAATGTGCCGGAGAGCTCGCTCATCCGCGCCTCACGCCTGCGCTTCCTGACGCGCGCCGGGCCGGAGATCGGCGTCGCCTCGACCAAGGCATTTACCACTCAGCTCGCCTCGCTTTTCGTGCTCGCACTCGTCCTCGGCCGCCTGCGCGGGCGTCTTGCGCGCGATGCGGAGCAGGCGCATCTGCAGGCGCTGCGGCACCTGCCGGCGGCGATGAACGAGATCCTTGCCATCGAGCCGCGGGTGGCGCAATGGGCGGCGCGCTTCGCGACCAAGGAACATGCCCTCTTCCTCGGCCGCGGCATCCACTGGCCGATCGCGATGGAGGGCGCGCTCAAGCTCAAGGAGATCTCCTACATCCACGCCGAGGCATACGCGGCGGGTGAGCTCAAGCACGGACCGCTCGCGCTGGTCGACGCGGCCATGCCGGTGGTCGCCGTCGCGCCAACGGACACGCTGATCGAGAAGCTGAAGTCGAATCTCCAGGAGGTGCGCGCGCGGGGCGGCGAGCTCTACGTTTTCTCCGACAAGGGGGCGCAGCTCGCCGAGTCGGACTACGTGCATGTCATCGAGCTCGGCGCCCATGCCGGGCCGCTCTCGCCGATGCTGCACGTGGTACCGCTGCAGCTCCTCGCCTACCACACCGCGCTCGCGCGCGGCACGGATGTCGACAAGCCGCGCAATCTGGCGAAGTCGGTGACGGTGGAATAACCTTCGCCCCGGACCGCTAAACCGAGGAGGGGATCGTGCACATGAGAACGTTGGCGCTCGCGCTCGCGCTGGGCGCGGGCAGCGCGCAGGCGCAGACCGAGATCGCCTGGTGGCATTCCATGGGCGGGGCGCTGGGCGAGCAGTTGAATGCGCTCGCCGCCAAATTCAACCAGGGGCAGAAGGAATACAAGGTGGTCCCGGTCTACAAGGGGACTTACCCGGAGTCGATGACGGCCGCGATCGCCGCGTTCCGCGCGGGCAATGCGCCTCACATCCTGCAGGTGTTCGAAGTCGGCACGGCGACGATGATGGCGGCCAAGGGCGCAATCGTGCCGGTGACGAAACTGATGGCGGACGCCAACGAGCCGTTCGAGCCGAAGGCCTACCTGCCCACCGTCAGCGGCTACTACACGGACGTCAAAGGGAACATGCTCTCGTTCCCGTTCAACAGCTCGACGGTCATGTTCTACATCAATCGCGATGCTTTCAGGAAGGCCGGCCTCGAGCCGCAGGCGCCAAAGACGTGGAAGGAGTTCCAGGCCGCCGCCGAGAAGTTGAAGAGCGCCGGCCAGCAGTGCGTCTACACGACGAGCTGGCCGTCCTGGACGCACATCGAGAACTTCAGCGCCTGGCACAACGTGCCGATCGGCACCAAGGCGAACGGGCTCGATGGTTTTGATACCGAGCTGAAGTTCAACTCGCCGCTGCACCTCAAGCATCTGCAGAACCTGATCGACCTGCAGAAAGACAAGACCTACGACTATGCCGGCCGTGCCAACGCGGGTGAAGCCCGGTTCGGTTCGGGCGAATGCGCGATCTTCCTGACTTCCTCGGGTTATTACGGGACGGCCAAGGGCACCGCCAAATTCGACGTGAAGGGCGCGCCGCAGAATTCCATCATCGGCGGCGCCTCGCTCTGGGTGATGGGCGGCAAGAAGCCGCAGGAGTACAAGGGTGTGGCCAAGTTCTTCGCCTTCCTCTCGCGCCCGGAGACACAGATGGACTGGCATACCGGCACCGGCTACGTGCCGATCACCCTCGCCTCGTACGAGCTCACGCGCAAATCGGGCTACTACGACAAGAACCCGGGTACCGATATGCCTGTGAAGCAGCTCACCTACAAACCGCCGACGCCGAACTCGAA
>VBCM01000014.1 GCA_005883675.1 Betaproteobacteria bacterium
CGAGCGTTGCGCCTTGATAGAAGTCGACCTTACTCACCGTGCCGTCGCTGTCCGAGGCGTTTGCCGTGATATTGAAGGTCGCGGGGGCGCGCGAGACGCTGTAAGGCGCTGCGGTCGAGGTTCCAAGGAGCGTTGCGCCCTCCCAGTACAAGAGCGCCGCGGTGAATGTCCTCGGCCGACGGCTCACCGCCTCGGTCGGCCTCATCCGGGCGCTCGGCGACGGCTGGAGCGCAGAGGAGCTGCCGAGCCGCTAAAGCATGCGCGCCGCGCATGCGAAGCGCGCCGATTTATCGTTTGAGCACCGTGCGCGCTGCCTGCATCCTGCCAAATATGCAGCCGGCCATTCATCCGCAGCCGCACCGGTTCGTCCCACGAAAGCGCCGTTTCGTCGCAACGGCGTTGTCCGTGGCCGGCCGCCTGCCTACTCTGCCCCCGTGGAAGCCAGGAGAACGCCAATGAAAACAGCCAACCGCCTCGCCGTGTTCGCGCTTGCCATCGCCATCAACGGCGCCGCCGTCGCCGCCCTGCATGTCGCCATGGTCGATGGCGCCGAGCGCGCGCTCATCGCCAACCAGGAGCCCGAGCACGTCATCGTCAGCGCCACCCGCATGCCGGCGCCGGTTGCCACCAGCAACTGCCCGACGGCCAAGGCGCTCTGAGGTGCGATCATTGCGCTCCGGTGCCCACCGCCCGCGCCATCATCGCCGAGGACGAGCCGCTCCTGCGCGAGGAGCTCGCCGAGCTTCTGGCGTCGCTGTGGCCCGAGCTCGCGATCGTCGCCCAGACCGCTGACGGCATCGCCACGCTGCAGGCCCTCGAGAAGCATTCGCCGGACATCCTTTTCCTCGACATCAACATGCCGGGACTGAACGGACTGGAAGTCGCCCGCCAGGCAAGCGGGCGCTGCCATGTCGTATTCGTCACCGCCTATGACCACCACACGCTCGCCGCCTTCGAGCAAGGGGCGGCTGACTACCTGCTGAAACCCGTGACCACGGCGCGACTCGCCACGACCGTGGCACGGCTCAAGGAGCGCATCGGCCGCCCGGCACCGGCGCTCGAAGGGCTGCTGCGCGAGCTAGGCGGCGCTCAGCGCGGGTATCTGCGCTGGATCAACGCCTCGCAGGGGCAGACGGTGCGCGTCATCACGGTAGAGGACGTCTGCTACTTCCAGGCCGACGCCAAGTACACGCGCGTCGTCACCGCCGAGGGCGAGTCGCTCATCCGAAAGCCGATCAAGGAACTGTCGCAGGAACTGGACCCCGCGTCGTTCTGGCAGATCCACCGCTCGACCATCGTCAACGTGCACGCCATCGCCGGCGTGGTGCGCGACCTGCGCGGGCGCACGCAGGTGCGGCTCAAGCGCCGCGAGGAGCTGCTTGCCGTAAGCGACGCCTACACCCAGCTTTTCCGGCAGATGTGATGAGGCTGCGACTGCTGAACGGTCTCACCTGGAGCGCGCTAGCGCTGGTAGGCGGCTTCTGCGCGCTGCAGTCGCTCGAGTGGGCGCTCGCGCCCTCGAACGGCGTGCTCGGCGGCGGCGCGGCCGAGTTCGCGCTCGCCTGGCTCTCGCGCCTGGCGGTGTTCCTGCTCACGGGCATCACGATGCTGATTACGGCGCTTCTCGTGCTCAACGCGGCCGGACGCGCCGGACGCGAGAACGTCGCTGTGGCGATCCTCGCCGCAGTGGTGGCCGCCGGCGCTTCGGCGCTCGTGCGCTACGCGGTGGGAGCCACGCCCGCCGGCGAAGGCCCGTTCTACATGGTGCTCGTCTTCACCTCGTGGCTCGGCTCGGCCGGTGTCCTCGTCGCGGGGTACGTGTTCTACCTGCGCGCGCAGACAGCCGACGAGGGAGCGCGCACGGCCGAGCTGCGCCGCGGCGCGCTCGAGACCCAGCAGCTCGCCACGCGGCTGCGGCTGCTGCAGGCGCAGGTCGAGCCCCATTTCCTCTTCAACACGCTCTCCAACGTACGGCGGCTCGCGCAGACCGACGCCGGCGCCGGGCGGGGGATGCTCGCGCAGCTCACCCGCTACCTGCGCGCGGCGCTACCGCGCATGCGCGAGCACGAGACCACGCTCGCCGAGGAGATCGAGCTCGTGCGCGCCTACCTCGGCCTGCAGCAGGTGCGCATGGGCGCGCGCCTGGAGACCGAGATCGACGCGCCGCCTGCGCTGCTCGAGGCGCGCGTGCCGCCGATGATGCTCGCCACGCTCGTCGAAAACGCCATCAAGCACGGCATCGCCCCGCTTGCCGAAGGCGGCGCCATCCGCATCACGGCGCAGAAGGCCGACGGTGCGCTGAAGCTGACCGTCGCGGACACCGGGCGCGGGCTCGCCGGCGCCTCCTCGGGCTCGGGCGTCGGCCTCGCCAACATCCGCGCCCGCCTTTCCGCGCTCTATGGCGGGCGCGCCGACCTGCGCCTGCAAGCGAACTCGCCGCGCGGCGTCGCGGCCGTGATCACGCTGCCCCTCGCATGAAACTCTTCAGCGGATTCGGCTGGCGGCACGTGTGGATTGCCCTCGGGTTTTCCCTCGCGGTCGAGCTCGCGCACCTCACTTATGCGTTCATCGGCAAGGAAGAGCTGCGTGCCGGGGTCGTGGCCACCTGGTGCGTCGTCTACTTCCTGCTCGCCATCATCGGGCTCGGCTGCGCCGTCGCGACGGACAACCGGCTGGGCGAAGCTGCCGGGACCGGCAAGCGGCTGCTCGTCGCCATGGTGGCGACCGCGGTGCTCGCCACCGCGACGGTCGAGACGCTGCTCCAGGCATTGCCCGCGTCCGCGGTGGCAGTGCTCGTGGACAAGCACGACACCGGCTTCGCGAGCGCGCTTCACCGCATCGCCTACCGCTTCAGCATCTCGGCGGGCTGGGCGCTGCTGCTGATCGCGCTCTATACGATGCTCCAGGCGAGCCGGCGCGCCACGGCGCGCCTGCACACCGCACGGCTCGCTGCGCTTGCTGCCGAGCGCGGGCTGGTAGAGGCGGACTTGCGCGCGATGCAGGCGCGCGTCGAGCCGGATTTCCTCTTCGCGGCGCTGCTCGCGGTCGACCAAGCCTACGGCCGCAGCATCGAGGCGGGCGAGCAGGCGCTCGAGGCGCTGATCGCTTTCCTGCGCGCCGCCCTGCCGGCGGAGGCGCCCACCACCTCGACGGTCGCCGCCGAGCTCGATCTGGTGCGCGCCTATGCCGGCGTGCTCAGCCTGGTTTCGGGCCCGGCGCTCAAGCTCGACATCGCGGCCGAGCCGGCCGCGCGCGCCGAGCCGATCCCGGCGATGCTGGTCCTGCCGCTCGCGCGCTGGGCGCTCGACGGCGTGCCGGCCGCGACCTTGCGCATCGCTGCGCGGCGCGAGAAGGGCGCTCTGCAGATCTCGCTCGCGAGCGATGTCCCCGCCACGGCGAGCGCCGACGCCGCGCAGATCGACGGCGTGCGCGCGCGCCTCGCGCACCTCTACGGCGAGCGCGCGCGCCTCGAGGCGAACACGGAATTCGGGGCCAGGGTCGCAACTATCTCTGTGCCCTGTTTGAATTAGGGCTCTGACCCCGATTTGCTGTAGCCGCGCGGAATGGCGGCGATGAGCTTCCTCGTGTACTCGTGCTGCGGGCTGGCGAAGATCGCCTCCGGCGTGCCGCGCTCGACCACTTCGCCCGCGCGCATCACCAGCACCTCGTCGGACATGTATTTCACCACCGCGAGGTCGTGCGAGATGAAGAGATAGGCGAGCCCAAGGCTCTCCTGCAGGTCGAGGAGCAGATTGAGCACGGTGGCCTGCACCGATACGTCGAGCGCCGACACCGGCTCGTCGCACACCAGCACCTCCGGCTCCACCGCCAGCGCCCGGGCAATGGCGATGCGCTGCCGCTGGCCGCCGGAGAACTCGTGCGGATAGCGCTGCATCGCGTCTGCCGGCAGACCGACGCGCTCGAGCAGCCGCCGCGCCCGCTCGTAGCGCTCGCTTTCGCTCGCCCCCAGGCCGTGGATGCGCATCGGCTCGACGAGCGTGCGTCCGATGGTGCGTCTTGGGTTGAGGCTCGCGTAGGGGTTCTGGAACACGATCTGAATGCGGCGGCGAAACGGCAGCATTCGGCCGGGCGTGAGGCGCGCGAGATCGGCGCCATCGAGCCGCGCTTCTCCGGCGCTTGGATCGAGGAGCCGCAGCGCGAGCAGCGCCACCGTCGTCTTGCCGGAGCCCGATTCGCCGACCAGGCCCACCGTGCGGCCACGCGCGACGTCGAAGGAAACGTCGCTCACCGCGACCAGGGCCTTGGAGGCGAATAGGCCGGTGCGCAGCCGAAACTCCTTGCGCAACTGCTTCGCCTGCATGACCGGAGCGCCGGCCGGCGGCCGCTCGAGCGGCGCGGCGGGCGGCGTGCGGCCGCGCATGAAGTCGTCGATCACCGGGAGCCGCCGCGGCCGCGCCTCGAGCCGCGGGCGGCAGGCGAGCAAAGCCTTGGTATACGCATCCTGCGGTGCATGGAAAATCCGCGCCACTGGCCCGCTCTCGCGCACCACGCCGTCGCGCATCACCACCACGTCGTCGGCGATCTCGCCGACCAGTCCCAGGTCGTGGCTGATGAAGAGCACGCTCATCCGATGGCGCTCGCGCAGCCGGGCGATGAGCTCCAGCACCTGGCGCTGCACCGTCACATCGAGCGCGGTCGTCGGCTCGTCGGCGATCAAGAGCTTCGGCTCATTGGCGATCGCCATCGCGATCATCACGCGCTGCTGCTGCCCGCCCGAGAGCTCGTGCGGATAGGAGCGCAGCCGCGCGCGCGGCTCGGGGATGCCCACCTCCGCGAGCAGCTCCGCTGCCCGCTCCAAGGCCGCCCGGGCGCTCATTCGCCGGTGGAGGCGTAGCACTTCGGCCACCTGCTCGCCGACGGTGAGCACCGGGTTGAGCGAGCTCATCGGCTCCTGGAAGACCGCGCTGATTTCCCGCCCGCGCAAGGCGCGCAGCCGCGGCGCAGGCGCGCTGAGCAGATTCTCGCCGGCATATTCGACGCGGCTCGCCGGATGCACCACCGCGTTTTCCGGCAGCAGGCGCAGGATCGACATCGCCGACACCGTCTTGCCGCTGCCCGACTCGCCCACCAGCGCGAGCGTCGCGTCTTCGCGCACCGTGAAGTGCACGCCCCGGACTGCTTCCAGGGTTCGCTCTCTGCCAAGCCTGAAAGAGACCCGCAGATCGCGAACCGTGACGAGCGCGCTCATCGCAGCTTCGGGTCGAGCGCGTCGCGCAGGCTGTCGGTGAGCATGGAGAACGCGGTGAGGAAGATCGCCATGAAAACGGTCGCCGCTGCGAGCTGCCACCACTTGCCGATCACGAGCTCGGTCTGGGCCTCGCCGAGCATCGTGCCCCAGGACACCATGTCGACCGGCACGCCAAGGCCGAGGAACGAGAGGATCACTTCGACCTTGATGAACGCCACCACGAGGAGCGAGAGCTGCACCAGGACCACGTGACTCACATTCGGCAGGATGTGCACGAACATGCGCGAGGCGGCGGAGGCGCCGATCGCCTGCGCCGCGAGCACGTATTCGCGCGAACGGTGCTTCATGTACTCCGCGCGAACCAGCCGATACATCCCCGTCCAGCCGGTCACCGCGAGGATGATGACCACCGTCCAGATGCCGCTCGCGAACAGATGCGCAAGCACGCCGCTCCGCAGCACCGCCGCGAGGGAGAAAACGAGCAGGATCGATGGAATGGATGTGAACACGTTGTAGACCCATTCCAGGGAGTCGTTCACCCAGCGGCCATAGAAGCCCCCGAGCGCGCCGAGCAGCGTGCCGATGAAGGTCGCGCAAAGCGCCGCGAAAACGCCGACCGCGATCGACACCTGCGAGCCCTTGATCGCCTTGGCGAGCACGTCGCGCCCCCACCGATCGCCGCCCCAGCGCAGCGTGAGCGAACGTTCGCGCTCGCCGGTCTTCAGCTCGGCGGTGCGCTTCTCCCATTCGGCATACTTCGGCGCGAGCGGGTCGACCGCCGTGAGGTCCGGTACACGACCCTGGCGCTGCGCGGCGCGCTGCGCGAGCGCCGCTTCGAGATTGGGCCGCTCGCCAAGGAACGACGGGTTCGCATAAGGCACGCCGATTTCCTCGCTCCAGCCACCGGCGAGAAGCCCCGCCATGGCGAAGAGGATCATCACGAGGTAGACGATCACGATGCCGAGCGAGAACGCGCCGATGCGGTCCTGCTGCAGCCGCCGCCAGAGCGCGAGCCACGCGTTCTCCGGGACGATGTCGAGGACGGCGGCCATCTAGGTGAGCTGGATCCGCGGATCGACGAGGCGATAGAGCACGTCGGCGCCGAGGTTGATCAACATGGTGAGAACGGCGAGGTACACGGTGAAAGCCTGGATCACCGGGTAGTCGCTGCGATTCACGGCGATGTAGACCTCGCGTCCCAAACCCGGGATGGAGAAGAAAATCTCCAGCAGGAAACTGCCGACGAACACACCCGGGAGCAGCAGCGCCACATTGGTGAGCACCGGCACCATCGCGTTCGGCAGCACGTGCCGACGCAGGATGGCCGCGTCCGAGAGGCCTTTGGCGCGCGCCGTGCGCACGTAGTCGCTCTTCGTCTCGTCGAGAAAGAACGAGCGGTAAAGCCGCGTCTGCGGCGCGAGGCCGACGAGCGCCGCGAGCAGGATCGGCAGCGGCGCGTAGGTCACGAGGTTGCGCCAGAAGCTGTCGCTCCAGCCCTGGACGGGAAACCAGCCGAGCTCGAAGCCGAAGACGTATTGGCCGACGATGATGTAGACGAGGAACGAGATCGACATCGCCGCGACGCAGATCGCGATCACCAGGCGATCGAGCAGCGTGCCGCGGTGGTAGGCGACCAGCATGGCGACGGGAATGGCGAGCGCCACCTCGAGAATCAGAATCGGGAGGGTGATGGTCAGCGTCGCCGGCAGCCGCGTGACGAAGATCTCGGAGACCTGCTCGCGGGTCATCCAGCTCTTGCCGAAATCGAAGCTGAAGATGTCGCGCACGAAGATGCCGAGCTGCACGTACCAGGGCCGATCAAGGCCGAGTTGCTGGCGAATGGCGTCGATCTGCTCCTGGCTTGCCACCTGGCCCGCCAGTATCTGGGCCGGGTCGCCGCCGAAGAACTTGAACAGGAAGAAAATAAGCAGGATCACGCCCGCGAGGGTGGGGATCATCTGCCACAGCCTGCGTAAAATATAGGCCGTCATGCTGACGCTTGCGCGCGCCGCGATTCTAGCCTGCGTGTTGATGGCGCCGGCGGCGGCAGCCGAGAAGACGCTGCGCTATGCCTTTCAAGTCGCCGAAACCGGCTTCGATCCGGCGCAGGTCAATGATCTGTATTCGGCGATCATCTTCTCGCACATCCTCCGACGGCAAGACGTGGACCGTGCGCATCCGCCCGGGCATCTACTTCGCCGACGATCCGGCGTTCAAGGGCAGGAAGCGCGAGCTCACCGCGCAGGACTACGTCTATTCGCTCAAGCGCCACTTCGACCCAAAGAACAAGTCCGTGCAGCTCTATCTCATCGACAAGCGCATTGTCGGGATGGACGCGCTGCGCAAGGCTGCGCTCGAGGGAGGGAAGTTCGATTACGACCGCGAGGTCGAGGGCTTGCGCGCCATCGACCGCTACGCGTTGCGGGTCGTGCTGAAGGAGCCCAAACCGACCTTCATCTACGACCTGGCCTACTGCAACCTCAGCTGCGCGGTGGCGCGCGAGGTGATCGAAGCGTATCCGGATCGCACGATGGAGCATCCGGTCGGCACGAACGCCTACCGGCTGACGCAATGGAAGCGCTCTTCGCGCATGGTGCTGGAGCGCAATCCGAACTATCGCGAGCATTTCTACGCCGAGGAGGCGGCGGCCGACGACCCGGTGGCGCAGGCGATCGCGGCGAAGATGCACGGCAAGCGCCTGCCGCAGATCGATCGCGTCGAGGTCTACATCATCGAGGAGCCCCAG
This sequence comes from Betaproteobacteria bacterium, assembly GCA_005883675.1. GTDB lineage: Bacteria > Pseudomonadota > Gammaproteobacteria > Burkholderiales > SG8-39 > SCGC-AG-212-J23. Next base: position 7,956 of record VBCM01000014.1, read on the forward strand.
CCGCGCTGGCTCGCGTTCCTCAACGGCGAGCACGACCTCATCGACCGCGTCCCGGCGGAGTACGTGAACATCGCCGCGCCGGAAGGCCGGCTCGCGCCGAACCTGCAGAAGAAAAAGATGCAGCTCGATCGCACGCAGGAATTCGACCTCACCTTCTTCTATTTCGGCATGACGCATCCCGTCGTCGGCGGCTATACGCCGGAGAAGGTGGCGCTGCGCCGCGCGATCTCGCTCGCCTTCGATACCGACGAGGCGATCCGCGCGATCTACCGTGGACAGGCGCTTGCGGCGCAGTCGACGGTCCCGCCGCAGGCTTTCGGCGCCGACCCAGACTTGGCCGGGCCGCTCGCCGAGTTCAATCCCGCCAAAGCGAAGGCATTGCTTGATGTCTACGGCTACGTCGATCGCGACGGCGACGGCTACCGCGAGTTGCCCGACGGCTCAAAACTCGTGCTCGAAATTGCGACCACGCCCGATACGCAGGGAAAGCTCCTTGACGAGTTGTTTCACAAGTTCATGCAGCGAGTGGGCCTCAGGTTGGAGATCCGCAAGGCGAAGTGGCCAGAGCACCTGCGCGACGCGCGCGCCGGCAAGCTGATGATGTGGCAGCTCGGGTGGATCTCTTCCAATCCCGACGCCGAGACCTTCTACGAGATCGTGTACGGCCCGAACAAAGGCCAGTCAAACCTCTCGCGCTTCGATCTGCCGCAATTGAACGCGCTTTTCGACAAGGCGAGGGTGCTGCCCCACGGCCCGGGGCGCGACGGGCTGTACCGCCAGATCGACGCGCTGCTATTCGCCTACGCGCCCGTGCGGCCGATCTCGCACCGCATTCTCACCGGGCTGGCGCAGCCGTGGGTCGTGGGCTACCGGCGGAACCCGATAAAGCGGGACTTCTGGCAGTACCTGGATATCGACGAGCAAGCTCGGCGAGCACCGCACGCTCGAGAAGCTTCGGCGGCAGCAGGCCCTGCGCGATGATGAGGTCGTGGAACTCCCGCTGATCGAACTTCTCGCGTAGCGCGATCTCCGCCTTCATCCTCAGCTCGCGCAGCCGGCTGTAGCCGTACAGGTACGACACCGCCTGGCCGGGCCAGCGGAAGGCGTAGCGATCGGCCTCCTGCTGCGCCATCGCCTCCGAGAGCAGCACCTCGCGCATCAGGAAGTCCTTCGCTGCCTGCGGCGTGATGCGGCCGAGGTTCACCATCGGATCGAGAAACGCGCGCGCCGCGCGCATGAGCCGCAATTGCAGCGCGAAAAGCTGCCCGTCGGCCGGGTAGTACGGCGCCATGATCGCCTCGGCATAAAGCCCCCAGCCTTCGGCATTGGTGCTGTTCGCGGCGAACACCGCGCGCGCGAGCGACACGCCGCGCTCGACCATCGCCGCGAACTGCAGCTCGTGCCCGGGCCGCGCCTCGTGCGCCGTGAGGCTCCAGGTCGCCGCGGGCGAGGTGAAGTCGTCCGCGGCCGCGGCCGATTTCGCGTTCGGATTCGCGAGCGGCAGCACGAACTCGCCCACCTCGCCGCGATTGCCGATAAGCCGCGGCGCGTTCATGTACGGCGCGGGTATCGCGGCCGACTCTGCTTCACTCGCGAGCCGGATAGACGTCGGCCGCTGCGGCAGCGTGATTAGGCGCTCGCGCTCGATGATGCCCTCGATGGCGGCGAGGCGCTCGCGATAGAGATCGACGATGTGATCGGCGGGGATCGCCTCGCGCTTCAGCGCGCGCAGCACCTCCCGGTAATCGGTGGAGGCGAGCTGGCGCTCGCGCGCGAGCGGCGCGGCGAGCCGAGCCATCTCGTCGCGCACCTCGGCGAAGCTCGCCGTGCCGAGCGCGATCGCCTGCTCCGGCGTGATGTCGACGCCTACGCGCTTCAGGCGATCGGCATAGAGCTCGGCCGGAAGCGCGGGCGCCGGTCGCGCGCGCGGCAGCACGGCGCCGCGCACCCAGTCGCAGTGCTTGGCGAGCTGCGCCGCGAGGCGCTCGTGCGGCGCCTCCCAGCCCTGCACCGGGCTCGCGCGAAAGAGCTCCGCGATGCCGGCGACGTAGCGCTGGCAGTTGTTGAGCTGCTGCTCCACTTCGCCGCGATAAGGCCAGATGAGCCCGGCATTGGCGCGCTCCATCGTCCGTTCGCGAGCGAGCTCGGCAATCGGCCGCGTGAGCGGCGTCATGCCGGCATAGCGACGCAGCCGCTCGAGCGCGTGCATGCGGCGCGCGTCCGCATTGCGCTTGTCGAGCAGCACCTGCAGGCCCTCGTAGATCTCGCGCGGCAGATCGCGGTACGCGCGTCCTGCTCCTTCAGGCGCGCCGCGCGCAGCTTCGCGGCGATGGCGCCGAGCGCCGCGTCGGCGCGCTCGACATGGCGCGGCTTGAGATCGCGCACCTCGCTGTCGTAGCGCTCGAGGCCGAGCTCCGACATCCACTCGGGAAAGAAGCCACCCAGCGTCTCGAGCACCTGGTTGCTGTAGCGATCGCTCGCCTCGATCCAGGCGCGCTCCTGCGCCGCCGCGACGCCCCCCGCCGCCACCAGCACGACCGCCGCTATCCAGCGCATCAGATCCCCTTCTCCAGTATTAGCACTTCCGATACCACCGGCCCATAACGATACGGCTTCACCTCGCCGGTGGACGCAAAGCCGAGTTTCTTCCAGAACGGCAGCACATCCTCATTCGTGCGCACGACGCCGATGCGCATGCGCTTCACGCCCCATGCGCGCGCCTCGCGCTCGATCTCCCGGTACGCAGTGCGCCCATGCCCGCGGCGCTGGTGGTGCTCGGCGATGAGCAGCAGCCCGATGTGCGCCGTATCGGGGCGCGGCCAGCCGCGGATCACGTCGGCGCAGCCGACCATTTCGTCGCCTGCATAGATGCCATAGACGAACTTGTCCTCATAGCCCTTGCCTTCCGGCAGCACGCTGTAGGTGCTCTGCGCATCCGCTGCACCGGGCGGCGCGCCGGTGATGCGCTCGGCATACTGCGGCGCGCCTTCCAGCACCCGCTGTAGTTCCGACATTTCCTCGCGCTCGCCTCGCAGCAGGCGCAGCTTCAACGCAGCGCCTTGTGCATCACGCGCATGCTGCGGCTCGGGCTGGCGACGGTGCGGAAGCCCGCCTTCTTGTACGCCGGCACAAGGCCGGTGTAGCCGACGCAGCCGGTAAGCGAATCTGCGAGCACCGGATAGCCTTCGAGCACGCGCGCGCCTTTGCGCCGCGCATGGCGCGCGGCCGCCGCGAGCAGCGCGGTCATGAGGCCCGTCCGCCGGTGTTCCTTCGGCACGTAGTAGCACGTGATGCTCCATACGCCGGCGGTGTCCCCTATCGGTTTCAGCTTCGGCGATGCGCCAAGCGCCGCGTATTCGTCGCGCGGCGCGAGCGCGCACCATGCGACCGGCTCGCCGCGCCGATAAGCGAGCAGGCCGGGCTCGGTGCCCGAACGCACCCAAGCGCGCAGCGCCGCCTTTCGCGCTGCCGGCGTCGCCTCGCGAAAGTCGCGGCGGCGCCAGCGCCAGTACATGCACCAGCAGTTCGAATACGCGCCCTTCGGGCCGAACAGGCGCTCGAGATCGCGCCAGCGCTTGGGCGTAACCGGGCGAATTTCTTCAGACATCGGAATTCCGTCAGGCATAGACCGGGAAGCGGGCGCAGAGCGCCTTCACTTCGCCGGCGACGCGCTCCAGGTTCGCGTTCTCGTGCGGGTTGTCGAGGACGTCGGCGATGAGATGCGCGAGCTCCTCGGCCTCGACGCGGCGAAAGCCGCGCGTGGTCATGGCGGGGCTGCCGATGCGGATGCCGCTCGTGACCGCCGGCTTCTGCGGATCGTTCGGGATCGCGTTCTTGTTCACCGTGATGTGCGCCCGCCCGAGCGCCGCCTCCGCGTCCTTGCCGGTGATGTGCTTCGCGCGCAGGTCAACCAAGAAGAGATGGCAGTCGGTGCGCCCCGAGACAACTCGGACGCCGCGCTCGGTGAGCACCTTCGCCATGGCGCGCGCGTTCTCGAGGACGCGCTGCTGGTAGTTCTTGAACTCGGGCTTGAGCGCCTCGCCGAGCGCCACGGCCTTGGCGGCGATGACATGCATGAGCGG
>VBCM01000015.1 GCA_005883675.1 Betaproteobacteria bacterium
CGTTGGCCCACACCGGAAATTTCGTATAACCCCGTTCGGTCGCCTTGCGCTCAAGGAGCTGCACATGCGACGCCGCCTCGCCCGGCGTCACGCAAAGGTCCACCGGCACGTCGTGCTCTTCGAGCAGGCGCTGCCATTCGGCGGCGCTCTTGCGCCGGAAGACCACTTCCAGTGCCGCCGAGAGCGCATCGCCGTTGGCGCGCCGCTTCGCGTCGGTAGCGAAGCGTTCGTCCGCGAGCTCCGGGACGAGGCGCACGAAGTTCTCCCAGAAGTGCTCTTCCAGGATGCCGAGCGTAAGGCGCTTGCCGTCGGCCGTCTCGAACACGTCGTTCACCGGAAAGAGATGCGCGCGCGGATCGACGTCGCTATCCAGGCTGTGGCGCATCGCGCACAGGAAAAAGGCCGCCTCGAAGAGCGAGAGATCCAGGTACGCGCTCTTGCCTTCGCGCAGTGCGGCGAGCACCGCAATCGCGGCAAAGGCGCCGCCCGCCATGTCGGCGATGGGCAGCGACGAGCGCGCGGGCGGCTTGCGCCACTGGCCGGGAAACGCAAGCCCGCCTGCCGCGGCGACATAATTGACGTCGTGCCCCGGGCGATCGCGCCACGGGCCGGTCTGGCCGTAGCCCGAGATCGAGCAATACACGAGCTTGGCGTTGTGCCTGTGCAGCGTCTCATAATCGATGCCCAGGCGCTTGGCGACGCCGGGGCGGAAGCCCTCCACCACAACCTGCGCCTGCTCCGCCAGGCGCGCCACCACGTCGCCCGCTTCAGGGTCCTTGAGATTGAGCGCGATGCTGCGCTTGTTCCGGTTCTCGCTTGCGAACTGCACCGGCACGTACGAGCGCCCGGGATCGCCGCGCGGCGGCTCGACCTTGATCACGTCCGCACCCAGGTCCGCGAAGATGGCGGTGGCGAACGGTCCGGGCACGAACATCGAGAAGTCGACGACCCGGATGCCGGCGAGCGGCAGCCACGGTTCAGACACGGGGCGGCTCGATCCAGTTGTGGAGCGCGATCCCGCCATCGACGACGATCGTCGTGCCAGTGACGTACGCGCCGTAGCGCTCGGACAGAATGGCCACCGCCATTGCCGCCACGTCCGCCGGCGTGCCGAAGCGCCGCAGGGGAATTGTCTCCACCATGCCCGGCGGCGCCTGGAAGCCGCCACCTGGAATCGCGCCTGGCGCGATCGCGTTCACCCGGATGCCGCGCGGGCCGAGCGCGCGCGCGAGCTCCTTCACGAGCATCGTCTCGCCCGCCTTCGCCGCGCTGTAGTGCGGCAGATTTCTAGGCGACTCGGCGTGCAGCGACGTCGTGAGAAGCATGCGCCCTTTGATGTGCCTCTCGACCATGTGGCGCCCAAGCGCCTGGCAGAGCACGAACGCCGCATCGAGATTCACCGCCAGCATTTCGCGCCATTGCGCCTCGCTCACTTCGAGCACGGTCTCGCCTTCCTGCCGGCGCGGGCTCGCGCAGTGCACGAAGAGCGACACGCCGCCCAGCCGGCCGATCGCCTCCTCCGCCAGGCGCCGCGCGCCCTCCGCGGTGGAGAGATCGCAGCGGATGTCGGCATCTTCGACGTCGGCGCCGAGCACCTGCGCGCCTTCTTCCTTCAGCGCCAGCGCCATGCCGCGGCCGATGCCGCGCGCGCTGCCGGTGACGAGCGCATGCTCGCCTTCCAGCAATTTCATTTGAGCCCGGCCTTGGCGCGCTTGGCGGCGAGGCGCTCGCGGCTCTTCGCCATATCGACGACGAAGCGCACGTGTTTGCCGCGCCCGCATTCCTCGATCGGGTCGCGCACCCAAAATTCGAACGTCACCCGCCGCCGGTCGATCTCGACGATCTTGACCTCGATCGTGACCTTCAGCCCGAGCGGTGTCGCGGCGAGATGGTCGATCGACACGTGCGCACCGACCGAGTCTTCGCCGGCGTCCAGATGCTGGAGGAGGAAATCGCGGCACGTGTATTCGACATCGCTCACCATGCGCGGCGTCGCGTACACCATGCCTTCCTTGCCCATGAAGCCGATGCAGCGGCTCTCGTCCACCGTGACTTCGCGCCGGACTGACAGGCCGACGGCGAGGCTCGCTTTCATGGCGCCTTGTAGCCCGCGCGCTCGATCGCGCGCTTGAATTCGGCCGGACCGGCCTTCGCCGGGTCGTAGGTGACGCGCGCCCGCCCTTCATCGAGCGACACGTCCACATTCTCGACGCCCGCGACGCCGTTCAGCACGCGCGTCACGCTTTTCACGCAGCCTTGGCAGTCCATGCCTTCGACTTTCAACTCGACTGTTTCCATCCGCCCATCATAGCGCGGCCTAACGTTCCGACGATTGCGCTGGGGTCGGTGGCAGGCGCTGAAGCCCGCGTGCTAGCATCGTTCGCGTGAGTCGCAAATTCAAAACCGCAGTAGTGCTCGTCGTGCTAGCGCTCATGCCGCTGCGCGCGCTCGCCACGGTGACCATCGGCTTCTGCGCCATGCACGACCCTGGCTCGGCAACACTCGACTTCGGCCATGGCCATTCGGACGATCATGATGGCGCTCCGCACAGCGACGGCAACCATGTGCCCTGCAACAGTTGTGTCGAACACTGCGCAAGCGCCTCCGTGCTCGTGTCCGCCGATCTCCCGCTAGCCGCCGCCACCGCTAGCGATCGCATCGTCCTCGATGAGCGATTCGCCGCCGGTTTCGTTCCCGAGCAGCTCGATCCTCCGCCACTGGTTCTCTAAACGCTGAGCTCGTCGCGGCGCATTTAATGCTGCGCCGTGCCCGCGCGTTCGCGCGCACGTTCAACGTTTGGAAACCTATGCACCGATTTTTAATTGCGTTTGCGGTGATCGCCGCCGCCACGGGTTACGCGTACGGCGACGAGCCGCATAAACCGGCAGTGAGCCACGATCCTGCGCAACCCGGCCACGAGCACGCCGGCGGCAAGGAAACGGCTTTCGGCCGTCCGGGCGATCTGGCGAAGGTCGACCGCACCATCGTCGTGGAGATGCGCGACCCGGTGGAGTTTTCGCCTGCCGAGATCGCGGTGAAGACAGGTGAAACCATCCGTTTCGTCGTCGTAAACACGGGGAAACACGAGCACGAGATGGTCCTCGGCACGATGAGGGCGCTCGAGGAGCACAACGAAATGATGAAGCAGCATCTCGGCATGCGGCACGCGGAGCCGCAGATGATCGAGGTCGCGCCGGGGAAGTCCGGCGTCATCGTCTGGCAGTTCACCCAGCCGGGGGAGTTCTACTACGCCTGCCTGGTCGAAGATCATTTCGATCTCGGCATGTACGGCAAGATCCGCGTGGCTGGCGAGCCCGCATCCAGCGCGACTGGCGAGCACATGCACGCAGGCGAGGCCATGTCCATGCAGCATCGTGAAGCCGAGATGCACGGCATGTATGGCCGCTATCCAATGGAGCGGGAATCGTCCGGTACAGCCTGGCAACCGGACGCCTCGCCGCACCAGGGAATCGAACGGATGTACGGCGACTGGATGACGATGACCCACGGCTTCGCGAACCTGATCTACGACCGCCAAGGCGGCCCCCGCGGCGATACGAAGGCATTCAGCACGAGCATGCTGATGGTGATGGCGCAGCGGCCGGCGGGAGAAGGAACGCTCGGCCTGCGCGCAATGGTCTCGGCCGATCCGCTCATGGGAAAACGCGGCTACCCGCTGCTCTTGCAGACCGGCGAAGCCGCCAACGGCGAGCCGCTCATCGATCGACAGCATCCGCACGATCTATTCATGGAACTCGCCGCGAGCTATAGCCGCCCGCTCGGCGAGCGAAGTTCGGTGTTCCTCTATGCCGGCCTACCCGGCGAGCCCGCGCTCGGCCCACCCGCTTTCATGCACCGCTTCTCCGGCGAAGACAATCCCGAGGCACCGATCTCGCATCATTGGCTCGATTCGACGCATATCACTTACGGCGTGGTCACGCTCGGCTACGTGTACGACCGGCTCAAGATCGAAGGCTCAATGTTCCGCGGGCGCGAGCCCGACGAAAACCGCTACGACATCGAAACGGGAAAGCTCGACTCGGCTTCAGTGCGCCTTTCGTACAACCCGACGCGGGATTGGGCGCTGCAGGTGAGCCGCGGGCACATCAAGAGTCCGGAAGAATTGCATCCCGACATCGATGTGGACCGCACGACGGCCTCGGTAATCTATCGTTGGCCGCTCGCCGGCTCGCACCTGCAGAGCACGTTTGCCTGGGGTCGGAACGCGCCATCGCGAGGCGACGCGACAAACGCGTTCCTGCTTGAATCAGCGATTCGGCTGGCGCGCAGCCACACGTTCTTTGCGCGCGGCGAGCGCATGGACAAGAACGAGCTATTCCCGGAAGGCGACCCGCGCGCCGAAGAGCAATTCCGGGTGGGCAAGCTCACGCTCGGCTACGTGTACGACTTTCCGCGCGAAAGCCGGCTGCGCATTGGCGTCGGCGGGCTCGTCAGCCGCTACGCCATCCCAGCGGAACTCACCAACGTTTACGGCAATCCCACCTCCTTCATGCTGTTTGCGCGCCTCAAGATCTGAAGCCATGAGTTCAACCCTTCGCAAACCGTTGTTCATTGCGCATGTCACGGCAAGCCTTGGCTGGCTCGGCGCGGTGTCGTGTTGCTAGTCGCCACAGTGCTCGCGGTGTACAAGCCGCGCGGCCGCGTCGGAGATACGCCGCGCTGGGCAAAAATCTTCGGCTGTATCCTTCTCGCCGTGATCGGTTTGTTCTTTGTGCTGCTCTTGACGAAAGGACCCGGAGGACATGGTCCCGCGCGGCACAGAGTCGCGGCGCTTGACCTTCCCGCGATGGGCCGCCTCATCATCGCATCATGACGAGAGACCCTGTGTGCGGTATGACCGTCGATCCGGCCAAGCCCGGCGCGACCGTCACGCATGGCGGCAAGACGTATTACTTCTGCTGCAAGCATTGCGCGGCGCGGTTCGAGGCCGAGCCGGAGAAATATGTGCAGCCCGCGATCGATCCGGTGTGCGGCATGAAGGTCGAGCCCGCGAACGCGGCCGCCGAGATCGAGTACGGCGGCCGCACGTATTACTTCTGCAGCAAGCAATGCGCGATCAAGTTCCAGGCCGACCCGGCGAAATATGCCGCTAAGCCTGCAGCCGCCGCGGCTCGGGCGCCCGGCACGAAGTACACCTGTCCCATGCACCCCGAGATCGTGCGTGATCGTCCCGGCTCGTGCCCCAAGTGCGGCATGGCGCTCGTCCCGATGGTGCCGAGCGTGCCGCGCGCGGCCGAGTACACCTGCCCGATGCATCCCGAAATCCGCAGCGACCGCCCCGGCAACTGCCCGAAATGCGGCATGGCGCTCGTCCCGGTGGCAGGCGCAGAGGATGACAACGCCGAGCTGCGTGACCACACGCGGCGCTTTTGGGTAAGCGCTGCGCTTAGCATTCCGCTGCTTTTCCTTGCGATGGCGCCGATGCTCGGCGTAATGCAGCCGCTCGGCCTTTCGCTCGGCATGCGCGGCTATGTCGAGCTCGTGCTCGCGACGCCTGTCGTGTTATGGGGCGGCTGGCCCTTCTTCCACAAGTTCTCGCTATCGCTCGAGCACCGCAGTCCGAACATGTACACGCTTATCGGGCTCGGCGTCGGGCTCGCGTACCTCTACAGCCTTGCCGCAGTACTCGCGCCGGGACTCTTCCCGCCGGAAATGCGTGAGCACGGCGGCAGCGTCGGCACCTACTTCGAGGCGGCCGCGGTCATCGTGACGCTGATCATGCTCGGCGAAGTGCTCCAGCTCCGCGCGATGGGCAAGACGAGCCAGGCAGTGCGTGCGCTCCTCGAGCTAGCGCCGAACGTGGCGCGGCGCATCGAAGCCGATGGGCGCGAAGTGGAGGTGTCGCTAAATGAGGTCCAGGTCGGCGACCGCCTGCGCGTGCGGCCGGGCGACAAGGTGCCGGTCGACGGCACGTGCGTCGAAGGCTCGTCGAACGTCGATGAGTCGATGGTCACCGGGGAGCCCACTCCGGTGCCTAAAAAACCGGGCGACCGGGTAACCGGCGCGACGATCAACGGCAACGGCACGCTCGTCATCCGCGCCGAGCGCGTCGGCGCCGATACGCTGCTCGCGCGCATCGTGCAGATGGTGGGCGAGGCGCAGCGCACGCGCGCGCCGGTGCAGCGCCTTGCCGATTCGGTGGCGGCGTACTTCGTACAGACAGTGATCGGCATCGCGGTGATCACCGCGATCGTGTGGTGGTGGACCGGCCCGGCGCCGACGTATGCGGTGGTGAACGCGGTCGCGGTGCTGATCATCGCCTGCCCATGCGCGCTCGGCCTGGCGACGCCGATCTCCATCACCGTGGCGATGGGCCAGGGAGCGCTGAACGGCATCCTCTTCCGCAACGCCGAAGCCATGGAGAGGCTGCGCGAGGTGGACACGCTGGTCGTGGACAAGACCGGCACACTTACGCTCGGCCGGCCGCAGCTCGTCGACGTGCTCGTCGATGGTTCCGATGAGCGCGAAGCGCTCACACTCATCGCGAGCCTCGAGCGCGCGAGCGAGCATCCGCTCGCACAGGCGATCGTCAAAGGCGCGGAGGAGCGCGGCCTCGCCCTGCAGCCAGTCTCGAACTTCGAATCGGTCACGGGCCAGGGCGTGCGCGGCACGGTCGCCGGACGGCGCGTGGCCGTGGGAAGCCGGCGATTCAT
>VBCM01000016.1 GCA_005883675.1 Betaproteobacteria bacterium
CCACTGACAGCCAGGCCGAAGCTGTCCTGGAAGTTGAGGCGGCTGATCTCGCCGTCGGTAACGACATCGAGGCCGATCGACTCCTGCAGCGCGAGATGGCGCTGCATGCATTCGAGCTCGATGCGCGCGAACTCGGCGGCCGAAAGCTTGCCGCTCTCGAGCTTGAGGCGGGCTTCCTTCCACTGCGCCGGCCGCAGCAGGCTGCCGACGACGTCGGTGCGGATTCGGCTGAGTTCGCTCATCAGGTCAGTCCTGGCGGACGCCGGCGGTCTTCACCGCCTGCGCGTAGCGTTCCATGTCCGCCTTCATGAAGCGCACGTAATCCTCGGTGCCGTTTTCGCGGAGTTCCATGCCGAGGTTCGCCATCCGCTCCGCGATGTCCGGCTCGCGCAGGATCTTCGCCACCGCGCGCTGGAGCCGGCTGACGATGTCGCGCGGCGTGCCAGCGGGCCCCTGCAGCCCAATATCGGTAGCGATGTCGAAGTCGGGGAAGCCCTGCTCGATCGCGGTCGGCACGTCGGGCAGGCTCGGCGAGCGCCGCGCCGTGCTGATAGCGTAGACCTTGAGCTTGCCGGAGCGGATGTGCGGCGCGACGTTCGGAATGCCGGACCAGCCGACCTGCACCTCGCCGCCGAGGAGCCCCGCGACGAGCGCCGAGCCGCCTTTGTAGGGCACATGCAGCAGGTCGATGCCGGCGCGCGAGGCGAACACCGCCATCGTCAGGTGGTGCACCGAGCCGCTGCCCGCCGAGCCGTAGCTGAGCTGCCCGGGCTTCGATTTCGCGAGCGCGACGAATTCCTCCAGCCTATTCGCCGGCAGCGCGGAATTGGCGACCAGCACGGTGGGCACGGCGGCGAGCGCGGTGATCAGCGTGAAGTCGCGCAGCGGGTTGTACGTCAGCTTCGGATTCAGCGCCGGATTGATCGCCATCGCGCCCGAGTCGCCGAGCATGAGCACATGGCCATCGGCCGGCGCGCGCGTCAACAATTCAGCGGCGACGACGCCGCCCGCGCCGGGAATGTTCTCTACGATGAAGGGGCGCCCGAAGGTGTCCGCCAGCTTGGCGGCGAGGAGCCGCGCCAGCACGTCAGGGTTTCCGCCCGGCGCGGCGGCGGCGATGAGGCGCACGCTCTTCGCCGGATAGGTCTCCTGCGCCTGGGCCGCGCCGAGCGCCAGGCCGAGCACTAGGGTGGCGAGCAATCGCATGATCCTCATCCCCGCTTGTCGACGAACCGCGGCGCCTTGACGTTCGCTTCGAACTCGCGCGCGAGCGTGCCGCGAGCGAGGAGCGTGACCTCGGGCGCCACCTGGAACGTCTGGCGCATCATCGCCGCAATGCTGCCCGCGCCGCCAGTCCTCGTTTCGACGTACAGGTGCAGCACGTCGTTGCCGCCGGCGTTGTAGACCTCGGCGCGAAAGTCCACCACGTCAGGATCGCGGAACATCGCGTCCTCGAGCTCCGCGTGGTTGATGTTCACGCCGCGCACCTTGAAGAAGCCGACGGTGCGCCGCGCATGGCGCATCACCGGGAAAACCGACCACGGGCCTTTGCCGCCGCTCGCGGGCGAGAGCGACACCAGGTCGCCCGAGCTCCAGCGCAGGAAGGGCGTCATGGTGTTCGACCAGAGCGCCGTGACCACGAGCGAGCCGACGTCGCCCGGCGCTACCGGCTCGCCGCGTTCATCCAGCACCTCGAGGTACCAGAGATCGGTGAAGGCGCGCATGCCGTCGTGCGCAATCGTCTCGCCGGCGACCAACGCGGCTTCCGTCATGCCGAAGTGATCGTAGACTTGCGCGCCCCAGGCGCGCTCGAGCTTCTCGCGTTTCACGGGCGAGAGCGGCTCCGCCGCGACGATCAGCTTCTTCACGGTCGAGCGCGCGAGGTCGTAGCCCTTCACTTCGGCGACGTTGGCGAGATGCAGGCCGTAGCTCGCCATGCCGAGCCAGACGGTGGGCTTGAGCTGGTCGATCAATTCGAGCTGCGTCTCGGACGGCGTATTGGTTCCGGCGCCGCACCAGATCGTGCCGATGCCGAGGTTGATGGCCGCGCGGGCGTAGAGATGGGCGACCGGGTGCACGCCGAGCGGGAACGAGACATGCGCGCAGTCGTCGGCGGTGGCGCCGACGAGCGCAAAGGCGCGCTCGAACACGATGATGTTGTGCGCCATGTCCTCGGCCGAACGCGGGTAGAAGAGCGGCCGGCCGGTGGCGCCGCCCGAGCGCCAGTACTCGACCGCCTTGGTGCGCGGTGCGATGCAGAACTCGTCGTGGAAGCGCGCGGGCGGGATCTCGCGCAGCACCTCCTTGGTGAGCACGGGGATGCGCCGCCACACATCCGCCTCGTGCACCCGCTCGAGGTCAAGGGGCGGCATGCGCCGCTGCCAGAACGGCGATTGCAGCGCGCGCTCTACCGCGAGGCGCTTCCTTTCGCGGTGGATGCGCTCGATTTCGGCTTGCGACTGTGGCCAGCGGAAATCGTGGCCCATCATCTCAACCTCTCCAGCAAGAGCAGCAGCCCGCCCAGGATGCCGGTATTGCCGAGCAGTGTAAGGCGGGAGAAGTTGCGCTGGACGGGATCGCCCTTCTGCCAGAAGCGATGAAAGATCGCGGTAGCGCCGACCGTGAAGACGATAAGGCAGCCGACGCCGACCGCGGGATGCCAGTCGAGCTCGATGAGCGCGCAGCCGCCGAATTGCAGCGCAATGCCGAGCCAGAAGAGCGCCGCTGGAAAGGGCGTGTCGAGCGTGCGCATGCGCCCGATGTGGTCCGCGATGCGCGCCTTCGTCAGGTTGGACACGCCGGCGATCAGAAAGAAGCCGACGATGAGTTGCATGCCGGCAATGTCGAGCCAGCTCATCATCACACGCCCAGATACCGATGCCAGAGCCCGCGGTCGGCTGCGAGCTCGGCGGAGCTCCCCTGCCACGCGACGCGCCCGCGCTCGATGATGGTGTGCCGGTCGGCAAGGCGCACCAGCCGCTCGATGTATTTATCGATCACCAGGATTGTCTGCCCGGCCTCACGCAGACGCGCGAGGCACTTCCAGATCTCCTCGCGCACCAATGGCGCCAAACCTTCGGTGGCTTCGTCCAGTATCAGCAGATGCGGATTGGTCACCAGCGCCCGGCCGATCGCCAGCATCTGCTGCTCGCCGCCGGAGAGCTGGTTGCCCATGTTCTCGGCGCGCTCCGCGAGGCGCGGGAAGAAGCCGAGCACCTTCGCCGGCGTCCAGGGGTCGGCACGCCCGGCGCGGTTGTCGGCGAACGCCACGAGGTGCTCGCGCACCGTGAGGTTGGGGAAGATCTGGCGGCCCTCGGGCACGAGTGCGATGCCCAGGCGCGCGATGCGATCGGGCGCTTCGCGCTCGATGCGCCGGCCGCGGAAGCTGATCGCGCCCTGCTGCGCGCGCGTGAGGCCCATGATGGAGCGCACCGTGGTGGTCTTGCCCATGCCGTTGCGGCCAAGGAGCGTCACCACCTCGCCCGCCTCGACCGCGAGATCGATGCCGTAGAGCACCTGGCTCGCGCCATAGGCCGTCTCGAGCTTTTCGACCTCAAGCAGCAAGCTCTTCTCCGAGATAGGCCTGGCGCACCGCCGGATCGGCGCGGATCGCCGCGGGCGCGCCGCTCGCGATCACGCGTCCGCTGACGAGCACCGTGATGCGATCGGCGAGCCGGAACACCGCATCCATGTCGTGCTCGACGAGGAGCACCGTCACGCGGCTGCGCATGCGCTGGATGAGCTCGATTATTGCGCGCGACTCCTGCGGCCCCATGCCGGCCATCGGCTCGTCGAGCAGCACCAGCCGCGGCCGCGTGGCGAGCGCAAGGCCGACTTCGAGCGCGCGCTGCTCGCCGTGCGCGAGCGTCGCCGCCACGGTGCTTAAGCGTGCTTGTAGACCGATCTCGGCGCCGATGGCCCGGGCCTCGTCGAACAGTGCGCGCTCGTGCGTCACGGGGCGCCAGAAGCGGAAGCTCGTGCCGCTGCGCGCCTGCACGGCGAGCGCCAGGTTTTCGAGCACGCTGTAGCGGCGAAAGATGCTGGTGATCTGATAGCTGCGCGCCAAGCCCGCCGCTACCCGGGCATGCGCGGAGAGGCGCGTGATGTCCGCACCGTTGAAAAGGATGCGGCCGCTGTCGGTGGCGAGCACGCCGGAGATCTGGCCGATGAGCGTGGTCTTGCCGGCGCCATTCGGGCCGATGAGGGCATGCACTTCGCCGCGCACGATCTCGAGCGTCACCTCGTCGGTAGCGACGACGCCGCCAAAGCGCTTCGATACCGCGCGCAGCTCAAGCATCGCGGCGTCGCGCGAAAAGCCCCGCCAGCCCCTCGGGCGCGAGCATGACGATGGCAAGGAGCACGATTCCCACCGCCAGGCCGCCGTGGTCCTGGTAGTTCGGCGCGAGCGCGGCGAGCCAGCCGATGCGGTAGTCGGCGATCAGGTGCTCGAGCCCGAGCAGCACCGCCGCGCCGATCACCCCGCCCCAAAGCGTGCCGACGCCGCCGAGAATCACCATGATCATGAGCGTGCCCGACTGGATCCAGTGCAAGAGGCTCGGGCTCACGTAGCTCGACTGGTTGGCGATCAGCGCGCCGGCGAGGCCGCCGACCGCGCCGGCGATGACGAAGCAGGCGAGCTTGTAGCGATACACCGGAAAGCCGATCGCCTCTGCGCGCGCCTCGTTCTCGCGGATCGCGGCGATCACCCGGCCGAAGCGCGAGTGCACCAGGCGGTGCAGGCCATAGAGCACGGCGGCGAGGACGGCGAGCACGACGTAATACCAAACCAAGTCATTGCCCAGCGTGCCGATGCCCACGGTCGAGCGCCCCGGGAGCGAGAGGCCGTCGTCGCCACCGTAGGTCTTCAGCGAGACGAAGATGTAGTAGACCATCTGCGCGAAGGCGAGCGTGATCATGATGAAGTACACGCCGCGCGTGCGAAGTGACAGCGCGCCGATCACGAGCGCCGCGAGCGCCGCGACCGCGACGGCGGCGGGCCAGGCGAGCCACGCGCTGCGCACGCCCTCCACGGCCATGATGCCGACGACGAAGGCGCCGGCGCCGAAGAACGCCGCGTGCCCGAAGCTCACCATGCCGCCGTAGCCGAGCACGAGGTTCAAGCTCGTCGCGGCGATCGCGTAGATCAGGATGCGGCTCGCGAGGCTCACATAGAACATGCTGTCCATCGCCTGCATGGCGAGCGGGAAGAGCGCGAGCAGGAGAAAGACGCCGATGGCGCGCATCAGCCGCGGGCGGGGAAGAGTCCCTGCGGCCGGAAATAGAGCACCACGGCCATCAGCAGGTAAATCAGGATGGAAGCGACCGCCGGTCCGGCGGCGCTCGCGAATTGCGGCGGCAGGAACAGGCTGAAGAAAAGCGGCAGGAACGCGCGGCCGCTCGTGTCGACGATGCCCACCAGCAGCGCGCCGACCAACGCGCCGCGCACCGAGCCGATGCCGCCGATCACGATCACCACGAAGGCGAGGATCAGGATGTTTTCGCCCATGCCGACCTGCACCGCGAAGATCGGCCCGAGCATCGCGCCCGCGAGCGCGCAGAGCGCCGCGCCGAGCGCGAACACGATGGTGAAAAGCCGGCGGATGTTCACCCCCATGGCGACCGCCATCTCGCGGTTCGAGGCGCCGGCGCGCACCAGCATGCCTACCCTGGTTTTAGTGACCAATAGATACAAGAGGACTGCCACCACTGCGCCCACGGCAATGATCGCCAGCCGATAGGAGGCGTACGGCATCCCGCCGGGCAGCGTCACCGGGCCGGAGAGCTCCGCCGGCGTATTGAGCAGCACCGGCTGCGAGCCCCACACGATGCGCACCAGCTCGTTCGCGATCAGGATGACGGCGAAGGTGGCGAGCACCTGCGTCAGGTGATCGCGCCCGTAGAGGCGGCGCAGGAGCGAGACCTCGAGCAGCGCGCCAACGATGGCAGTGGCGATCAATGCGAGCGGCAGCCCGAGCCAGAACGAGCCCGTCGCCTGCGCGAAGCTCGCCATGAAGTACGCGCCGATCATGTAAAGCGAGCCGTGCGCGAGATTGATCATGTCCATGATGCCGAACACGAGCGTCAGCCCAGCGGCGAGCAGAAACAGCATCAGCCCGAACTGCAGGCCGTTCAGCG
>VBCM01000195.1 GCA_005883675.1 Betaproteobacteria bacterium
AGCTCACGCGCGCGATGATCGCCGCGGTCGAGCGTCAGGCGCCGCCCAAGCGGGGGCTGGTGCGCCCGAAGCTGCGCTACGCGCACCAGGGCGGCATCAACCCGCCGCGCATCATCATTCACGGCAACGCGCTCGATCGCGTGCCGGCGTCCTACCAGCGCTACCTCGAGGGCTACTTCCGAAAGGCATTCGAGCTCGTCGGCACGCCGCTCGCGATCGAGTTCCGCACCGGCCGCAACCCGTACGCGAAGAAAAAGCGCTAGCGGGCGGGCCTCTTTTTTGCCTATTCCCTGAAATGAGCAGGGTTGTAAGCTTGTCAACAGACCGAGTTCACGAACGTTGAGGCAACCATGAACTTCAAGTCGATGCTAGTCCTTTCGGCGGTGGCCTTTTGCGCCGCCTGCCAGACCGTGGAGACGACGAAGGAAAGCGCCGTCGGCGTCAATCGGTCGCAGCACATGATGGTGTCCGCCGATGCCGTCAACCAGAGCGCGGACAAGGCGTACAAAGACGTGCTCGCGCAAGCGCAGAAGCAGAACGCGCTCGACCGCGATCCGGCGACGGTGGAGCGCGTGAAAAAGATCGCGAGCCGCTTGATCCCGGCGACCGGCGCACTGCGGCCCGACGCGCCCGGGTGGAAGTGGGAAATGCATGTGCTCTCCTCCAAGGAGGTGAACGCGTGGTGCATGCCCGGCGGCAAGATCGCCGTCTACACCGGCCTCATCGACCAGCTCAAGCCAACCGACGGCGAGCTGGCGGCCGTGATGGGCCACGAGATCGGCCACGCCCTGCGCGAGCATGGGCGCGAGCAAGCGTCGCAGCAGATGCTCGAGCAGCTCGGCGTCGGGCTGCTGGGCGCCGCCACCGGCGTTAACACCCAGCTCGCCCAGACGATCGCCGACGTCACGATCAGCCTGCCTCACTCGCGACAGCAGGAGACCGAAGCCGATCGCGTCGGCGTCGAGCTGATGGCGCGAGCCGGCTATGACCCACATGAAGCCGTGTCCCTCTGGGACAAAATGTCCAAGCTCGGCGGCAGCCAGCCGCCGCAGTTCCTCTCGACGCACCCGGCGAACGCGAGCCGCATTGCCGACGTGAAGCAGGACGCCGACAAGGTCATGTCGCTCTACCAGGCCGCTACGAAGGGCGGCAGCGCGAGCGCCGGAAAGTAGGGCTAAGTCTGCGGTTCTGATGGCATAATTCCAGGTTTTCCGCGTTGCGGAAACCAGGATGCCGCAGACCCTTTACGACAAGCTCTGGAATAGCCACGTCGTGCACGTCGAGACCGACGGCACGGCGCTGCTTTACATCGACCGCCATCTGGTGCACGAAGTGACCAGCGCCCAGGCCTACGAAGGCCTGCGTGCCGCAGGCCGCAAGCCCTGGCGCGTCGAATCCGTAGTCGCCACCGCCGACCACAACACGCCGACCACGCACTGGGAAGAAGGCCTCGCCGGCGTGCGCGATCCCTTCGCCAAGCTGCAGATCGAGACGCTCGACGCCAACATCAGGCAGTTCGGCGCCAAGGTCTACTTTCCGTATCTCGATCGCCAGCAGGGCATCGTCCACGTGATCGGGCCGGAGCAGGGCGCGACGCTACCCGGCATGACGGTGGTATGCGGCGACTCGCACACGAGCACCCATGGTGCCTTCGCCTGCCTCGCGCACGGTATCGGAACATCCGAAGTCGAGCATGTGCTCGCCACGCAGTGCCTCGTCACCAAGAAGATGAAGAACCTGCGCATCAACGTCGAGGGCCCGCTCGGGCGCGGCGTAACGGCGAAGGACATCGTGCTCGCGATCATCGGCCGCATCGGCACCGCCGGCGCCACGGGATACGCGATCGAGTTCGCCGGAGCCGCGATCCGTTCGCTCTCGATGGAAGGGCGCATGACGGTCTG
Source organism: Betaproteobacteria bacterium (assembly GCA_005883675.1). GTDB lineage: Bacteria > Pseudomonadota > Gammaproteobacteria > Burkholderiales > SG8-39 > SCGC-AG-212-J23. The sequence goes on from VBCM01000195.1 coordinate 1,902, forward strand.
CAACATGGCGATCGAAGCCGGCGCGCGCGCCGGCATGGTCGCGGTCGATGAGGTCACCATCGAATACCTGCGCGGCCGCAAATTCGCGCCGTCGGGCGCGCTGTGGGACCAGGCGGTCGCCTATTGGCGCACGCTCGTAAGTGATCCGGGCGCCAAGTTCGACCGCGAAGTCCCCATCAATGCGCGCGAGATCAAGCCGCATGTCACCTGGGGCACTTCCCCGGAAATGGTCGTGACGGTAGACGACGCCGTGCCGGATCCCGACCGCGAGAACGACGCGCAGCGCCGCGAGGCGATGGAGCGCGCGCTCTCGTACATGGGCTTGAAGCCGCGTACGCCGATCACCGATATCGCAATCGACAAGGTGTTCATCGGCTCGTGCACGAACTCGCGCATCGAGGACCTGCGCGCCGCGGCCGCCGTCGTGCGCGGCCGCCGCGTGGCGAGCAACGTGAAGCTTGCGCTGGTGGTGCCCGGTTCCGGCCTGGTGAAGCAGCAGGCCGAGCGCGAAGGGCTCGATCGCATTTTCCGCGATGCCGGCTTCGAGTGGCGCGAGCCCGGCTGCTCGATGTGCCTCGGCATGAATCCCGACCGGCTCTCGGCGGGTGAGCGCTGCGCGTCCACCTCGAACCGCAACTTCGAGGGCCGCCAGGGGCCGGGCGGACGCACGCACCTCGTGAGCCCGGTGATGGCGGCCGCCGCCGCCATCGCAGGCCACTTCGTCGACATTCGTCGCTGGAGCTAGCGATGGAAAAGTTCACCGTGCTGAACGGCCTCGTGGCGCCGCTCGATCGGGCGAACGTCGACACCGACCAGATCATCCCTAAGCAGTACCTCGCCTCGATCAAGCGCACCGGCTTCGCCGGCGGCTTGTTCGCCGACTGGCGTAAGGACCCGGGCTTCGTGCTGAACCAGCCGCGCTACAAGGGCGCGCAGATTCTTCTTGCCCGGAAAAACTTCGGCTGCGGCTCCTCCCGCGAGCACGCGCCCTGGGCGCTCATCGACTACGGCTTTCGCAGCGTGATCGCGCCGTCCTACGCCGACATCTTCTTCAATAACTCGTACAAGAACGGCCTGCTCCCGGTGGTGCTCACAGAGGCCGAGGTCGATCGGCTGTTCCACGAGTGCAATGCCTTCCCCGGCTTTCGCCTGGTCATCGACCTCGAGCGCCAGAGCGTGGCGAGCACCGACGGCGCCCTCGTCATGCGCTTCGAGATCGATCCGTTCCGCAAGTACTGCCTGGTGAACGGCCTCGACGAGATCGGCCTCACCCTGCGCCACGCGGACAAGATCCGCGAGTTCGAGGCGCGCCGAAAAGCGCAGTATCCCTGGTACTTCTGATGCGCATCGCCATCCTGCCCGGTGATGGCATCGGGCCGGAGATCATGGCGCAGGCGGTGAAGGTGCTGCGCCGCCTCGCGCTGCCGGTCGAGATGCACGAAGCGCCGGTCGGCGGCGCGGGCTACGTGGCCGCCGGTGATCCGCTGCCCGCGAAGACGCTGGCGCTCGCGCGTGAAGCCGATGCGGTGCTCTTCGGCGCGGTGGGCGATCCGCGCTACGACAAGCTCGAGCGCGCCAAGCGCCCCGAGCAGGCGATCCTCGGGCTGCGCAAGGCGCTGGGACTTTTCGCCAACCTGCGGCCGGCGCGGGTGCACCCGGAGCTCGCCGCCGCTTCGGCGCTGAAGAGCGAAGTCGTCGCGGGACTCGATATCCTGATCGTGCGCGAGCTCACCGGCGACATCTACTTCGGCGAGCCGAAGGGCATCCGGCAGTCGGCGGGCGAGCGCGAAGGCTACGACACTATGCGCTACCGCGAAAGCGAGATAAAGCGCATCGCGCGCGTCGCGTTTGACGCCGCGCGCAAGCGTGGAAAACGGGTCTGCTCCGTGGACAAGGCCAACGTGCTGGAGACCTCGCAGCTCTGGCGCGACGTGGTGAGCGCCGAAGGCGCAAAGTATCCGGACGTCGAGCTCACGCACATGTATGTCGACAACTGCGCGATGCAGCTCGTGCGCAACCCGAAGCAGTTCGATGTCATCGTCACCGGCAATCTCTTCGGCGACATCCTGTCCGACGAGGCGTCGATGCTGACGGGCTCGATCGGCATGCTGCCCTCGGCGGCGCTCGACGAGGCGGGCAAGGGGCTATACGAGCCGATCCACGGCTCGGCGCCCGACATCGCGGGGCGCGGGGTGGCGAACCCGCTCGCCACCATCCTCTCGGCCGCGATGATGCTCGGCTATTCGCTCAACCAGGCGCAGGCCGCGAGCCGCATCGAGGCGGCGGTGAGCCGGGTACTGCGCGACGGGCTGCGCACGGCGGACATCCACACCGCGGGCGCGCGCAAGGTCGGCACGGAGGAAATGGGCGACGCTGTCGTTGCGAATCTGTAACTATCGGTCGCCGCTCTATAGACTAGCGACATGCTGAGAGTAGGAATCGTCGGCTGGCGCGGAATGGTGGGATCGGTGCTCGTGAGCCGCATGCGCGAGGAGCGCGACTTCGACCATATCGAGCCCGTGTTCTTTTCCACGACGCGGGCGGGCACCCAGGCGCCGGCGATCGGCAAGAGCGTCGAGCTGGTGAAGGACGCCATGGACATCACGGCGTTGAAGTCGCTGCCGGTGATCATCTCCTGCCAGGGCGGTGATTACACCAGCGACGTGTATCCGCGCCTGCGGCGCGATGGATGGAAAGGCTATTGGATCGACGCGGCGAGCGCGCTGCGCCTGAAGGACGATGCCGTGATCATCCTCGATCCGGTGAACCTGCCGCTCATCGAGAGCTCGCTCGCCGAGGGCAAGCGCGACTACATCGGCGGCAACTGCACCGTGAGCCTGATGCTCATGGGCATGGCGGGACTCTTCCAGCGCGACGAGATCGAGTGGATGACGAGCATGACCTACCAGGCGGCTTCCGGCGCGGGCGCCGCCAACATGCGCGAGCTCGTCGCGCAGATGGCGCACATCGGCCGCAGCGCGCAGGCGCTGCTCGAGGACCCGGCGAGCGCCGTACTCGACATCGACCGTGCGGTGACCGACTCGCTGCGCTCGCCCTCGTTGCCGAAGGCGCAGTTCGGCTACCCGCTCGCGGCGAGCCTGCTGCCTTGGATCGACCAGGACCTTGGGGATGGCCAGAGCCGCGAGGAATGGAAGGCGCAGGTCGAGGCGAACAAGATCCTCGGCCGCAATGGTGCACAGATCCCGATCGACGGCGTGTGCGTGCGCGTGAGTGCCATGCGCTGCCACAGCCAGGCGCTCACCGTCAAGCTGCGTCGGCCGCTGCCGCTCGATGAGATCGAGGGCATGCTTGCCGAGGCGCATGACTGGGTAAAAGTGGTGCCGAACCGCCGCGAGGCGTCGCTGGCGGAGCTCACGCCGGCGGCAGTGAGCGGCAAATTGTCCGTGCCGGTCGGCCGGCTGCGGAAAATGCCCATGGGGGAGGAGTACCTCGGGGCCTTTACCGTCGGCGACCAGCTCCTATGGGGGGCCGCCGAGCCCCTGCGGCGCATGCTGCGCATCCTGCTGGAGGCCGGGGTGAGGCACTGAGGAAACTCAGAAAGCCTCTCAATTTGCAGCCGTAAGGCCATGATGTTAAGTTAGTTGTCCGGCCAAAGAATAACCCGGGGGTGGGGAATCGTGATGCGTAGATCGATCAGCATCGTCGCTGCACTCGCCGCGTCGTTGGCGCTTGCGGCGGCGGCGAACGCAGCCGGGCTCGGACGCCTCACCGTGCTCTCGACGCTCGGCGAGCCGCTCGCCGCGGAGATCGAGATCGTTTCACTACAGCCCGGCGAAGACGAAGGCCTCGCCGCGCGACTCGCCTCGGCCGACGTGTTCGCGCAGGCGGGCATCGACGTGAATCCCGCGCTGAACACCGTGCGCATCACGATCGAGCGGCGTGACAAGCGTGCCTACCTGCGTGTGACCACGCGCGAGCCGATAGCCGAACCGTTCCTGGATCTCCTGATCGAGCTGCAGTGGCCAAGCGGCCGCCTGGTGCGCGAATACACGTTCCTGCTCGATCCGCCGGAATATCGCAGCCGTCAGCAGGCGATCGCCGCCGCAGCGGCGCCGCGCGCAGCCGCGCCGGCGGCTGAAAAGCCGGCGCCTGCGCCGGCGGCGGAGGAGCCGAAGCCCGCCGAGGCGCCGAGCGCTGCTGCCGCGCCTGCTCCCGAGGCGGCGCCGACACCGGCGCCCGCCGCGCCGGCGCCATCGCCGGCCGCAGCCGAAAAACCCGTGCCCGGCACTTATGAAGTGAAGCGCGGCGACACGCTCGGCGGCATCGCCAAGGCGCATGTGCCGCCCGGCGTCAGCCTCAACCAGATGCTGATCGCGATGTTCCGCGCCAACGAGGATGCATTCATCCGCGGCAACGTGAACCTCGTGCGCACCGGAAAGATCCTCAACATCCCGGAGCCCGACAGCATCGGCACGATCGACCGTGACGAGGCGAATCGCCTCGTCAAGGAGCAGCGCGACCAGTGGATGGAGTATCGCAGCCGGCTCGCGGCCGTGCCGGCGCCTGCCGAGGCCGCTGCCGGTCAGCGCGAGGCTGCGGGCCGCATTGAGCAGAAGCCGGAGGCACCCAAGCCGCCGGCGCCCAGCGACCAGGTGCGCCTCTCGAAGACCGAGCCCGGCAAGCCGGCCGCGCCCGCTTCACGCGCGGCGCGTGAGGACGATGCCGCGGCCCGCGAGCGCGCGCTCCAGGAGGCGCAATCGCGCACCGACGAGTTGGAGAAAAACGTCGCCGACCTGCAGAAGCTACTCGCGCTCAAGAACCAGCAGCTCGCCGAGCTGGAGAAAAAAGGCGCCGCCAAGCCCGCGCCCGTGCCGCCGGTCGCGCAGGCGCCGGCGCAGCAGCCGAGCGCGCCGGCACAGCCACAGCCGCCGAAGCCCGCCGCCGAGGCACCAAAGCCGCCCGCGGAAGCGCCAACGCCCACGGCAGAAGCGCCCAAGCCTGCCGCCGAGGCAGCGCAGAGCGCCGCCGAAGCACCGAAGCCAGCGCCTGCGGCGCAGAAGCCTGCAGCGCCCGCACCGGCGAAGCCGGCGGCAAAGAAGGCGGCGCCACCACCCGAGCCGAGCATCGTCGATGAATTTCTCGACAACCCGATGTATCTGGCATTGCTCGGGGCGCTCGTCGTCCTGCTCGTCGCGTACTTCGTCTATTCCTGGCGCAGAAAAAAAAAGGCCCACGCTAAGTTTCAGGACAGCGTTCTAGGCGCTGCCGCCGCGGGTGGCGCTTCGCTCGGCGAGGTCAACTCGCCGCCGTCAAGCAGCACGACGAGCACCAAGACCGCGAGCCAGGCGCCCTCCGGCATGGAAGCCGAGGAGGTCGATCCGATCGCCGAAGCGGACGTCTACATGGCGTACGGACGCGACGCGCAGGCCGAGGAAATTCTCAAGGAAGCGCTGCAGAAGGATGCCAATCGCACCGCCGTGCACGGCAAGCTCCTCGAGATCTATGCTCATCGCAAGGACATGCGCGCATTCGAGCAGAGCGCCGCGAAGCTCAAGAACCTGACCAACGGCAGCGGGCCCGAATGGGAGAAGGCGGCCGCGCTCGGGCGCTCCATCGATCCGCGCAATAGCCTCTACGGCGGTGCGCCTGGCACCCCGGAAGCTTCGCCGCCTCCGGCCGCGCCTTCGGCGCCATCGGCGCCGGCGGCACCGATGCTCGATTTCGATCTCGGCGGCGCGAGCCAGTTGGCGGCGCCGACCCCCGACATCTCGTTCGACGAGCCGGCGAAAGATCCGAGCGCCACGGGAGTCGACTTCGACCTCGGCGCTACGCGCACGCAGACCCAGAAGATGCCGGCGAGCATTGACGAAACAGTCGCTTCGGGCAACGAGAAGAGCGGCGCGGGCGGACTCGACTTCAACCTCGACCTCGGCGCGGAGGAAAAGAAGCCGGCGCCGTCGGCCAAGCCCGCACCCAGTGCGCCAAGCGCGGAGTCGAGCGGCGGGCTCGACTTCGATCTCAACCTCGATCTCGACAAGAACGCCGAGCCGGCGAAGAGCGCCGAGCCCTCGAAGGTCGACCTCGCCTCGATCAGCCTCGATCTCGGCGGTCCGTCCGAGGACGACATCCTGCTCGCCAAGCCGAGCACGGATCCGAAGTGGCAGGAGGTGGCTACCAAGCTCGACCTCGCCAAGGCCTACGAGGAGATGGGCGACAAGGACGGCGCGCGCGAGCTGCTCAAGGAAGTGCTGAAGGACGGCGACGCCGCGCAGCGCGGCACTGCGGAGCAGCTGCTCGCGAAGCTCGCCTAGCCCGCTCGCAATTTCGCGCATCGCCATCGGACTCGAGTACGACGGCAGCCGGTTTCTGGGCTGGCAGACCCAGCCTGGCGGCGGCACGGTGCAGGACGTGCTGCAGGCCGCGCTTGCCGCCATCGCCGCGGAGCCGCTCGCGGTGACCGGCGCCGGACGTACTGATCGCGGCGTGCATGCGCGCGGCCAGGTGGCGCACTTCGATACGAGCGCTGCACGCCCGGATAGCGCCTGGGTGCGCGGCGTGAACGCCTTTCTGCCCGAATCGGTCGCCGTGCTGTGGGCGCAGCCCGTCGACGCTGAGTTTCACGCCCGCTTCAGCGCCGTGGCCCGCACCTATCGCTACCGGCTCATCAACCGTCCGGTACGCCCGGCGCTCGCCGCGCGCTATGCCGGCTGGTATCACGCCCCGCTCGACGTCGAAGCGATGCGCGAGGCTGCGCGCGCGCTCGTCGGCGAGCACGACTTTTCGGCCTTTCGCGCGGCAGAATGCGAGGCGGCGACGCCGGTGCGAACGGTGCACGCGCTCGACATCACGCGCGAGGGAGCGCGCATCGAGTTCGTGATCCGCGCCAACGCCTTTCTTCATCACATGATGCGCAACATCGTGGGCACGCTCATCTACGTCGGCAACGGCCGGCACGCGCCCGGCTGGGTCGCCGAGGTGCTCGCGTCACGCGACCGGGCAATGGCCGCGCCGACGTTCGCGCCCGAAGGCCTCTACCTCGAGCGCATCGAGTACGACGCCAGGTGGGGTCTTCCCCCATGAGGACGCGTGTCAAGATCTGCGGCATCACGCGCACCGTGGATGCGCGCGCCGCCGCCGAGGCCGGCGCCGATGCGATCGGCCTCGTGTTCTATCCGCCGAGCCCGCGCTACCTGTCGGTGGAGCGCGCGGTGGAAATCCGCGACGCGCTGCCGCCGTTCCTGCAGACGGTCGCGCTTTTCGTTAACGCCGACGCCGCGCAAGTCGCGCAGGTGATCGGCCGCGTGCATCCGGCGATGCTGCAGTTCCACGGCGACGAGACGCCGCAGTTCTGCGCGCAGTTCGGCCTGCCGTTCGTAAAAGCCTGCCGCGTTCGACCGGGCATCGATGCGCTCGAGTACCTGCGGCCGTATTCACGCGCTTCGGCCTGGCTCCTCGACAGCTTCGTGCCGGAGTATGGCGGCGTCGGCGAGAGCTTCGACTGGTCGCTCGTGCCCGCCGAGCGAAGCCGGCCGCTCATCCTTTCCGGCGGCCTCGAGCGCGGCAATGTCGCCGGGGCGATCCGCGCCGTGCGCCCGTGGGGCGTGGACGTGTCGAGCGGCGTCGAGTCGGCGAAAGGCATCAAGGACGCCGCTAAAATGGCCGCTTTCATCGCCGAGGTTCGCCATGCGGATGTATGACCTGCCCGACGAGCGCGGCCACTTCGGCCCCTACGGCGGCGTCTTCGTTGCCGAGACGCTGTCGCAGGCGCTCGAGGAGCTGCGCGCCGCGTACGCCGTCGCGCGCAACGATCCGCAGTTCGAAGCCGAGTTCCGCTACGAGCTCAAGCACTACGTCGGACGCCCGAGCCCGATCTACCATGCGAAGCGCCTTTCCGAGCGCTGCGGCGGCGCGCAGATCTACATCAAGCGCGAGGATCTCAACCACACCGGCGCGCACAAGATCAACAACACCATCGGCCAGGCGCTCCTTGCGCGTCGCATGGGGAAGCCGCGTGTAATCGCCGAGACCGGCGCCGGCATGCACGGCGTCGCCACCGCCACGGTCGCCGCGCGCTACGGCATGCAGTGCGTGGTCTACATGGGCTCCGAGGACGTGAAGCGCCAGGCGCAGAACGTCTACCGCATGAAGCTCCTTGGCGCCTCGGTCGTGCCGGTGGAGTCGGGTTCGCGCACGCTCAAGGACGCGCTCAACGAAGCGATGCGCGACTGGGTGACCAACGTCGAGCGCACCTTCTACATCATCGGCACCGTGGCCGGTCCGCATCCCTATCCGATGATGGTGCGCGACTTCCAGGCGGTGATCGGCGAGGAATGCCTGGTGCAAATGCAGGAGCAGGCGGCACGCCAGCCCGATGCTGTCATCGCCTGCGTCGGCGGCGGCTCGAACGCCATGGGCATCTTCTATCCGTACCTCAAGAGCGCGACCCGCCTCGTCGGCGTGGAAGCCGCGGGCGAAGGCTTGGCGAGCGGCAAGCACGCCGCCTCGCTATGCGCAGGACGGCCGGGCGTTCTCCACGGTAATCGCACTTATCTGCTGCAGGACGCCAATGGGCAGATTACCGAGACCCATTCGATCTCGGCCGGGCTCGACTATCCGGGCGTGGGCCCCGAGCACGCGTGGCTGAAGGACAGCGGGCGCGCCGAATACGTCGCCGTCACCGACGAGGAGGCGCTCGCTGCGTTCCACGAACTTTGCCGCCACGAGGGCATCATCCCGGCGCTTGAATCGGCGCATGCCGTGGCGCAGGCGATGAAGATGGCGCGCGGCATGGCGAAGGACGCCATCCTGCTCGTCAATCTCTCCGGCCGCGGCGACAAGGACATGCACACCGTCGCCGAGCGCTCAGGTCTCAAATTCTGATGAGCCGCATTGCCGAGCGCTTCGCCAGCCTGCGAAAAAGCGCTCGCAAGGCTCTCATTCCCTATATCACGGCGGGAGATCCGAGCCCTCAGATGACCGTGCCGCTGCTGCACGCCCTGGTGGAGGCGGGCGCGGACATCATCGAGCTCGGGGTGCCTTTCTCGGATCCGATGGCCGACGGGCCGGTGATCCAGCGCTCGGGTGAGCGCGCGCTCAAGCACGGCGTCGGCTTAAAGGACGTGCTCGGCATGGGGCGCGAGTTCCGCACGCGCGATGGCGCGACGCCGCTCGTGCTGATGGGCTACGCCAATCCGATCGAGGCGATGGGTACGCGCGTCTTCCTCGACCGCGCAAGGAGCGCCGGTGTCGACGGTGTCATCGTGGTCGACTATCCGCCTGAAGAATGTACCGAGTTCGCGGCGCTGGCGAAGGAGGCCGGCATCGATCCGATTTTCCTGCTGGCGCCGACCTCGACCGAAAAGCGGATCGACGAGGTCGCACGCTGCGGCAGCGGCTACCTCTACTACGTCTCGCTTCGCGGCGTCACCGGCGCGGCGCATCTCGATCTTTCGGAAGTGAGCAAGAAGATCCCGCAGATCCGCGCCGCGACGCGGCTGCCGATCGGCGTCGGCTTCGGCATTCGCGATGCCGAATCGGCCCGGCGGGTCGCCGAGACGGCCGACGCCGTGGTGATCGGCAGCCGCCTCATCCAGGAGATCGAGGCGGGCGCTCCGGCCGATGCGGTGGCGCGCGTCAAGAGCTTCCTGCGCCCGATCCGTAAGGCGCTCGACTCATGAGCTGGCTGCAAAAGCTGCTGCCGCCGAAGATCCAGCGCACCGGCGGTGCCGGGCGCAAGAGCGTGCCCGAAGGCCTGTGGACCAAGTGCGCCGCCTGCGACGCGGTGCTCTACAGCACCGACCTGGAAAAGAATCTCAATGTCTGCCCGAAGTGCGGCCATCACGAGCGCCTGGCCGCGCGGCCGCGCCTGGACGCGCTGCTCGATCCGGACGGGCGCTTCGAGATCGGCGCCGAGGTGCTGCCACTCGATCCGCTCAAGTTCAAGGACTCGCGCCGCTATACCGAGCGTCTGGCGGAAGCGCAGGAGCAGACCGCCGAGGGCGATGCGCTGGTGGTGATGCAGGGCTCGATCAAGGCGCTCGGCCTGGTGTGCGCCGCGTTCGAATTCGACTTCATGGGCGGCTCGATGGGCTCGGTGGTTGGCGAGCGCTTCGTGCGCGGCGTGCGCGTTGCCATCGAGCAGAAGCTGCCCTTCGTCTGCGTCTGCGCCTCCGGTGGCGCGCGCATGCAGGAAGGCCCGCTTTCGCTCGTGCAGATGGCAAAGACCACCGCCGCGCTCACCGACCTCGCCGAGCGGCGGCTGCCCTTCGTCAGCGTGCTCACCGACCCGACGATGGGCGGCGTCTCGGCGAGCTTCGCCATGATCGGCGATGTGGTGCTCGCCGAGCCGCGCGCGCTCATCGGCTTCGCCGGCCCGCGGGTGATCGAGCAGACCGTGCGCCAGAAGCTTCCCGAGGGCTTCCAGCGCGCCGAGTTCCTGCTCGAGAAGGGCGCGATCGACATGATCGTCGACCGGCGCCAGCTGCGCGAGAAGCTGCATCTCCTGCTTTCCCTGATGTTGCGGGTGCCCGCCGAAGCCACGGCGTGACCAGTTTTTCCGAACTGGTCCGCGTCTCGGACCAGGTCGCCGCCACCCCGAGCCGGCTTGCCAAGGTCCGCGCGCTCGCCGATTTCCTGCGGCCGCTCACTCGCGAAGAGATCGAGATCGCGTTGCCCTATCTCAGTGGCGATATCCGCCAAGGCAAGCTCGCCGTCGGCTACGGCGCGCTGCAGGCGGCGCGCGCGAGGGGCGCAAGCGCGCCCTCGCTCGCGCTGCACGACGTGGATGCCGCGTTCGCGGCCCTTAAGCAGGTGAAGGGCAAGGGCGCCGCCGAGCGCCGCGCGGCGTTACTGCGCGAGCTCTTCGCGCGCGCCACGCCCGAGGAGCAGGACTTCCTCGTGCGCCTGCTCGTCGGCGAGCTGCGCCAGGGCGCGCTGGAAGGCATCATGGTCGAGGCGGTCGCCGCCGCGGCCGCGCTGCCCACGGCGCAGGTGCGCCGCGCCGTCGCCTTCGCCGGCGCGATCGCGCCGGTCGCCGCGGCCGCGCTCGGCGGCGGCGCCGCGGCGCTCGCGCAATTCTCGGTGCAGCTCATGCAGCCGGTGTTGCCGATGCTGGCGCAACCGGCCGAGGACATGCGCGCCGCGCTTGCCGCGCTCGGCACAGCCCTCGTCGATTGGAAGCTCGACGGGGCCCGCGTGCAGGTGCATAAGCGCGGCGAGGAGGTGCGCATCTACACGCGAAGCCTCAACGACGTCACCTCGCGCGCGCCCGAGATTGTCGCCGCCATGCGCGGCGCGCCGGCGCGCGAGCTGATCCTCGACGGCGAGGCGATCGCGCTGCGCGCCGACGGCCGGCCGCATCCCTTCCAGGTGACGATGAGCCGCTTCGGCAGCCAGCAGGATCCGCGCGCGGCCGAGCGCCCGTTGTCCGTATTCTTCTTCGACTGCCTATACAAGGACGGCACCGTGCTCTTCGACCATGCGACGCGCGAGCGTCGCGCCGCCCTCACCGCCGCGCTACCGGCCGAGGTCGTAACGCCCGCGATCGTCACCGCGGACGCGGACGAAGCGCAGCGCTTCTACGAGCGCGCCCTCGCCGCCGGGCACGAGGGCGTGATGGCCAAAGCGCTGGAGGCGCCTTACGAAGCGGGGCGGCGCGGCGCCGCCTGGCTCAAGGTGAAGCGCGCGCGCACGCTCGACCTCGTCGTGCTCGCCGCCGAGTGGGGCCATGGCCGGCGGCGCGGCTGGCTGTCGAACCTGCACCTGGGCGCCCGCGATCCGGCGACCGGTAGCTTTGTCATGCTGGGGAAAACGTTCAAAGGCCTGACCGACGCGACGCTCGAGTGGCAGACGCACGAGTTCCTCAAGCGCGAGACCGGCCGCGACGAGTGGACCGTGCACGTGCGTCCGGACCTGGTCGTGGAAATCGCCTTCAACGATCTGCAGGAGAGCTCGCAGTATCCGGGCGGCCTGGCGCTGCGCTTCGCGCGCGTGAAAGGCTACCGTCCCGACAAGCGGCCGGAGGATGCCGATACGATCGACACCGTGCGGCGCATCTACGAGGAGAGCCTGGCGTGAGGACGCTCGGCGAGTGGCTGGCGTTCATCGAGCGCCAGCATCCGAAGACGATCGCGCTCGGCCTGGAGCGCGTGGCGCGGGTCTACCAGCGCATGCGTGTCGAGCTTCGCTGCCCGGTCATCACCGTCGCGGGCACCAATGGCAAGGGCTCGTGCTGCGCCATGTTGGAAGCGATGCTGCGCGCGGGCGGCTACAAGACCGGGCTCTATACGTCGCCGCATCTCGAACGCTACAACGAGCGCGTGCGCATCGCCGGCGCGGAGGCGAGCGACGACGCGCTTTGCGCGTCGTTCGAAGCGGTGGAGGCCGCGCGCGGCGAGATCGCGCTCACCTATTTCGAGTACGGCACGCTCGCCGCGCTGTGGCTCTTCGCGCGCGAGCGAATCGAAGCGGCGGTGCTGGAAGTGGGTCTCGGCGGACGCCTGGATGCCGTGAATATCGTCGAGGCCGACTGCGCGGTGCTGACCAGCGTCGGCATCGATCACGTCGACTATCTGGGCGCAGACCGCGAATCGATCGGGCGCGAGAAGGCGGGCATCTTCCGCGCGGGACGGCCCGCGGTGATCGCCGAGCCCAATGCGCCCTCGAGCGTGTTGCGGGCGCCGGGGATGCATTACCTCCTCGGGCGCGATTTCGGCTATGTGGATGAGCGGTCGCAGTGGACCTATTGGGGGCGGGCGGGCAAGCGTTCCGGCCTCGCCCATCCGGCGCTGCGCGGCGCGATGCAGCTGCGTAACGCCGCCGCGGCCATGTGCGCGCTCGATTGCCTGCGCGAGAAGCTGCCGCTCGAGATGCAGGCGGTGCGCCGCGGCCTGGCAGAGGTCACGCTGCCGGCGCGCTTCCAGGTGCTGCCCGGGCGGCCGCAGATCATTCTCGACGTCGCGCACAACCCCGAGGCAGCCAAAATCCTGGCGGATAATCTGCTCGCCTCGGGTTACGCGCCGCAGAGCATCGCGGTGTGCGGCATGCTGCGCGACAAGGACATCGCTGGCGTCCTCGCCGCCGTGGCGCCGCGCGTCACACGCTGGCATCTCGCCACGCTCAGCGGCCCCCGCGCCGCGAGCGCCGATGAGCTCGCGCCGCACGTGCACGGCGAAGTGGAGCGCTTCGCCACGCCTGCGCTGGCGTTCGCCGCCGCGCTGAAGCGCGCTCACGAGAATGATAAGATCGTCGTGTTCGGATCGTTTCTGACCGTCGGCGAAGTACTGGGATGGCTGAAGAACAACAAGACGTCGAAACACTGAAGAAGCGAGGACGCCGCCGGCTGGTGGGAGCGGTGGCTCTGGCGCTTCTCGCCGTGATCGTCCTGCCGATGGTGTTCGACCCGGAGCCCAAAAGCACGCTGCCGCCGGTGAGCGTGCGCATCCCCGGTGAGAACGAAACGCCGTTCGCGCCGAAGCTGCCGGCGAAGCCCGCGGCGAAAGCCGAGCCGGCGCCAGGCGCGCGCGGCGAGTATGTGATCCAGGTCGGCGCCTTCACCCGCCCCGATCCCGTGTTAGCCAAGCTCGCCGGCGCCAAGCTGCCGTATTACACCGAGCCCGCGCAGGGCAATCTCGTACGCGTGCGTGCCGGCCCGTTCGCGAGCCGCGAGGCAGCCGATCAGGCGCTCGCCAAGCTGAAGGAGCTGGGATTGAAACCGGGCGCAGTGACGCCGAAATCCGGATGACCTGGCTCGACTGGGCCGTCATCGCGGTGCTGGTTCTCTCGACCGCATGGGGCGTATGGCGGGGCCTCGTGCACGAGGTGTTTTCCCTGGCGGGCTGGATCCTGGCGTTCATAGCGGGCAATCTTTTCGCGGCGCCGCTGGCGGATCTGTTTCCCGCCACCATGCGACCGGAGCTGCGCGTCGTGGTCGCCTTCGTGCTCGTCTTCGTCGCCACCCTGGTGGTGGCGGCGCTGCTCGCCGCGCTCATCACCAAGTTCATCAAGGTCTCGGTGCTGCACAGCCTGAACCGCTGGCTCGGCGCGCTCTTCGGGCTGCTGCGCGGCCTCTTGATCGTCGTCGTGCTCGCCATGGTGGCCGGCCTCACCTCGCTGCCGCGCAAGCCCGACTGGACCAACTCCGCCACCGGCTATTCGCTGGCGCAGACGGTGGCGCAGCTCAAGCCCTGGCTGCCGCCGGCGTTCGCGCAGCGCTTGCGATATCATTGACCGTTAACCACACCGGGGAATAGCCTCATCCCATGTGCGGGATTCTCGGCATCGTCGCGCACTCCCCCGTCAACCAGCTGCTCTACGACGGGTTGCTGTTGCTGCAGCATCGCGGACAGGACGCCGCGGGCATCGTCACGGCCGAGCACAACACCTTCCACATGCACAAGGCGCCGGGCATGGTGCGCGATGTGTTCCGCACGCGCAACATGCGCGACCTCGCCGGCAACATCGGCATCGCGCACTGCCGCTACCCGACGGCGGGCTCGGCGTTCAAGGCCGCCGAGGCGCAGCCCTTCTACGTCAACTCGCCCTTCGGCATCGTGCTCGGCCACAACGGCAACCTCACGAACACCGAGCAGCTGAAGGACGAGATGTTCCGCACTGACCTGCGGCACATCAATACCGGCTCCGATTCGGAGGTGCTGGTCAACGTGCTCGCGCACGAGCTGGAGCAGGCCTCGGTGAAGCTGCGCCTCGAGCCGCAGACCATCTTCACCGCGGTTGCCAACGTGCACCGGCGCGTGCGCGGCGCCTATGCGGTCGTGGCGATGATTGCGGGCTACGGCGTGCTCGCGTTCCGCGATCCGTACGGCATCCGGCCGGCGGTGATCGGCTACAACGAGACGCCCGCGGGCACCGAGTACATGGTGGCCTCCGAATCGGTGGCGGTGGACGCGCTCGGCTTTCGCGTGCTGCGCGACATCGGCCCGGGAGAAGCGATCTTCATCGACGAGGACGGGCGCTTGCACAGCCAGCAGTGCGCGCCGCACGCGAGCCTGAATCCCTGCATCTTCGAGTACGTCTACCTCGCGCGGCCCGATTCGCTCATCGACGGCGCCTCGGTCTACGAGGCGCGGCTCAACATGGGCGAGAAGCTCGCCGAGAAGATCCGCCGCCAGTACCGGCACCTCGACGTGGACGTGGTGATCCCGATTCCCGACTCGAGCCGTCCCTCGGGCTTGCAGCTCGCCACCGCGCTCGGCGTTCCGTATCGCGAGGGGTTCGTCAAGAACCGCTACATCGGCCGCACCTTCATCATGCCCGGCCAGGCCGTGCGTAAGCGCTCGGTGCGCCAGAAGCTGAATCCCATGGCGATGGAGTTCGGCGGCAAGAACGTGCTGCTGGTCGACGACTCGATCGTGCGTGGCACGACGAGCCGCGAGATCGTGCAGATGGCGCGCGAGTCGGGCGCCCGCAAGGTATTCTTCGCCTCCGCCGCGCCGCCGGTGCGCTTTCCGAACGTCTACGGCATCGACATGCCCACGCGAGGGGAGCTCATTGCTGCCCACAGAAGCGAGGAGGAGGTGTGCCGCGAGATCGGCGCCGACGCCCTCATCTACCAGGATCTCGATCAGCTCGAGGACGCGGTGCGGCGCGCCAATCCGGGGCTCGCGAACTTCGAGACCTCGTGCTTCGACGGCCACTACGTCACTGGCGACGTCACCATCGACTACCTGCGCACCATCGAGACGCAGCGCGACGCCGCGCGCGATGCGAGCGAGGAAGACGCCGCCCAACTAGATTTGAATCTCGCCGCCTGATATAGTCGCTTTTCTCGCGCCGATTTGAGCCACAGCTTGCGGGCGCGTAACAAATGCCGCTAAAGCGTGCCCGAAAACCCGGACCCGTTTAGCGACAACTGCGGCGGCCGGGTTTTTTTATGGACAAAGAGCTAGAGATCGCAACACTGGGCGTGCGCGCCGGCCAGGTGCGCAGCCAGTTCCAGGAGCACGCCGAGGCGCTCTACCTCACCTCGAGCTTCGTGTTCGACAACGCGGCGCAGGCCGCCGCGCGCTTCGCGGGCGGCGAGGAGGGCATGGTGTACTCGCGCTACACCAACCCCACCGTCGCCATGTTCCAGGACCGGCTCGCGGCGCTCGAGGGCGCGGAGAGCTGCGTCGCCACCGCCTCCGGCATGGCCGCGATCCTCGCGACCGCGCTCGTGCACCTCAAGGCAGGCGACCACGTGCTGTGCTCCAACGCCGTGTTCGGCGCCACGATCCAGCTCTTCAGCAACATCCTCGGCCGCTTCTGCATCGAGACGACCTTCGTCTCGCCGACGCGTGTGGACGATTGGCGCGCGGCGCTCAAGCCGCGCACTCGTTTGCTCTTCCTCGAGACACCGTCGAATCCGCTCACGGAGATTTCCGATATCGCGGCGCTCGCCAAGGTGGCGAAATCGGCGGGCGCGCTGCTCGCGGTGGACAACGTGTTCTGCACGCCGGCACTGCAGCGGCCACTCGAGCTTGGCGCGGACCTCGTGATCCATTCGGCGACGAAGTACATCGACGGACAGGGGCGCGTGATGGGTGGCGCCGTCGCCGGCGCGAAATCCCTTGTCGGCGAGCCGATGACGGCGTTTCTGCGCACCGCGGGCCCGGCGCTCTCACCGTTCAATGCCTGGGTGCTGCTCAAGGGCCTCGAGACGCTGCAACTGCGCATGACGGCGCAGTCGGCGGCGGCGCTGGAGCTCGCGCGCTGGCTCGAGCGGCACCCGGCCGTCGAGCGCGTGCACTACCCGGGGCTCGAGTCGCATCCGCAGCACGAGCTCGCCCGGCGCCAGCAGCGCGCGGCGGGGTCGGTGCTGTCCTTCGAAGTGAAGGGCGGCCGCGCGGCCGCGTGGCGCGTCATCGATCGCACGCGGCTCGTCTCCATCACCGCGAACCTCGGCGATGTGAAGACCACCATCATTCATCCGGCGAGCACCACGCATGGGCGCATCTCGCCGGAGGCGCGGGCCGCGGCCGGGATCACCGAAGGGCTGGTGCGCATCGCCGTCGGCCTGGAGGCGGTGGCCGATCTAAAGGCGGATCTGGAGCGCGGGTTAAGCTAGCGGCGTGCGCCGCGCGCTCCAGGTAGCGCTCCTCGCCGCCGTCTACTTCGCGGCGGCGAAGGCTTCCCTGCTGGTGGCCATACCGCCCGGCTACGCGACCGCCGTGTGGCCGCCGTCGGGCATCGCCCTCGCCGCACTGCTCCTCGGGGGAAGGCGCCTCTGGCCCGGCATCTGGGTGGGCAGCGTCGCCGCCAATCTGACGATCGAAGGCGCGGTGCTCGCATCGGCGGTGATCGCCACCGGCTCGAGCCTGCAGGCCTACACCATCGCCACGCTGCTCAGCCGCCGGATCGGCGTGCCGCGGCGCTTCGTGCGTGTGCGGGACGTCGCCATCTTCGTCGGCCTGGTCGTCGGCGGCGCGGTGATCGCGCCGACGCTGGCCCTGTTGCCGCTCGCGGTCATTTATCCGTTGCCGCCGCTGGACCTCGCGTCGAACTGGTGGACGTGGTGGCAGGGCGATGCCTGCGGCATGCTGCTCTTCACGCCGCTCGTGCTGACGTGGTCGGTGCCGGGTATGCGCTGGACGCGCGAGAAGGTGCTGGAGGCGATCGCGTTCGCCGTGCTGCTGCTCGCGGCGGGCGAGCTCGTCTTCGCCGGCGGCGCGGGCCGCACCTTCGTCATGGTGCCGTTCGTCATCTGGGCGGCGTTCCGCTTCGGCCAGCGCGAAGTGACGACCACCAGCGCCGTGATCTGCGCCATGGCGCTCTGGTACACGCTCGGGCGCTACAGCGGCCCTTTTACCGAGACGCCGAGCAACGAATCGCTGTTGTTGCTGCTCGTCTTCGTCAGCACCGTTTCGGTGACCGGCCTCATGCTCTGCGCCGTGCTTGCGCAGCTGCACGCCGCGCGCGACGAGCTCGAGACGCGTGTCGAGGAGCGCACGCGGGCGCTCGCCGAGACCGAAGGGCGCTTTCGCCTGATGGTGGAGAGCGTGGTCGACTACGCGATCTACATGCTCGACGCCGAAGGGCGCGTCGCGAGCTGGAACGCGGGCGCCGAGCGCATCAAGGGCTACCGCGCCGACGAGATCATCGGCGAGCACCTCTCGCGCTTCTACCTCGAGGAGGACGTGGCGGCCGGCAAGCCGCGCCGCGAGCTCGAGGTCGCGGCGCGCGAGGGCCGCCTTGCGGAAGAGGGCTGGCGCGTGCGCAAGGACGGCTCGACCTTCTGGGCGAGCGTGATGCTGAGCGCGGTGCACGACGAGAGCGGCAAGCTCATCGGCTTCGCCAAGGTGACGCGCGACCTTACGGAGAGAAAGCGCGTCGAGGCGCAGCTGGTGCGCGCCAAGACCGAAGCGGAGCGCGCGAGCGAATCGAAGTCGCAGTTCCTCGCCAATATGTCGCACGAGCTGAGGACGCCGCTCAACAGCCTGCTGATCCTGGCGCGCCTGCTCGCCGACAATGCCGGCGGCCGGCTCGACGCGAAGCAGGTGCGCTTCGCGCAGACCATCTATGCGTCGGGCATGGATCTCCTCGGGCTGATCAACGATCTCCTCGACCTCGCCAAGATCGAGGCCGGCGCGATCACCGTGCTGCATATGGCGCCGACGCGGCTCGCCGAGCTGCGCGACGACATGGAGCGCACCTTCCGCGAGATGGCGCGCGAGAAGAAGCTCGAGTTCGCGGTCGAGCTCGCGCCGGGCCTGCCGGAGACGATCCGCACCGATGCGACGCGTGTGAAGCAGGTGCTGAAGAACCTGATCGCCAACGCCTTCAAGTTCACGCGCCAGGGCAATGTGCGCCTGCGCATCGCGCCGTACGGGCCGAAGGCCGTGGCCTTTGCGGTGAGCGACACCGGCATCGGCATCGCGCCCGACAAGCAGCGCCTCATCTTCGAGGCGTTCCAGCAGGCCGACGGCTCGACGAGCCGCCAGTACGGCGGCACGGGCCTCGGCCTCTCGATCAGCCGCGAGCTGACGCGGCTCCTGGGCGGCGAGCTCGAGGTGGCGAGCGAGCCCGGCAGGGGCAGCACGTTCACGCTCGTCCTACCACTTGCCGACGAGCGTGCCGCCGCCTCGGTCAGGTAACGCCCGCGCCGGGATTTAAGCGCCGCCGACGCCGCGGATGATCTTG
The DNA here is from genome assembly GCA_005883675.1 of Betaproteobacteria bacterium. GTDB lineage: Bacteria > Pseudomonadota > Gammaproteobacteria > Burkholderiales > SG8-39 > SCGC-AG-212-J23. The sequence goes on from VBCM01000195.1 coordinate 20,997, forward strand.
CCGGTGCCGGCGCAGTTCTCGCAGCGCTTGCCGTTGCGCTTGCCGCTGCCGTTGCATTGCGGGCAGATGTCTTCGCCGGTGCCCGGTGTGGCGGGCGCCGCTTCGTCGCCCGGCGCCATCTGCGAGCGGTCCGCCGGCCGCGAATCCGGTTGCCTTGCCGTCACGCTTTCTCCGCCTGGCCGACCAGCTCTTCCTTGCGCGTCTTCATCTGCTCGCCGAGCGCCTCGAGATCGAGGTCCTGCGCCTTCTTCGCCTCGGGGAACATCTCGCCTTCCTCTTCCTTCACGTGGTGCATGACGTACTCGCCGAGCACGGTGAAGGTGGCGAAGTAGTTGGGATCGTCCGGGCCGGCGTTCTCGAGCTGCTCGATCAGCATCTTTGCCGTCTCGTGCTCGACCGCTGCCTCGTTCATGATGTCCTCGTCCTCGATCGCGGCGCGCACCGCGGGATAGAAGATTTCCTCTTCCAGCGTGGTGTGCACTTTCAGGTCCTCGCACACGGTGGCGATGAGCTGGCGGCAGCTCTCGGTGTCCGAGCGGTCCATGTTCTCGAACTCCTTGAACGCCTTCTTCACCTTGGCGTGGTCTTCCTTGAGGAGGTCGATGGCGTTCGCGCTTTTGCTGCGGGTCTTCGGCATGGCGGCGTCCTTTCCGGTGTGGGCAAGTCCCGGCCGAGCAACCGCCGTACCCGGGCTCGCAGCGCGCGCCTTGGCCTCTAAAGGCTTGCCCGCGGGAAAGATTTACCAGCGGATGAGCCGCGCGCGGCTACCGGCGAGCTCGAGGTAGCCGCCGCGGCCATACCAGTCGGGCAGTACCCAGCGCTCGCAGCGCCGGCCGTCGAGCTCGAGCGCGTGCTTTCCCGGCCGGTGAGTGTGGCCGTGGATGAGCCGCGCGACGCCGTGCCGACGTAGCGCCTCGCGCACCGCACCCTCGTTGACATCCATGATCTCGGCGGGCTTCGCCTGGATCACTTCCTTGCTCTTGTCGCGCAGCCCCTGCACGGTCGCGCGCCGCTCGCCGAGCGGCTTCGCCAGGAACGCGCGCTGCCACTCCGCCGAGCGTGCCGTGCGCCGCCACGCCTGGTAGTCGTGATCATCGGTACAGAGCGTGTCACCGTGCATGAGCAGCGTGCCGTCAATGACCGTGGGATCGGCGAGTAGTTGCGCGCCGCTTGCTTCGCAGAACGCCTCGCCGAGCAGGAAGTCGCGGTTGCCGTGCATTACCCGCACCCGGGTGCCGCTGTCGGCGAGCCGCTGCAGGAAGCCCGCGATCAGCGCATTGAACGGCGTCTCGAGGTCCTCGTCGCCGATCCAGTACTCGAACAGATCGCCGAGCACGTAGAGCGCGTCCGCCCCGGCGGCGTCGTGCTCAACAAACCGGAAGAAACGCTCGTTAGCGGCTGGCCGATCTTCGCTCAGGTGAAGATCGGAGATGAAAAGCGAGGGCAACTACTTCGACTTCGGTTCGACCACGGTGGCCGATTCGATCAGGACCGGCTGCTTCGGCACGTCGCGCGGGAACGGGCCGCCCGCTCCGGTGGGAAGCTTCGCGATCTTGTTCACCACGTCCATCCCCGACACCACTTTGCCGAACACGGCGTAGCCGTTGCCGTCGCTGCGCGGATCGCCCCAGTTGAGGAAGCTGTTGTCGTTGACGTTGATGAAGAACTGCGCGGTGGCGGAGTTTGGATCCGCGGTGCGCGCCATGGCGATCGTGCCGCTGTCGTTCTTGAGGCCGGCCTTCACCGCGCCTTGCGCTTCGTTGGCGATCGGGCTGCGCGTCTTCTTCTGCCGGAAATCCTTATCGAAGCCGCCGCCCTGGATCATGAAGCCCGGGATCACGCGGTGAAACACCGTGCCGTCGTACTGTCCTTCCTTCACGTACTGCAGGAAGTTCTCGACGCTCTTCGGCGCCTTGGCCGGATAGAGCTCCAAGCGAATGCTGCCGAGATTGGTGCGCAGATCGACCTGCGGATCGGCGGCGAGCGCGCCGGCCGGCACCATGGCGGCGGCCGACAGCGCGAAAAGATGGGAGAGCTTCATCCGGGTCCTTCGTAGATGATTTTCCAGGCGCCCGCTTCCTTCGCCCAGTACTGGCGCTTCTTCATCGCGTTCGAAAGACCATTGGAGCGGTAGTCCTGTACGAACGTCACCACGACCACGTCGCGCTCGCGCGGGTAGCGCAGCATGCTCACTCGTCCGAGGCCCACCTTGATCCACGCCTTCGCGCCGTTGACCTTGCGCTTGTGCGCAGCCCAGGAGGCGAAATCCTGTCCCGGCGCGGCGAAGCGCTGCGAATAGTGCGCGAGATAGCGCTCGCTGTCGCGGCTCTGCCAGTCGGCGCGCCATTGCTCGAGCGCCGCGGCGAGCGATGCGCGCTCGGCTTCGAGCGCCGGCGCGTCGCTCCATTCGACTTCGTCGGCGATGATCACCGGCGTGAGCCCGATCTCGAGCTGCCGGCCGAGGGAGACGAGGTCCGGGTTCGAGAGCACGATGCAGCCGTCGCTCGCGCGCGGCGGGCGGCTGTAGACGTCGGAGGGCACGCCGTGCAGCCAGATGCCATGGCCGTTGCGGCCCTGCCGGCGGTCCCATTCATTCGGGTAGTTGATGGGAAATGCCCCGGCGCCATAAAAGTCGGTGAGCTTCTTGCGCGGCAGGTTGGCCGTCACGTGGTAGACGCCGATGGGCGTCTTCTGATCGCCCTCGCGCGTCTTCTCGATGCCGTTCTTGCCGAGCGTCACGTAGTAATCGGCGACGAGGCGCGGCTTGCCGCCGTCGTTGGCATACACGAACAGCCGTGAGCGGCGCGAGTCGACCACCAGCGCGTGCTTCTGCTCGGGGTTGAGCTGCAGTACGTAGCGCGGGAGCAGATCCTCGGTGGGCCGCTCGCGCAGCGCGCGCAGCCGCGCGAGCGCTTCCTCGCGCAAGCCTTCGACGCGCTCCTGTGGCACGGTCTTCACCACGTTGCCGAAGGTCTCGAGCGGCCGTGCCCGCGCGAGCAGCAGATCGCCCCGCACGAGATACGCCAACCTGAAGTTGGGGTAATCGGCGATCAGCCCATCGACCAGCGCAGCCGCGGCGAGCGCGATCGCAAATCGCCTCACTTGCCTGCCTTTTCCTCGCGTATCAGCCACCGGCCATCCAGCTTCACGAGCTCCAGGGTCTTGCGGCTCTTGGTGTTGAGCTTGTCGGAACGGTAAGTCTGCCGGAAGCTGACGCTCGCCTGCTCGGGCGAGTGCATGGTCACGTTGGGCGAGTCGATGCCGACCTGGATCGATTTCGCGCCGCTGATGCGCGTGCGCCGGGTCTTTTCCCAGGCGTCGCGCGCCTCGCCGCCCGGGGTCTGGAAGTCCTTGGCGTAGTACCCGAGGTAGCCGTCGACGTCCTGCTTGGACCAGGCCTGCGCCCAGCCGTTGACGGCCTGCATCACTTCCGTCGTCGCGTCGGCCGCCGGCTTTTCCGGCGCCTTCGGCGCTACTGCTGCGACCTGGGCCGGCGGCTCTTTCGCTACGGGCGCCGCAGCGACGGGCTTCGGTGTTGGCTCGCGCACGAGCTCACGCACGAGCGAGAGCTTGTTCTGGGCGCCAGCATTAGACGAGTCGAGCTGCAATGCCTTGCCATAGGCCTGGCTCGCGAGCTTGGCATACACGTCGCCCAGATTCTCATAGGCGGTCGCATAGCTCGGATGCGTGCGGATCGACTGCTCGAGCGCAGCGCGCGCCTTGTCGTATTGGCCCTGGCCCGCGTAGATCACCGCGAGGTTGTTGTACGGCTCGGGGAGATTCGGATAGTCCTGCGTGAGCTTCGCGAAGATGTCGAGCGCTTCCTGCTGCTTTCCCTGCTCGGTGAAGATCAGGCCTTTGAGAAAGCGCGCCTGCGGCTCGCGCGGATTCGCAGCGAGCGCGCGATTCACGCGCTCGAGCGCCTGCTGCGCATGTCCGGACTTGAAGAGTTGCTGCGCATCCTGCAGATCGTCGGCGCGCGCCGCAGCGGCTGCGCCGACAATGAACGCAAACGCTACGATGACGCCGCCACGGAGCCATTCGCGCGGGGCGTTGAGATTCAGCATTGTGTTATATTTTCAAGGCCCTACGAAAGAGTCTTGATTCTAGACTAACGCGCGCCGGTCCACAATCGAAACACTGAAGATCTACAACAGCCTCGGGCGCCAAAAGCAGCCGTTCGTCCCCCTGCGTCCGCCGGACGTGCGCATGTATGTGTGCGGCATCACCGTGTACGACTATTTGCACCTGGGTCACGCCCGTTTCATGGTGGTGTTCGACATGGTGCGCCGGTGGCTCCGCGCGAGCGGCTATCGCGTCACCTATGTGCGCAATATCACCGATATCGACGACAAGATCATCCGCCGGGCAGCGGAAAACCGCGAGCCGGTAGAGGCGCTGACCGAGCGCTTCATCCGCTACATGGACGAAGACGCCGCCGCGCTCGGCGTGGAAAAGCCCGACCACGAGCCGCGCGCCACGCAGTACGTGCCCGAGATGCAGGCGCTCATCGGCCGCCTCGAGGAAAAGCATCTCGCCTACCGCTCGGCTTCCGGCGACGTCAATTTCGCGGGGCGAGCGCGTCGAAGTCGATGCGAGCAAGGAGGACCCGCTCGACTTCGTGCTGTGGAAGCGCGCCAAGCCCGACGAGCCGAAGTGGCCCTCGCCGTGGGGCGAGGGCCGTCCCGGCTGGCACATCGAGTGTTCGGCGATGAGCTGCGCGCTGCTTGGCGAGCAGTTCGACATCCATGGCGGCGGCATGGACCTGCAGTTTCCGCATCACGAGAACGAGATCGCGCAGTCGGAGGGCGCGACCGGCAAGCCGTTCGTCAGATACTGGCTGCATAACGGCTTCCTGCGCGTCGACGACGAGAAGATGTCGAAGTCGCTCGGCAACTTCTTCATCGTGCGCGACGTCCTCAAGCGCTACGACCCGGAAGTAGTGCGCTTTTTTCTATTGCGCTCGCATTACCGCAGCCAGCTCAACTACACCGACGCGAATCTCGACGAAGCCAAGCACTCGCTCACGCGCCTCTACACCGCGCTGCACGAGCACCCGGCCGCGCCCGCGCCGGTCGACTGGAACGAGCCGCAGGCCGCGCGCTTCCGCGACGCCATGAACGACGACTTCGGCACGCCGGAGGCGATCGCCGAGCTGCACCAGCTCGCCAATCGCAGCTTCCAGGGCGACGCGCATGCGGCCGCCCAGCTCAAGGCGCTCGGCGGCGTGCTTGGCCTCTTGCAACGCCAGCCGCGCGAATTCCTCCAGGCAGCGCCGATCGGCGTGTCCGCTCAATGGATCGAGGAGCGCATCGCCGCGCGCGGGCGCGCCCGGGAGCAGAAAAACTTCGCCGAAGCCGACCGCATCCGGCAGGAACTCGCCGACCGGGGTATCGTGCTGGAGGACAAGGGCGCCGCGACCACGTGGCGCCGGGTGTAAGGTCGCCGGTACTGGCGCGACCAACGCGCGACGGGAGCATGCCATGCTGATTCATCCACTGGTCGTCCGCATCACCCATTGGGTCAACGTGCTCGCCGTCCTCATCATGATCACGAGCGGCTGGCAGATCTATAACGCCTCGCCTTTATTCGGTTTCGAGTTCCCCCCGCAAATCACCCTCGGCGGCTGGCTCGCCGGCGCGCTGCAGTGGCACTTCGCCGGCATGTGGCTCTTCGCCCTGAACGGCCTCGTGTACCTGGTCTATGGCATCGCGTCGGGCCATTTCCGGCGCAAGCTGCTACCGATCTCGCCGCGCGCCGTGCTGCATGACGTCGGCGAGGCGCTGCGCGGGCGCCTCGCGCATGATGACCTCTCGGTCTACAACGCCGCGCAGCGCGCGGCATACCTCGCGCTGATCATCGCGCTCGCCGTCATGGTTCTCTCCGGCCTCGCGATCTGGAAACCGGTTCAGCTCTACTCGCTCGCGGCGCTGATGGGCGACTACGAAGGCGCGCGCTACCTCCACTTCTTCGCTATGGCCGCCGTCGCCTTCATCGTGCTCGTGCATGTCCTCATGGTGCTCCTCGTGCCGCGCACTTTCCCGACCATGTTCACCGGCCGATTCCGGAGGGCGTCGTGAACCGAAAATTCGAGTTGCTGCGCACGCCCGCCATCGCGAACCTCGAGCGCCGGCTCTTCCTCAAGCGCGGCCTCTCGCTCGGCGCGCTCTCGCTCCTCACCGGTTGCAATATCACCGAGCAGGAAAGCGTGCAGCGCGTGCTCATGGCCATGTCGCGCTGGAACGATGGCGCGCAGCAATGGCTCTTCAATCCTCACCGGCTCGCGCCCGAGTTCCCGGAAAGCCGCATCACGCGGCCGTTCCCGTTCAACGCCTACTACAGCGAGGACGAGGTCGTCGAAGTCGACGGCTCCTCCTATAAGCTCGAGCTCGCCGGCATGATCCGGGAACGCAAGCCCTGGACGCTCGCCCAGCTCTACGCGCTGGCGCAGGTGTCGCAGGTGACGCGCCACATCTGCGTCGAGTACGTCGGCTTCCAGTGCGCCGACGACTACTACGGGTCGATCGACATGGCGACCGCGCTGCATCCGCAGACCATCATCGCGCTGCGCTACGGCGACGAGATCCTGCCGCCGAAGTACGGCTATCCCATGAAGCTGCGCATCCCCACCAAGCTCGGCTTCAAGAACCCGAAGCACATCACCGCGATGTTCGTCACCAACGAATATCCCGGCGGCTACTGGGAGGACAAGGGCTACAACTGGTTCAGCGGTTCTTAGCCCCTTCCAGCAGCTTCACCAGCGCGACCAGCATGCGATTGGCCGGCGTCGGCACGCCGAGCGCCTCGCCTTTGCGCACCACCACGCCGTTCAGGTGATCGATCTCGGTCTTCTTGCCGCGCGCGAGATCCTGCGCGGTGGAGGAGAACTGTCCCGGCATGGTCTGCGCGATTCGTTCCGTCGCCTTGTGCATGTCTCCCGGGATCTCTATGCGCGCGGCGCGCGCGACGTCCAGGCACTCCTCCACGACGTCGCGCATCACGGCCGGGATGCCGGCGCCTTCAACGAGGCGTCCATACGGAAGCTGCGTGATCGCGGAGAGCGCGTTATACGCGCAATTGACGACCAGCTTTGCCCACAGCACGCCTATTACGTTCTCGGAGATTTCCACCGGCACGCCGGCGGCGACAAAGGCCGCCGCGATTGCCTCGCTCACTGCGGCCCGGCCGATCGCCAGCTCGCTGCGCCCATGGTGGCGCACATGCCCGGGTCCGGCCATCTCCACCGCGACGTACACCACCGCCGGTATCACCTCACGGCCGAGCACCGCCGCGAGCCGCTCGGCATTGTCCACGCCGTTCTGCATCGAGACGATGGCGGCCTCGAGCGCGACATGGGGTGCAAGCGCCCTGCCGGCGCTCTCCGTGTCCTGCGACTTCACGCAGAAGAGGATGAGCTCGGCGCCATGCACCGCCTGCGGCTCACTGCTCGCGTGCACGCGCACACGCTCGTCAAACGCTTTGGTCTCGAAACGCAGGCCCGCACGGCGTATCGCTTCCACGTGCGTCGGCCGGCCGATGAGCGTCACATCGCGCCCCGCGCGCGCCAGCATGCCGCCGTAATAGCAGCCGATCGCGCCGGCACCCATGACGGCAATTTTGTTCATCAGGAGTGCGCCGCTTGCTTCAGCGATTTCTGGACGCGCTCAATGAGCGTGAGGTGCGTTTCGCGTGGCGGGTAGTTCGTGCCCACGCGCGCATTGCCTTCTTTGGCAGCTCAATGAAAACAAAATACTGTGCAGGGTACAGATAGTCTTCACCGGACTCGTCAATAACGCGCACATAACCGTCCGCGGCGGCCGCGTCATCCTGCAGCACGCGGTAGACCTTTCGCAGCTCCAAGTCTTCGGCCGCACGGTTCTTGATGCAGAGAGCGTAATTAGCGTCGCGTGCCATGCTCAGTCGTACCAATGGATTTCGGCGCGGCGCGTTTCACCGTGAATTGTTCGCACGGTTGCTGTGCCCTTGAGTTTACGCCAGCGACCGCGGCCGTACACGCGACGAAGCACCGGGAGCTGGCGTGTCGATCGCTCGACAGCGATGATTTGGACGCGTTGACACGACTAGGCGCGTAGCCCTGTGGTGTTGCGCTCATAGGAAAGGGACTCGAACGGCAGTCCTAGCTCACGCGCATGACGAAACGCGGAGCGAATCTCGCGCGGCGAGGGCCGGCGGGCGAGCGGGGCGTAGCGCTCCTGGTACTTGACGTTACCGGGGTCGCAGTAGTTGTCCGGGTGGTACTGGTCCATGATATTGACCGGCGTGCCGGGCAGGTGAGCTGCGATCCAGTCGAGCACCGGCAGCGTGCAGCAGTCGACGTGGCCGGGCATCACGAGGTGCCGGATGGTGAAGTCCTCGCCCCAGTCGCGAAGCTTTAGTAGGTGCGCGTTGACCGTTTCCCAGTAGCGTGGCGTTCGCGCGAGCTCGATCGCGCAGCGGCCCGGGCCGAACTTATGATCCGGAAGCCACACATCTATCAGCACGCGCAGCAGCTTCATCGCCTCGTCCGAGAGGTAGAAGTTCGAGTTCCAGAGCTGTGGCGCATTGAAGCAGCCCGCGTAGCGCGCGTGCGCGGCCGCCTGGTCGTTGAACCAGTCGGCCTTGCTCGGCAGTGCCGAGGCGAGGTCCGCGCCGCTCGGCCTAAGGTCTTCCAGCATGGCGATCGCGGCCACGATCGTGTGCAGATGTATTGCCGGATCGCCGCCTACCCAGTTCACGTTGTGGCAGCCCTCGGTGCGCAGCTGCCACGCCATGGTCGCCAATGTGCGCGCGGTTATCGCTTCGCCGTTTAGCCGGTCAGTGGAGATGTCGCCGTTCTGGCAGAACGCGCAGCGCATGTTGCATGAGGTAAAGAAAATCGTGCCCGAGCCGCCGCGGCCGCGATAGATGAGCTCCTCGCCGCGATGGTGAAAGTAGGTGGACACGCGCGTCTCGGCCGCCAGCTTGCACGCGCCGAGCTTCGCACCGACCGAGCGGTCGACGCCGCATTCCCAGCGGCAGAAGTTGCAATGCGTGAGCATCCGCCGCGCGAGTTCCGCCGCGAGGTCGAGTAGGCTTGGTCGCACTCGCTCGCATGGCAGCGCGGCGCCGCCGCGGATCGCATCGCGCAGGCATAGAAATTCGTCCGTGCGGGCGTCGAACGCGTGCCAGAGATCAGCTTCCGGCGCCTCGAGCGCGCAGCGCGCCGGCACGCGCGCGGCGATCAGGTACTTGGCGGGCAGCCGGTTGGTCGAGACGGCGCGATACCAATCCAGGCGGCCGCGGAAATCAGCCTCGCGCCAGACCGGCAGATCATCGAAACGCACCCGGCAAGGTTAGCTCAGCGCCCGAGAAAGCGCTGCATCTTCTCGGTGAGCGCCGCCGGCTGCTCGAGCATTGGGCAGTGGCCGGCATCCGCGATTTCGTCGTAGCGCGCGCCGGGAATAAGCGCTGCAAGCGCCCGCGCGTCCGCCGGTGGCGTCGTCTGGTCGAGCGCCCCGCAGAGCACGAGCGTCGGGTTCTTGATCTTCGGCGCATCGCGTGTGAGATCGAGCGCGGCGAGCGCCAGGCAGGCGCGGGCGAAGCACTGCGGATCGACGGCCGCGAGCGCCACCTTGCGCGCTGCGATCACCTCGGGATGCTTCGCGCCAAAGGCCGACGGAAACATCCGGCCGATCGCGGTGTCGAGCACCGCCGCCATGCCGCCGGCGCGGACACGCTCGGCCATGGC